>DAMDPH010000293.1:0-1506 GCA_032082785.1 Sphingobium sp. | reverse complement strand
CCGCCGGTGCCGCCGGCTGGCGACGATCCGGTCCACCGCCTTCACGCCCAGCCCCGGCACCCGCAGCAGCATTTCGCGCGGCGCGCGGTTCACGTCGACGGGAAAGCTCGCCCGGTGCCGCAGCGCCCAGGCCAGCTTGGGATCGATGTCGAGCGGCAGGCAACCGCTGTCCGGTTCGGTCGCATCCGCAATCTCCGCCGCCGAATAGCCGTAAAAGCGGATCATCCAGTCGGACTGGTAGAGCCGATGTTCGCGCATCAGCGGCGGCCGTTGCAGCGGCAGCACCGCGCTGGCGGAGGGGATGGGGGAGAAGGCGCTATAATAGACGCGGCGCAGCCGGTGCCGGTCGTAAAGGAGGCTGGCCTTCTGAATGATGGCGCTGTCATTGGCGGCATCGGCGCCGACGATCATCTGCGTCGACTGGCCTGCGGGGGCGAAGCGGGGGGCGTGGCGATATTTGCGCCGCGCCTCGCTGCCATCGTCGATCGCCTCGCGCAGCCCGGCCATCGCCCCGTCGATCCGCCCGCCATCCTTTTCAGGCGCCAGCCGCTTCAGCCCGCTGTCGGTCGGCAGCTCGACATTGATCGACAGCCGGTCGGCATAGAGGCCGGCGAGCCGCGCCAGTTCGGGATCGGCGTCGGGGATGGTCTTGAGGTGGATATAGCCGCGAAAATCATGATCCTCACGCAGCGACCGCGCGACCTCGACCAGCTGCTCCATCGTATAATCGGACGAGCGGATGATGCCGGAGGAGAGAAACAGCCCTTCGATATAGTTGCGGCGATAGAAGTTCAGCGTCAGCGTCACCACTTCCTGCGCGGTGAAGCGCGCGCGCCGCACATCGCTCGACCGGCGGTTGATGCAATAATGGCAGTCGAAGATGCAGCTGTTGGTCAGCAATATCTTGAGCAGCGAGATGCAGCGGCCGTCGGGCGCATAGCTGTGGCAGATGCCCATCCCCTCGGTCGATCCGATGCCCTTGCCGCCGCGCGAATCCCGCTTGGTCGTGCCGGACGAGGCGCAGGACGCATCATATTTTGCGGCGTCGGCAAGGATTTCCAGCTTTTGCGGGACGGAGAGGGCGGCCATGTCGTTCCTGATATGTTCAGGCAGCCGCCTTGTCTATAATCTCGATCAAGCGCGCCCTCGCCGGTCTTGCCCTGCGGCTGCTCTTGCGTCGATAATCCTTCCTCCTGAAATCATTGGCGGGAAGGGGCGAGGATGGACCGGCGGAGCTTCATCGGGCGCGGTATCGGCGGCGCGGCGGCGCTGGCAATCGGTCCCGGCGTGCGGGCGGCGACCTGCCTCGACCCGGCCCTGCCTGTTCCCATCCGCGCCACCCCGGACCGCATCTTCCGCGTGACCGTCTGCCTGCGCCCATTCCGCGCGGCCGGGCCACGGATCGAGACGGAGCAGGTCGCCGGCAGGCGGGTGGTGCATAATTATGGCCATGGCGGCAGCGGCTGGTCGCTGGCCTGGGGATCGGCGGAGCAGGCGGTGCGGCTG
>DAMDPH010000292.1:0-1520 GCA_032082785.1 Sphingobium sp. | reverse complement strand
TATTGCCGCCCAGCACCGGCCAGGGCTGCGCCAGCGGGCTGGCGGGCACCGCGAACAGCAGCACCGCCGACGCGCCCATCGGCGCCACCAGCAGCGGGTGGGCCAGCCCCTGACCCAGCATCAGCCCGCATAACAGGCCGGTAATGGCGATGCCGCCGATCGCCCCGCTCGCCGCCTTGAGCCGGTCGGCAACGCTCGGTCCCGCCGGCGCGGGGATGAAGGCGCTATAATAGCGGCTCCAGATCAGGCGTTGCTTGCTGTCGAGCGTTTCGGGCGAGGCGGACGGATCGGACGGATCAGGCATGGCGGCGCGGCTACCGGCCCTGTGCCCCGCCGCCAAGCGCGAAAAAGCTCAGCCCCGCCAAATGCAGCTTCAGCCGGCGATGGGGTGCGCAACGCGGCAGGGCGGTGCGCTCAACGAAAAAGGGCCACCCGACGGGCAGCCCTTTGACATTCCACGACTGTGACGCGGATCAGCGGATCGGCGAATCCGGCGCCAGCCGCATGTCGAGATAATTGTCGACCGACTTCATCAGCTGGTCCAGCTCATGCTCGAAGAAATGGTTCGCGCCCTTGATCTCGTCATGATGGATGGTGATGCCCTTCTGCGTGCGCAGCTTGTCCACCAGCTTCTGCACCGCGCCCGCGGTCACCACCTCGTCGGCGGCGCCCTGAACGATGATGCCCGAAGAGGGGCAGGGCGCAAGGAAGGAGAAATCATACATGTTGGCCGGCGGCGCCACCGAGATGAAGCCGCGAATTTCCGGCCGGCGCATCAGCAGCTGCATGCCGATCCACGCGCCGAAGGAAAAGCCGGCGATCCAGGTCGTCTGCGCTTCGGGATGGAAGCTCTGCACCCAGTCGAGCGCGGCGGCGGCATCGCTCAGCTCGCCAATGCCATTGTCGAACGTGCCCTGGCTGCGGCCGACGCCCCGGAAGTTGAAGCGCAGCGTCGCAAAGCCGCGCTTCACGAAGGTCTTGTAGAGCGCCTGGGTGATGCGGTCGTTCATCGTGCCGCCGCCCTGCGGATGCGGATGCAGGATCATGGCGACCGGCGCGCGCGGGCGGGGCGGGGGGCTGAAACGGCCTTCGAGGCGACCTTCGGGACCGGGAAAAATTACGTCGGGCATGGCACCTGTTATGGACTTGGCCGCGCGGGCGGCTGGGAATGCGGATGACGCGCGCCAAGCCTGCTGGCGCCGCGCGGCAGACCGTCTATATAGATGCGACGCCCATTTCCGCAATCTATCTGTGAGTGTCCGATCCTCCGTGGCTGCCCGCGACCGTCTCTATCTCGATCATGCCGCCACCACGCCGATGCTGGAGCCGGCCCGCGCCGCGATGGTGGAGGCGCTGGACCAGTGGGCGAACCCGTCCAGCCCCCATGCCGATGGCCGCGCCGCCCGCGCCCGGCTGGAAGCGGCGCGGGGGCGGATCGCGGCGGCGCTGGGCTGGGACGGGGCGGGCATCTTCACCTCCGGCGCCAGCGAGGCGATTGCCATCGGCCTCGGCCGGGCCAA
>DAMDPH010000291.1:0-1547 GCA_032082785.1 Sphingobium sp. | reverse complement strand
ACGCTGGCGCAGGCGATGGGCGGGCGCATCGATGTCGAAAGCCGCCCGGGCGCCGGCAGCCGCTTCACCCTGCGCCTGCCGCTGGCGGCGCCCCATGCCCGCCCCGGGTCCGCCGGAAAGGCCGCCTGATGAGCGACACCCGCCCCAAATTGCTGATCGTCGAGGATGATCCCGGCCTGCAACGGCAATTGCGCTGGGCCTATGAGGATTATCGCCTGTTCATCGCCGGCGATCGGGAGGAGACGATCGAGCTGCTGCGCGCGGAGGCGCCCGATGTCGTCACGCTCGACCTCGGCCTGCCGCCAGACCCGGACGGCACCAGCGAAGGCTTTGCGACGCTGGCCGAGATTTTGCGGATCAAGCCCGACACCAAGGTGATCGTCGCGTCCGGCCATGGCGCACGCGAAAGCGCGCTCGACGCCATCGCGGGCGGCGCCTTCGACTTTTACCAGAAGCCGGTCGACATTGACGAGCTGGGCCTGATCGTCCGCCGCGCCTTTCACGTCCATGGGCTGGAGCAGGAAAATGCCCGGCTGGCGGCGCAACTGCCGGAGGAAAGCCGGGTGCTGGGGCGGATCGTCACCGGCGCGCCCGAAATGCTCGAGGTCGCCCGCACGATCGAACGCGTGGCCGGCGCGGACGTGTCGGTCATGCTGCTGGGCGCGAGCGGCACCGGCAAGGAGCTGCTGGCGCGCGGCGTCCATGATGCCAGCCCTCGGCGCGATGGCGCCTTCGTCGCCATCAACTGCGCCGCCATCCCCGAGGCTTTGCTGGACTTCGAACTGTTCGGGCATCGGGAGGACGACCCAAGCGGCGCGATCCGCACCATGGCCGGCAAAATCGAGCAGGCGCAGGGCGGCACGCTGTTCCTGGACGAAATTGGCGACCTGCCGCTGCCGCTCCAGTCCAGGCTGCTGCGCTTTCTTCAGGAACGGGCGGGGGAGCGGGCCGGCGGGGGCCGCGCGGGCGAGGGCGATATGCGCATCCTCTGCGCCACCCACCGCAATCTGGAGGAGATGATCGCCGCCGGCAGCTTCCGCGAGGATCTTTATTACCGCCTTGCCGAAATCGTCATCCGCATCCCCGCGCTCAAGGATCGCGCCGGCGACCCGGCGCTGCTGGCGCGCCATTTCCTGAACCGCTTCGCGCGCGAGATGAACCCGCAGCTGCGCGGCCTTGCCCCCGACGCGCTCGCCGCCATCGACGCCTGGCCCTGGCCCGGCAATGTGCGGGAGCTGGAAAACCGCATCAAGCGCGCGGTCATCATGGCCGAGGGGCGCCATGTCACCGCCGCCGATCTCGACCTCGACGATGCGCAGGCCGTGGCGGGCGAAGCGCTCAATCTTAAGGCCGTGCGCGAGGCCGCCGACCGCCGCGCCATCCGCCGCGCCATCGCCCGCACCGACGGCAATATCTCCGCCGCCGCGCGCCTGCTGGGGATCAGCCGGCCGACGCTCTACGACCTGCTCAAACAATATCAGATGCAGGGCTGACCGGATGCGCCGCACCCGCCTCTTCCTCATCGCCGCCTTCCTGCTGCTGCTGCT
>DAMDPH010000290.1:0-1586 GCA_032082785.1 Sphingobium sp. | reverse complement strand
GACCGGCTGGTGGCGCAGCGGCGGATCGACGTCCGCCGCCTCAAGGGCGCCTGGGAAAGCTTTCTCATCCTCGGCGTCGACCGGCCCGCGCCCGGCGTGCCCCGCGCGCTGCTGGTGATCGGCAGCGACCGGCGCGGCACCGCCTATGGCGCCTATGAGCTTTCCCGCGCCATCGGCGTGTCGCCCTGGCACTGGTGGGCCGATGTGACGCCGCTGCACCGCGACGCCCTCTATGTCGCCGCCGGCATCCGCCGCTTCGGCCCGCCCTCGGTCAAATATCGCGGCATCTTCCTGAATGACGAGGATTGGGGCCTCGTCCCTTGGGCCGCCGGCACCCATGCCCCGGGCGAGCCGCCGCTCGGCCCCAAAAGCTATGAAAAGCTGTTCGAGCTGCTGCTGCGGCTGAAGGCCAATCTGCTGTGGCCGGCGATGCACAAGATCACGCGCCCCTTCAACGCCGATCCCGCCAACGCCGCGCTGGCCGATCGCTATGCCATCGTCATGGGCTCCAGCCATGCCGAGCCGATGCTGCGCAACAATGTCGGCGAATGGACCGCCCCGGCGGAGGATTTCAACTATGTGAAGAATGGGCCGGGCGTCGCGCGATACTGGGCGGAACGGGTGGCGAGCCATGCCGGCTATGAAAGTGTCTGGACGCTCGGCATGCGCGGCATCCATGACAGCGGCATGGTCGGCCCCAGGACCATGGCGGAGAAGAAGCAGGCGCTGGAGCGGATCTTCGCCGACCAGCGGGCGATGCTGGCCAAGGCGGGGATCAGCGACGCGCCGCAGGTCTTCACCCCTTATAAGGAGGTGCTCGACATCTACCGCGCCGGGCTGACCGTGCCCGACGATGTGACCCTGATGTGGCCGGACGATAATTTCGGCTATATCCGCCACTTCCCCGATGCGGCCGAGCGGGCGCGCAAGGGCGGGTCGGGCGTCTATTATCATCTTTCCTATCTGGGCGCGCCGCTCTCCTATCTCTGGCTGTCGACCACGCCGCCGGCGCTGATCCGCGAGGAGATGGGCCGCGCCTATGATCTGGGCGCGCGCAGCATGTGGGTCGCCAATGTCGGCGATCTCAAGCCGGCCGAATTTGCCACCGACTATTTCCTGCGCCTCGCCTGGGATGTCGAGGGCACGCGCAGCCGGCCGGTCGACGCGGTGGTCGCCGATTGGGCGGCAGAGACGATTGCGCCGGACCTTGGCGCGCCCATCGCGGCGGTGCTGCGCGACTATCACCGGCTGAATTTCGAGCGTCGGCCCGAGCATCTGCAATGGTATCTGCCGGGGCAGAAGGCGCGGCCCAGCCCCTATAGCATTGCGCAGGCCGATGCCCGGCTGGCCGACTTTGCGGCGATGGAGGCGGCGGCACAGGCGCTGGAACCGCGCGTGCCGGCCGAACGGCGCGATGCCTTTTTCGAGCTGCTGACCTATCCCGTCGCCGCTTCGGCCGCCGCCAACCGCCGTGTCTTCGCCGCAGAAGCGCATGACCGGCTGCGCGACACCGACCTGGCGGAAGCGAGTCGCCGCGCGCATGACGCGCAGGAAGCCGATGCGCGCCTCACCGCGCTGACCCGCCG
>DAMDPH010000289.1:0-1589 GCA_032082785.1 Sphingobium sp. | reverse complement strand
CGGGCAGCGGCGCCTGCGCAAAGGCAGGATCGTCGCCCGAGTGAAAGGCGCCCTGCGCGGCCGGCGCACTGGCGACGCCGTCGACGGGCGGGCGGTAATCCGGCCCGGCGGTGGCGCAGGCAGACAAGGCGAGCGCCAAGGCGCCGGCGGCGGAGGCGCGAAGGCTCCGGGCGATCCGATCAGCCATGACGGCATTCCCCCGGCTTCGCCCCATCCTTCGCCGGCTGCACCGTCACCGTCGCGGTGCGCCCGGAAATCAGGCGCAGGCCAGCCGGCACTTTCTCCAGCTTCACCCGCACCGGAATACGCTGCGCCAGCCGCACCCAGGAGAAGGTCGGCTCGACCGAGGGGAGGAGGTTGCCGCTATTGCTGCGGCTGTCGTCATTGATGCCATAGGCGATGCTTTCGACCCGGCCATGCACATCCTGCGCCTCCCCCATCAGCCGCACCGTCACCGGCGCGCCGATGCAGATGAGCGGCAGCTTGGTTTCCTCGAAATAGCCTTCGACCCGCAGCGAATCGCGGTCGATCAGCGCCATCGCCTGGCTGCCCGCGCCGACATAATCGCCCGGATGCAGGTCCAGATTGGTGACGACGCCATTGACCGAGGCGGTGATGCGCGTGCGCTTGAGATTGAGCGCGGCGGCGTCGCGGGCGCTGCGCGCCTCCGCCAGCGCGGCCTGCGCCGTCGCCACCCGCGCGACATTCTGCTCATGGGTTTCGGCCGCGACCAGATCGCCCAGCGCCAGATCGCGCCGCGATTCGCGCCGCGCCTGCGCCAGCGTCGCCTGCGCGCTGGCAATCTGCGCCTCCGCCTGCTCCAGCGCCAGCTTGTAGCGGGGCGTGTCGATCACGAACAGCAGGTCGCCGGCCTGCACCGCCTGATTGTCGCGCACGGCGACCGACGTGACCAGGCCGCCAATGTCGGGCGTCACCCGCACCACATCGGCGCGCACCCGCCCGTCGCGGGTCCAGGGGCTGCGTTCATAATGATTCCACATCCAGATCGCGACGAGGATGGCGGCGATCACGAGCAGGATGGTGGCGGCGCTGCGCACCAGCGTGGAGGTCAGGCGGTTCATAAGCGGATTCCAAGGGTGGGGACGAGAAGGGCCAGCCCGCCCAGCATCAGCACGAACAGGCTGAGGTCGACGAGCGCCCGATAGGCGAGGAAGCGATAGAGGCCGAAGGCGCCGATCAGCCGCGTGAGCGCATAGGTCAGCGCCAGCGCGGTCACCGCCAGCAGCAGCAAGGTGGGCATATAGACGCCGCCCAGCGCGATTTCTCCGGTCATGCCAGCGCCCTCCGATAGGCTTCGTCCTGCGCGAACAGGTTGCGGCGCAGGCTGACCAGCGCCAGGATCGCCTCGCGCCGCACCTGCGGCCGGTCATGCGCCGACAGCGCGCCGATGGCGGCATCTATGTCGGTGCGTAACGCCGGATCGGTGCGGACGGGCGCATCGGGAACGAGGGCGCGATAATGGCGCGCCACCCCTTCCAGCACGGCGGTGAGCGGCGCGCCCTCGTCCCGCGGCAGGTCGAGCCGCAGCTGGCGCAGCTCGCCGATGGCGACGCCGGTGCGCAGGTCGC
>DAMDPH010000288.1:0-1658 GCA_032082785.1 Sphingobium sp. | reverse complement strand
CGGGGGCGGCGCTGACGCGCGCGGGCCATGCGATCGCGCCGGCGGTGCTGATCGCGCGGGGGCTTTCACCGCAGGAGGCGACGCGATTGTTGGCGGACCATGGCGGGCGGCTGGCGGCGGCGCTCGCCGCGCTGGAGCAGCGTGAACGGGAACCGCTTTTGCGGACGTGACGAGGCGGGATCAGACGCTTGGCGCCTGCGCCCGCTACAGCCATTTGAGCGCGCGGAACCGCTGGTAGAGCAGGCCGCACAACAGACCGATCACCCCCAGCACGACGAAATAGCCATAGCGCATGTGCAGTTCGGGCATATTGGCGAAGTTCATGCCGTAAATGCCGGCAATGGCGGTCGGCACCGCCAGGATCGCGGCCCAGGCGGCGAGCTTGCGGGTGATGTCGCCGGTGCGCTGCTGTTCGAGCAGGTTACTGATTTCGAACACAGACGTCACGATCTGCCGCAGATCGTCCACCATCGTCTGCACCCGCCGCACATGATCGCGCACGTCGCTAAAATAGAGGCGCACATCGGCATCGATGCAGGGCAGGTCGTTCTTCACGAATTTGGTCGCCACTTCGGCCATCGGCGCCAGCATGCGCTGGAAGCGGATCAACTGGCGGCGCAACGCGAAAATGCGGGTAATCTCTTCCCGCGTCAGCAGGCTGTCGGTCAGATGCTGTTCCATCGCCAGCACCTCCTCCTCGATCTTCTCTATGATCGGCAGATAGCCGTCGACGATGAAGTCGAGAATGGCGTGCAGCACATAGTCGGTGCCCTGGATCAGCCGGTCGGGCACCGCCTCCAGATCGTGGCGCAGCTGGATATGCGCCCGGGCGGAGCCGTGACGGACGCTGATGATATGGCTGTGGCCGACGAAGATCGCGGTTTCGCCATAGAGGATGCTGCGCTCCTCGACATGGGCGGTCTGGGCGACGACGAACAGCTGATCGCCATAAATGTCGACCTTGGGCAGCTGGTTGGCCTTGATCGCATCCTCGACCGCCAGCGGATGCAGCCCATAGGCCTGCTGAAGGACACGCATTTCCTCCTCGCTGGGATTGGCGACGCCGATCCACACAAATTCCGACTTGTCCTCGGCGCAGGCCACCGGCTCGTCGATGGCGACCGGTCGGACGCGCTGTCCGTCACGATAGAGGTAGGCGGCGATGACGGTCATGAGCGGGCCTCGGCACGACGGAAAAAAGGAGCGACTGGCATGGCCAACCGATGCCCGTCCGCGCCGCTGACTTCAAGCTGACATGATCGGCGCGCAAAGGCGAATCGAGAGAGGATAGGGCGCTGCCGGACGCGTGGACCGGCTGCCTGACCCGGACGCCTGACGGAGACGAATGTGGCCATCCTGGCGATCGATTTCGAAGCATCCTGCCTGCCCCGGCACGGGCGCTCCTACCCGATCGAGGTGGGGCTGGCCGGCGCCGGCTTGTCGCGCAGCTGGCTGATCCGGCCGCATGACGACTGGGCACAATGGGACTGGACGCAGGAGGCGGAGGCGCTGCACGGCATCGACCGCGCGCAATTGCTGCGTGAAGGACTGCCCGCCGGGCAGGTGCTGGCCGAACTGGCGGCGCTGGCCGCCGGCTGCCGCATCGTCGCCGACAGCCAGCTCGACCGGCTGTGGCTCGAAACGCTGGCGCGGGCCGC
>DAMDPH010000287.1:0-1694 GCA_032082785.1 Sphingobium sp. | reverse complement strand
GTCGGCGAAATGGTCGACCGCGTCGATATTGGGGCGATAGTCCATCTGGCCGGTGAAGATCAGCAGCGGGCCCGCGCCCTGCTCGACCGGGGCGAAGTCCGCCGCCGGATCGAAATAGTCGAGCGCGACGCCATTTTCGATGGCGACCACCTTGTCCCCCTGCCCGCTGGCGGCGCAGAACAGGCGGGCTTCCGCTTCCGAGACGAAAGCGGCGACATCGGCGCGCGCGGCGACCGCGCATTCATAGGCGAAGAGCCGCCGCCCCTCCCGCCGGTTGATCCACGCCATCGGGCCGCGCCCCTGCGCGCCATAGGCGGCATATTTGGCCGAGTCGAAATCGACGAAATCCATCAGGAAGCGCGTGCCGGGCGGCAGCGCCGGGACGAAATGCGCCATTTGCGCGGAATAGGCGACGACGGCGCGGATCGGCCGATCCGCCATCACCTGCGCCACCCAGCGATGCAGCGCGGGATGATCGAACAGGGAGACGAGCAAAGGCTGCCCCTTGAGCAGGCCGGTGACGCCGGCGACCAGCCGCGACCGGTCGCGCCGCAGCACGCACTGGCTGGTGCTCAGCTCCGCCATCGCTCCGGCAAAGCCCAGATCGCGATCGTCATCGGCAAAGCAGCCGACATGCACCGGCGCCATCGCCGCCAGCCGTTGCAGCAGATGATAGGAGCGGATCTTGTCGCCCCGATCCGGCGGAAAGGGGATGCGATGGCAGAGGAAGAGGATTTCGCCCGTCATGCGGCGCCGCCCTGAAAGGCGATTTTGAGCGTTGCGCTTCCCCGGCGCAGGCCGGGGTCCGGAGCGTCACCGGACAGACATGGCGCTGCTGTTTTCCGGCCTTCGCCGTTGAGAAGAGGGACGATGATCATGCGCGCCCCCTCAGCCGAGACCGCGGGAGATGAGCGGGCCGAGCAGATTGGCGAGTGGCAGCGGCAGCTTCTTCCACTGTTCCACCCGGCGCTGATAGCTGTTCGGGCTGACGTCGCGCTGCGCGCCATTGGTCGACCAGCCATGATAGACGAGCGGCACCGGATCGAAGCCGAAGCTGCGCTTCCACGCGGCCTGCCCGCTATCGACCTTCGACCGGCCGAAGTCGAACAGCGCCATGCCCCTTTTGCGGCCATGCGCCATCAGCCGATAATACATGAGTTCATTGGACCGCAGCGCCCGCGCCTCCCCCGTGCCGCCACCCCAATAGGGCATGACCCGGCCGCGATGATAGAGGGTCAGCACCGCCGACACCGGCCGCTTGCCATCGCGCACGACCATTATGTCCGCGTCCTCGCCGAAACGCGCCATCACCTCCCGGAACAGGCGGGCGGGGAAGACGGGCGTGCCCAGATTATGGACGCAGCGGGAATAGACGCGATAATGGTCGCGGATCAGCCGGGCATCGCTGCCGACCTCCACGCTCAGCGCCGAATTGGCGAGCGCCTTGCGCAATTCGGCGCGATGCTTGCGCGGCACGGCCAGCAGTTCGGCTTCATCGTCGCTGGCGATGGGACGGACGAAGCCCAGATGCTGGCCGCTTTGCGTGGTCCAGTCGTCGCCGGGACAGGGGCCGCCGCGCAGCTCTATGGGGGCCTTGCGCCGCCGCCGCGACAGGGCCTGCGCCGCCGCCGCCAGCGCGGCGATGGCCGCCGGGTCGCTCGCCAATATGCCGCCGTCGACGGCAAAGCCGGTCG
>DAMDPH010000286.1:0-1760 GCA_032082785.1 Sphingobium sp. | reverse complement strand
CGCACCACGGCGGCCAGCTGCCCCGTGCGCTCCAGCGGCCGCGCCTCGACAATGGCGCGGGCCACCCGGCGCGAGCGGGGCTCTTCGCCATAGCGATAGATGACGTCGGCGATTTCCTCTTCCGGGGCGGTGTTGAGGAAGTCGGCGGCGCTCATGCCGTCCTGGCTCATCGTCATGGTGAGCGGACCATCCGCCTGAAAGGAAAAGCCACGCTCGGGGCGGTCGAGCTGCATCGACGACACGCCGATGTCGAGCGTCACGCCCGCAACCTGCGTCACGTCATGTTCCGCCAGCAGGCTTTGCATCCGCGAAAATTCGCCGGGGATGAGGGTGATGCCGGCGGCGTCGGCCAGCGCCTGCCCCTCGCGCACGGCGTCGGGGTCGCGGTCGAAGGCGAACACCTTTGCGCCGCGTGCCGCCATGGCCGAGGAATAGCCGCCCGCGCCGAAGGTGCCGTCGACATGGACCTCGCCGGGGTTGATGGCGAGGGCGTCGAGCACTTCATCGAGCAGGACGGGCAGATGCCGGTCGGGATCGGGCGCAAGGGCGGTCACTTGCCACCCCCAGCCGCGCGCTGGTCGAGCCAGCGGCGCACCTTGTTGCGGATCAGGTCGGGGCGATCCTGGCTGTCGACCAGCGTTTCGGGCTTCCAGATCTGGATATAGCGGCCGACGCCATAGAAGAAGACGGCGTCCTCGATGCCATATTCCTCCTTGATGTCGGGGTGCATGAAGAATCGGCCGCCTTCGTCGAAATTGACCGGCTCGATCGTGCCGAGTCGCCGCTCCAGCTCCAGATCGGCATCATAGTCGCGACCGGCGGCGCGGGCCTCGCGGGCCAGCTCCTCCACCTCGCTGAAGAGGAAGCGGCGGTGCGATTCGCCAAAGCCGGTGGCGCAGGGGTTGCCGCCATGGACCGACAGAAAAAGCGTGGTTTCGCTGTTGCTGGAGAGCTTTACCTGGCGGCGCATCTCCAGGGGCAGCACGAAACGGCCTTTGCCGTCCGCGACGCTGAACGCGTTGCCCGTATAGAGAATGACATCCGACACGTTTGGACCTGCCCCATTTCCTCCTGGGCGCAGGCCAGCATTGGCCGAATCGCATCGAAAGCGATCCGGCACGCAGGATTTGCCAAGCCTGATCAACCCCTATGCCATTCAGATACCAAGGCATGGGGGCTAATGAAAGGGGAATTTCTGGGAAGATCCGGGAAATCTTGGTTTGTACTGGTTATTAACCCTGTTTTCCGGGATCAGGTGGGGGCAAGCGGTCCGGCGGACGGGCTGGAACGGCGGCTTTTCTGCGCACCGACAGCACCGTTCCCAGCGCAGAACAGAAAATCCCGACCAAAATTGCCCAGCGCAGCGCCATGACCAGCCTGTCCCCCGACTCCACCCAGCGCCGCCCGGCCGGCAGCGGGTCGCCGAGCGAGCTCAAAAGCCATTGCGGCGTGTCCGCGCTCCATTGCCGCTGGTCGAGCGGGCGCGCGGGATCGGCGAGCCACAGCCGGTCATCGATCAGGTCGGCATCGGCGATCAGGGTGACGACGCCCTTGCCCAGCGGACAGCGGGCGATCAGCCCATGCGCGCGCAGGCGGCAGGCGGCACCCGGCGTTTCAAAATGCGATGCGGCATAAAGCGTCAGCAGCCGGCCATCGGGCAGCAGGCGCCGCTCCTCCCCCGAGCCGGGTGCCGGCGGCGCGAGCGTCACGCCCCAAGCTTCGATCAGGGCTGCCAGCTGCGTCACCGGTGGCGGCCGGCG
>DAMDPH010000285.1:0-1811 GCA_032082785.1 Sphingobium sp. | reverse complement strand
GACGCCGCGCCCTGCCCCGCCGCAGGTGACGGTCCGCGCCCGCCCGGCGCCGCGCAACCCGCTCGACCTGCCGCCTTCCGCCGCGACCGCCAATTACCTGCCCTTTCCGCAGGAAGTCACCGACTTCATGGTCAACCGGGACGGCTGCGACCATTTCCGCGACGAAGATCCCTATGATGCGGAGCGCCGCGTCTATGTCGAGGAAAGCATCGCCGAACTTTGCACCGGCACCGACGCAAAGCTCGCCACGCTGCGCCGCCGCTACGCCGGCGACGCGTCGGTGATGGCGGCGCTCCACGGCTATGAGGCTCGGATAGAGGCGCCCGCCCGCCCCTGATCCGGCCGATTGCGGCGTGCGATCCTGCGAAAGAACTGCGCGGGGATATGCGGCTGGAACTGGACCCCAGCCTTCGCCGGGAAACAGAGAGGTTCACGGCCCTGCCCCCGTCATGCTGAACCTGTTTCAGCATCCAATATGCTCCGCTCATGCGGCGGCGGGCGGCTTCAGCCTGCCACGCATGCTCTCCGCGCCTCTGCGATCTCTGCGCGAACCCTTGAAAGGGTGCCGCGAGCCATCGCCGTGGAACGTCGAGCGGCGGCGCAGGGAGCGTATCTGAGGGTCTTCCTGCCGATACTCCGGTGGCGGGGCGTTGGCGCTGCATGGGCGGCGCTGCACGAGTTTTCCCCGAATATGGGGCTCGGACGGCGCGCCGGGTGGCTCAAGATCCCAGCTTTCGCCGGGGTGACGGTGAGGGATATGTTTGCGATCGCGGCGCACCTTCCCCTCCCCCGCCGCAACGTCATGCTGAACCTGTTTCAGCATCCAATATGCGCCACCCCAGCAGCCGCGGGCGGCCCCGGCTCCTGGCGCAGTCCTGCCCGATGCTCAGCCGATCAGCGCGTCGATCTTCTGCGCAAGGTCCACGTCGCGCTGCGACAGGCCGTCGGCGTCATGGGTGGTGAGCAATATGTCCACCCGGTTATAGACATTGGCCCATTCGGGATGATGGTCCGCCTGCTCCGCCAGCATCGCCACCCGCGTCATGAAGCCGAAGGCGGCGTTGAAGTCGGCGAAGCTGAACCGGCGGCTGATGCCGTCCGGCGCCTTGGTCAGCGTCCATTGGGGGAGCGCCGCTAGTGCCGCTGCCCGGTCTTCGCCCTGCAATTTGGAAATCATGCCACTATCCTCGCTTGGGTCTTTGCCTTATGTGGCGGTCATGGCTCTGGAAGGTCAACAGCCCCGTTGCGCGCCGACCGCGCAGGAGATCGAGGCGCTGGCCCTGGCCGCGCTCAATCGCCTGCCCGATCCGTTCCGCGATCATCTCCACAATGTCGTCTTGTTCGTCGAGGAATTTGCCGACCGCGAAACGCTCCGGGCGATGGAGCTGGAGGATCCGTTCGAGCTGACCGGCCTCTATAGCGGCCGCCCGGTGGGGCAGGAGGCGCAGACCGGCGACGGCCCGCCGACCGTCCATCTCTATCGCCGCCCGCTGCTCGACGAATGGGTGGAGACCGGCGTGCCGCTCGACGCGCTCATCACCCATGTGGTGGTGCATGAGATCGGCCATCATTTCGGCCTGTCCGACATCGACATGCATGTGCTGGAGGATATGGTCGCCTCATGACCGGGCCGGCGCTGCGCCTGTCGGACGTCGCCTGTCTGCGCGGCGGGCGGCTGCTGTTCACCGGCCTGTCGCTGGCGCTGGGGCCGGGCGAGAGCGCGCTGCTGCATGGTCCCAATGGCGTCGGCAAGTCGAGCCTGCTGCGCTGCTGCGCCGGCCTGCTGCCGACCTTTGCCGGGACGCTGGAGC
>DAMDPH010000284.1:0-1854 GCA_032082785.1 Sphingobium sp. | reverse complement strand
CGGCGCTGCTGCCGCAGGGCGAAGCGCTGACGCGCGACCATTGGTTCGACCTCGCCTCGCTCAGCAAGGTGATCGCCACCACGCCGATGATCCTGACGCTGGCGGCGCAAGGCCGGCTCGACCTCGACCGGCCGCTCACCGATGCGATTCCCGACCTGCGCCAATATGATGTCGATGGCGCGGCGGAGCGGCGGCTGACTTTTCGCGACTGCCTCACCCACCGCAGCTTCCTGCCGGCGGTGGAGCCGATCTATACCTATGGCGACGATCCCGCCCGGCTGCGCGCCTTCGTGCTGCAACGCGCATGGCGCCATGGCCCGCCGGTCTATTCGGACATCAACTTCATCCTGCTGGGCATCGCCATAGAGCGGCTGACCGGCGCGCCTTTGTCCGACTGGCCGCTTGGCGAAGGCCTGTCCTACGGCCCGCCCCCCGGCCCCGCCGTCGCGACGGAGGCGTGCAGCTGGCGCGGGCGACTGCTCAAGGGCGAGGTGCATGATGAAAATGCCTTCGCGCTGGGCGGCGCGGCGGGTCATGCCGGCCTGTTCGGCACGATCGACGGCGTGCTGGACGTCGCCCGCGCGATCCTCGACGGCACACATTTGCCGCCGACCGTGCGGGACGAGATACGCACCCGCCACCAGGCGCATCGCAGCTGCGGCTGGGAAATGGCGCATGATGGCTGGTCGGGCGGCACCGCCTGTTCGGCCGACACGATCGGCCATACCGGCTTTACCGGCACGGGGCTGTGGATCGATTTTGAGCGCGGCCTGGGATGGACGCTGCTCACCAACCGCGTTCACCCGACGCGGCATCGCGACAGCGGCATTTTCGCCCTGCGCCCGGCCCTGTCAGACAGGCTGATCCGCGCCTGGGATCAGGCGTCGGCCATATCCTGAAGCTATGGCCGACCAAAGTCTGCCATGCGCAAAAGCGGTTCCCCCTTCCGCGCAGGATGCTTAGGCTGATCGTCATGCGCGCGTCCCTCCCCCTCCGCCTCGCCCCGTTCCTCCTCCTGCTGGGCGCGCCGCCGCTCGCCGCCGAGCCGATAGAGATCGCCCCGCCGACCGGCCTGCTACCCTCGGTCCACCGCCTGCTGGAGGATGGCCCGGCCGGCACCCGCTATGGCTTTCTGGTGACGACGATGGAGGGCGACATTCTGCTGTCCATCGCCCCCGACCAGCGTTTCATTCCCGCGTCCAACACCAAGATTTTCACCACCGTCACCGCCTATGCCGCCCTGCCCGAGCTGGAGGCGACCGCGCGCGGCACCGGCGTGCGGCTGGAGCGGACCGACAAGGGCGGCGTCAATGTCGTGCTGCACGGGCGCGGCGACGCACGCCTGTCGAGCGCGGAGGGCTGCACGATCGACTGCCTCCAGACGCTGGCCGACGCCGTCGCGGCGGAGCGGCGGACCGTCGATGACGTGATCGGCGACGACAGCTGGTTCCCGGACGAACGCTGGGGACCGGGCATGAGCTGGAATAATATCCAGAGCCGCTATGGCACCGGCATTTCGGCGCTGACGCTGGACGATAATGAAGTGTCGGCGACCGTGCGCCCCGGCGCAATCGGCGCGCTCGCCCGGCTGGACGCCTCGCCTTATTATCGCGTCAACAACCGCGTCGTCACCGTGCCCGGCAAGGACAGCGCCATCCAGTCGGAGCGCGCGCCGGGCAGCCGCGACCTGCGCCTCACCGGCACGATCGGCATCGATGCGACGGCGGAGACGCTGCATTTTGGCATCGACGATCCCGCCCATTTCGCCGCCTGGCGCCTGCGCAGCCTGCTGGAGGCGCGGGGGGTGACGGTGCGCGGCAGCGTCGCGGCGCGGCACCGGCCGCTCCTCCCCGC
>DAMDPH010000283.1:0-1925 GCA_032082785.1 Sphingobium sp. | reverse complement strand
ACCCGCGCCAGCGCCGCGTCGGTGTCGCGCAGCGCGACCGCCGGATCGCCGCCGGCCGCCTTGATGAGGCCGGAGGCCATGCCCTGCTCATCCTCCAGCAGGGCCTTGAGCAGATGTTCCGGGCTGATCCGCTGATGGCTCATGCGGATGGCGACGGTTTGCGCGGACTGGAGAAAGCCCTTGGCGCGGTCGGTGAATTTTTCGAGGTTCATGGCATCCCCATTGGCAACAGGCGCTTCAACTGATGGGCGCGATGTAGTGTTGCTTTAATGACACACAAGAGGGTGCCGAAAGATTCCCCGGCCTCCCCTATTTCGATGCCTTCTCCGCCTGCGGCGCGAACAGCTCGCCGAAAAAGTCCTTGGCGAACCAGCGGGGCGGCGTCGCGTCATCGGCCATGGCGCGGGTGATGCGGTAATTGGCCTCGGCAAAGCGGGCGCCGGCCTGCCAGTCGATCGGCTGCTTCATGTCGTCGCCCGGATGATGATAGGGGCCGGACAGGAAATCGCCCCAGGCCTTTTCACCGCCATTGGCATAGCCGGTGGCGAGGAAGACGGCGGGCACGCCCTGCTTCACGAACATATAATGGTCGGACCGCACGAAGATGCTTTCCTGCGGCATCGGATCGGGCGCCAGCTTGAGGCCCATCGGCGCGACGGCGCGGGCGACGATCGGCCCCAGCGTGGAATGGTCGGCGCCAAAGGCGATGACGTCGGTGAAGGGGTAGAGCAGCAGCGGCATGTCGAGATCGACATTGCCGACGATCTGCCGGATCGGCACCGAAGGATGGCGGGCATAATAGTCCGCGCCCAGAAGCCCCTTTTCCTCGGCCGTGGAGGCGAGGAAGATGATCGACCGGCGCGGCTTGTCGGGCGACTGCGCCATGGCGCGCGCGACTTCCAGCATGGTGGCGATGCCCGCGCCATTATCGAGCGCGCCGTTGTTGATCCGGTCCTTGTCCGCCGGTTCGCCTTCGCGCGCGGGGCTGACGCCGATATGGTCGAGATGGGCGGACAGGACGACATATTCATCCTTCAGCGCCGGGTCGCTGCCGGGCAGGATCGCCACCACATTGGGGCTTTGCACCCGTTCGCTGCGGCTTTCGACCTGGATGCGCACGCTGGTCTTGAGCGGGAAGCCCTTGGGCTTGCCGCCGGCGCGGTCGGCCAGCTTGCGGATGCGGGCGATGCTGGTGGGGGCGCCGGCGAAGGCCGCCTCCGCCGCCGGATCGTTCAGCGCCGCGCCGACGCGGATGCCGGGCGCTTCGTCGAACGGCTTGCCGTCGGGCGCGACCCAGCTGAAATCCGCCTCGTCGCCAAATTGCACCATGCGCGCCCAGGGACGGGCCTTCATCGACTGCAAGGTGCCGATGCTGAGCATGCCGATGGCGCCATGGGCCTGCGCCACCTGCGCCTTGGTGGCGGAGACATGCGCGCCTTCCTCGCTCGGCAGCCCCTTGGGATAGCCGCGCAGGGTGACGACAATCTTCCCCCGCACGTCCAGCCCGTCATAATCGTCGAGGCCGAGCCGCTCATTCTCCAGCCCATAGCCGACGAACACCAGCGGCGCGCTGATGTCCAGCTTCGGCTCGGCGGCGCTGGTGCCGATCAGCACATCGCTGGCATGCGGCCAGCTTTTCGTGCCGGCCGGACCGTCGATGCTGAGCGTGCCGGGCGTCGCGGCGCGCTCGGTCTTCTGGAAAATGATGCGCTGATACCAGTCGCCGCCGTCGCCGCCGGGCTTGAGGCCGAGCTGCGCGAACTGGCTGGCGACATAGCGGGCGGCGATCTCATGCCCCTCGCTGCCGGTGTCGCGGCCGAGCAGCAGGTCGTCCGACAGGAAAGCGACATGGGCGCGGATCGCTTCGGCGGAGAAGGCGGGCAGGCCGGGCGCGGCGGCGTCGGTCTTCGCGGCCGTGGCGGCCG
>DAMDPH010000282.1:1203-1972 GCA_032082785.1 Sphingobium sp. | reverse complement strand
AACGGGCGGCGGCGTCACGATCGCGGGGGGTACCGGCTGCACCATGGGCGAGCCGGACAGTGTCGGCGTCACCGGGGGCGGCTGCGCCACCGCCGGCAGGGCGGTCGCGGCCAGCGTGGCGGCGGCAAGGATTAAGGTGGATCGAACGCGGTTCATATTGGTCCAGATAGCGCAAAGCCCTAGATGAGAAAACTTGCGAGGCGCAAAAAGATCATGCTGCATGTCTTTCACCATCCCGACTATGTCTCTCCGGCAACGGCCGGGAGCGCGTTTCGGTTCGACAAATATGGGTTGGTGATGGACGCGTTGCGCCTAACCGGCTTCCCCTCGACCCTGCATGAACCCGCGCCGATGCCGCGCGAGTGGATAGAGGCGGTGCATGACCCGCTTTATGTCGCGCAGGTGTTCGACCGCGCCGTGCCGCCGGACAAGGAAAGGCGGATCGGCTTTGCCGTGACCGATCGGGTGAGCCGCCGGTCGCAGCTCTCGCCCGGCGGCACCTGGGGCGCGGCGCGGCTGGCGCTGCGCACCGGCTTTGCCGCCAATGCCGCCGGCGGCAGCCATCATGCGCTCTACGACACCGGCGCGGGCTATTGCGTGTTCAACGATCTCGCCATCGCCGCCAACCGCCTGATCGCCGAAGGCGACGCCGGTCGCGTCCTGATCCTCGACCTCGACGTGCATCAGGGCGATGGTACCGCTGCCCTGATGGCGGGGCGGGCCGACGTCTTCACCCTCTCCATCCATGCGGAGAAGAATTTTCCGGTGC
>DAMDPH010000282.1:0-1193 GCA_032082785.1 Sphingobium sp. | reverse complement strand
ACGGGCGACGCCGCCTATCTCGCCGCGCTGGAGGATGTGCTGCCGCCGGTGCTGGATGATTTTCGCCCCGACATCATCCTCTATCAGGCCGGGGTCGACCCCCATGCGGAGGATCGTCTGGGCCGCCTCGCACTGAGCGATGCCGGGCTGGGGGCGCGGGACCGGCGCGTCATGGCGCTGGCGCGGGAACGCGGCATCCCCCTCGCCAGCAGCATGGGCGGCGGCTATGGCGCGGACCGCATGGCGGTCGCCACCCGCCACGCCGCCTGCATGATCCGTCTGGCGCAGGAGGCGCAGCGCGACGCTATGCCTTAATGCACGGTCCCATTCCTGTCCGCATCCGCGCCGTCGCGCCGGTCCATCAGCTTGGCCGCGATCACCCCGGCAGCGGCAAGGGCGACGAAGTCGGCGATCGCCGCATACAGGCTGTATCCCCAGGGATTATGCATGAAGACCGCGCCGCCGACATGGATCCACAGCATCGGCGCCAGCGCGAGCAGGACGGCGATCCGCGCCCGCATCGCAAACTCCACCCTCACCAGCCGCAGCGTGAAGGCGATCAGCAGCCCCACCGCCAGCGACAGGATCAGCCCGCCGATCAGGCTGGCGCCATCAAGGACGGGGAAACCGTTGCTGTTGTAGAAAACCTGCGCGATCGGCCCCTTGCCGTACAGCACCGTGCCCTGCGCGGTGGACGGATCGGGAATGATATAAACGCCGGTGCCGCTCTGGGTCAGCGCCTGGGCCAGGCCCGCCTGAAGATTGGCGCTCGCCTGCGCGTCGGCCCGGCTGAAGGCCAGCCCGCTGAGTGGCGTGCCCCAGAAAAGAAAGGCGATGATATAGCTGGCCAGTCCGCCAACCAATCCGCCGATAACCGTCTTGACCATGATTCCTCCCCCTGTTGGTTGCAAAGCTGACCGAACAACGAAGCGGAGGCAATATCTTTCCGCCCCGGTGCCGCTGACGCGTCAATTGGCCGCCGGCCGCGCAGAGGAGGTTGCGGCTTGGATCGCGGGGCGTTAGGTTCTCCTTTCGTTCTATAAAGGATTTTCGATGGACAGCCTGCTCGCCCTTTTCCTTCTCGTCGCGCTGCTGGCGGGGCTCGCGGCGGGCTGGCTGCTGCGGAGCCGGGCGGCGGCGCCGCTGCTGGCGGAGAAGGCCGATCTGGCGAGCCGGCTGGAGCAGGCGACGAC
>DAMDPH010000281.1:0-1988 GCA_032082785.1 Sphingobium sp. | reverse complement strand
CGACCTTTCCGCCCAGATGGTCGCCGGCAAGCCGCCGCGCTACCCGATCGAGAGCCGCCGCAAGCGCGAACAGGGCGTCGTGGTGCTGGCGCTGACGCTGGGCCTCGACGGCGCGGTCGAGGCGATCGCCGTGACGCAGAGCAGCGGTTTCGATCGGCTCGACAAGGCCGCCCGCGATGCGGTGCGCGGCTGGCGCTGGCGGCCGACGCTGCGCAACGGTCAGCCGGTGCGGGTGAAGGGCGTCGTCGAAATCCCCTTCGTCCTGCGCGGCGATCCTTCCTGACCGGAGCCTCCTTCCTTCATGCTCACCACCATAGCCGACCTGCTCGATGCCGATGGCGTCGCCGCCATCCGCCGCCTGATCGACGCGGCCGAGTGGGTGGACGGCAATATCACCTCCGGCCACCAGTCGGCGCTCGCCAAACGCAACCTGCAATTGCCCGAGGAGAGCGAGGCGGCGCGGCAGGCGGGACAGATGGTGCTGGAGGCGCTGGGCCGATCGCCGATGTTCATCGCGGCGGCGCTGCCGCTCAAGATTTTTCCGCCCTTGTTCAACAGCTATGCCGGCGGGCAGGCTTTCGGCGTGCATGTCGACAATGCGGTACGGATTCAGGCGGGCACCGGCTTTCGCATCCGGTCCGATCTGTCGATCACCCTCTTCCTCGAACAGCCCGATGCCTATGAAGGCGGCGAGCTGACGATCGAGACCAATTTCGGCGTGCAGCAGGTGAAGCTGCCGGCGGGGCATGCGGTGCTCTACCCCTCATCCTCGCTCCATCGGGTGGAGCCGGTGACGGCGGGGCGGCGGGTCGCGAGCTTCTTCTGGTTGCAGTCGATGGTGCGTGACGATGCCGCACGGCAGCTGCTGTTCGACCTTGATCGCAGCATCCAGGGGCTGGCCGTCGACCTGGGCCAGGATCATGCGGAAATCATCCGCCTGACAGGGGTTTACCACAATCTGCTGCGCCGCTGGGCCGACGCCTGAGCGCTTAACTGCTACAGGGGTGAGACAGGTGTTGGGGCTTTTTGCGAGCGTGCATCGGGCGCATTAATCCGATCCATCAGTGCGTCAAAATCACGAATGTGGATTTGGCCGGGTCGCTGTTCTCCGCGCCTCCGCTTCCGGCGCGATGAGAATGTTCACGCGGAGGCGCGGAGACGCGGAGGGGAGGCAGGTGCTGCCGTCCCGCGCCATCGGGTCGGCAGAGCCTAATGGATGCTGAGACGAGTTCAGCATGACGGGACTGGAGGCTAGGCGCGTGAGCTTTTCTGTTTCCCGGCGAAGGCCAAGGCCAGGATGATGCGGGGAATGGGGAACTTTCCTGATCGCGGCGAGGCGCGGGAGGGCGTTAAGGCTTCGACACGCTCAGCCCGAACGGAAGGCGGCTGCTTCCGCATTTGATCCCGCTTTTTCAGCGCCGATCGCCTGTGGGCCTGAAGAGATGGGCTACAATTCTCCTCCGCGCCTCCGCGCGAACCTGCTGCGATGAAGTTGTTCGCGCGGAGGCGCGGAGGCGCGGAGGCGCGAAGGGGAGGTAGTTGCTGCCGTCCCGCGCCATCGGGCCGGCAGAGCCCTATGGATGCTGAAACAAGTTCAGCATGACGGGACGGGGCGGGGCGCGGGTGGATTTCTGTTTTTGGGCGAGGGTCCGCATATAGCGTTCCGCGCCTTGGCTCTTAGTCCAGCATCGCGGCAAGGGCGGGGGTCATATGTTCGATGGCGCGGTTGTCGTCGCGGCGGATCAGGCGGGCGGGGATGGCGTGGCGGGCGGCGAGGGTCATGCCGGCTTCCTCCCCCAGCACCGTGATCGCGGTGGCCCAGGCGTCGGCCAGCATGGCGCTGTCGTGCAGCACGGTGACGGCGGCGACGGCGTTGCGGATCGGTGCGCCGCTGGCGGGGTCGATGCTGTGCGACAGCCGCTCGCCGCCTTCGATGCGGTAGCGGCGATAGTCGCCCGATGTCGCGATGGCGAGGCCGCAGAGCGCGA
>DAMDPH010000280.1:0-1990 GCA_032082785.1 Sphingobium sp. | reverse complement strand
TGCTCGGCAAAGCTCATCGCCCGGCCAATATCTGGCGCAGCAGCGCGCGCAGCGCCGGCGTCACCTTGGCCAGACCCACCGCCAGCATCGCCTCGCCCAGCGCCTCGCGGCTCAGCCGGTCGCGGTCGGTCAGGCAGTGCCAGAACAGCGCCGCCAGATCGCCTAGCGACAGCTTGCCGTCCGACGCCCGCTCGATCAGGTCAAACAGCGGCCCAAGCTCCTCCTCGGCCGCCACCAGAGCGGCAAAGCTCGGCCGCAAGGTCAGCGTCTCGCCGCCCAGGTCGAGCGCCGCTTCGCCCCGCGCCGCGTTCGGCGCCTCCTGTGCCCCGCTCATTCGCTCAGCACCCGGCCGGAGCTTTCGAGGGTCAGCGCATAGTTGCGCTCACCATTATAATCGCCCGCATAGTCAAGCCGCGTGACGAGGAAGCGCCCGCGCATCCGCTCCCCGCTTTCAAAGCTCAGCTCATAGGCGTCGATGGTGCCGGCAAGCGCATGGTTGCGCACGCGGATTTCCGCCGCCGATCCGGTGAAGATCCCCGCCGCCGACACGCTGACCGATCGCACCCCCGCGCCTGACAGCAATTCACGCCAGCCGCCGGAATCCTTGCTGGTGATGTTCACGCCCTCGCCATTGACCGACAGCTGCGTGGTGCGCATGCCCGCGACCGTGGCATAGGCGACGGGGCTGGTCCCATCCCCCACCTTCAACAGAAACGCGCTTCCTTTTTCGACGCCCATGGCGCATTCTCCCTTCAGAAAAGATTGCATGAATCGCAATCAGGAGAGGACAGATGCTGACCGCCCTTCCCATGATGCTGATGCTGGCCCCCGCCGCTGCCGCGCCCGTCGATGTGGGTGCGGGCCGCGCGGCCTATTCCAAATGCCTGTCGACCCAGGTGCAGCCGTCGCTGGAGCAGAAGATGACGCTCGGCGATTTTCAGGCGTCGCTGGCGGCCAAATGCGGCGCACAGGAAAATGCCTTCCGCCAGGCGATCCTGGCCGACGACAAGGCGAGCGGCATGTCCGACGCCGAAGCCCGGCAGGACGCGGACGAACAGGTCGCCGAATATAAGGACAAGATCATCGCCGAATATGAGGAATATTCGAAGCCGGGTTGATCGGGAACGGGGGCGTCCGGGGCGCTGACGCCGCCGGGCTTGCGCCGGGATCAGGGTTGAACAGAGTTCGCGCGGAGGCGCGGACGTCGCCCGGCTAGCGCTACGGGATCAGGTTTAAATTAGGTTCGCGCGGAGACGCGGGGACGCGGAGGAGGGAGCGCCTTGTGCCGTCCGCTACCCGCCACCGCCTGCGCAGAGCCTCCTGGATGCTGAAACAAGTTCTGCATGACGAAGGGATTGGCGAGAGGCTAGGCGCGTCTTCTCGATATCGACCCATCCTGTCACGCCCCTTCCCGTCACTCCCCCTCCCCCTATCGTCACCCCCGCGAAAGCTGGGGTCTCCGGCCATGTCGCGCCCCATCCACCCACGGACGACACCATGGCCAGACCGAAGCGCCGCCTATCGCCGGTCGCTCCGCCACCGGCATGAACCACCTTTGCGGCCCACTCCCTCCGCGCCTCCGCGCCTCCGCGCGAACCCATTCTCCACAAGCCGACCGCGCAGAGATCGCGGCAGCGCGAAGGAGGGAACGCCCGTCCCCCGCTCCCCGCCACCGCCACCGCCACCGCCACCGCCACCGCCAGCGCGGCGCTGACTGGATGCTGAAACAAGTTCAGCATGACGGTAGAAATGAGCGAGCGGCAGGTCCGTCGCTTCGACCGTCTTGGGGAAGGCGGCCCGTCTACTCCAAGCCCATTCCGCCTCCGACCCTTCACCCCGTCCGCACCACGCGCAGCATCAGGTCCATCACGGCGTCCCAGCGGCTTTCGCCCCGTGGTCCGGCGCGGGCGATGCGGGAGCGGATCGGGCGGAGGGTGACGATCCGCCAGCCGCCGCCGCCTTGCGCCGCATCGCCCGCTCCGCTCCCCGC
>DAMDPH010000279.1:0-2040 GCA_032082785.1 Sphingobium sp. | reverse complement strand
CTCCCCTCCTCCGTCATGGGCGGGTCGATGCGGCGGCTCGACCGGCATCGCGGCGCGGTGCTGCTGGACGAGGCGCTGGACGGGGCGAGCGCGCAGTTCCAGCTGGCGCAGCAGATTGCCCATCTGGCGCTGCGAC
Source organism: Sphingobium sp. (assembly GCA_032082785.1). Taxonomy (GTDB): domain Bacteria; phylum Pseudomonadota; class Alphaproteobacteria; order Sphingomonadales; family Sphingomonadaceae; genus Sphingobium. Next base: position 1,904 of record DAMDPH010000279.1, on the reverse strand, counting down.
CGCTGATCGACACGCTGCTCAAGGACGGGCAATTTGCCGGAGAGAGCGGGCGGCGGCTGACGCGGCGGGCGCTGGCCAGCCATGGCGCGGCCGCGATCCTGATGCCCTATGGCGCCTTCGCCCGCGCGGTGGAGGCGCGGCGCTATGATGTGGAGGCGCTGGCGCGCCAGTTCGGCACCAGCTTCGAACAGACCGCGCATCGGCTCACCACGCTGCAAAAGCCGGGTCAGGAACGGGTGCCCTTCTTTTTTCTGCGGGTCGATCCCGCCGGCAATGTCAGCAAGCGGCTGGACGGGGCGGGCTTTCCCTTCGCGCGCCATGGCGGCTCCTGCCCGCTCTGGTCGGTGCATCGCGTGTTCGAACAGCCGCGCAAGGTCGTCACCCAATGGCTGGAGCTGCCCGACGGGGCGCGCTTCTTCTCGATCGCGCGAACGGTGACGGCGGGCGGCGGCGGATGGGGAACGCCCCGCGTTCAGCGCGCCATCGCCCTGTGCTGCGCGGCCGAACATGCGCACAAGCTCATCTATGCGCAGGATGATCCGCCGGCCGACATCACGCCGATCGGCGTCACCTGCCGGCTATGCCATCGCAACCAGTGCCTCGCCCGTTCCGCGCCGCCGATGGGGCGGGAGATGCTGCCCGACGATCATCGCCAGACCCGCGCGCCCTTCGGCTTCGGTGAAGGCTGAACGCCCCGCCTTCAGTCTTCGATCAGGTCGAGATAGGCGACGACATCATTGTCGGTGGCGAGATACAGCCCGTCCTGCATCTCCTGCGGCTGCTGTTCAGCAAGGCGCAGCGCTTGCGACAGCGGGCCGTAGAAGAGCGTGGTCGCACCCCCGCCGCCATCGGCATCGCTCAGATGATAAAGGCGCACCGTCGCGCCGTCATAGGTGGTTCGCATGATTGCGCTATCGGCCGAGGGTTGCCGCCGCACAAGCCCGATCAGCGCCGGTCCTTGACCTTAATGCCGGGCGCCAGCCGGTTGCGGCCGATCTGCACCGCGTCGTCGGTGAAATTGGCGACGAAGCTGGAGTTGCGCTCCAGGCCCGGCACGAAGGCGGCGCTATTATCCTCGATCACCAGGCCGCTGCTGTCAGTCTCCCGCCCTTCGGGGGCGACGGTGATGAAGGCGCTGTAATTTTCCTTGTCGCGGCCCTGCACCATCTCATTGCCGCTGATCCGGCCGCTCGCCCCGTTGGACAGGTCGATCATATAGTTGGTGGTGCGCCCGGCGCTGTCGTCGAAACTATTGTCGGTGATGGTGACGCGCGGCGTGCGGGTCTTGAGATAATGGCCGCCATTGCCCTTGTCGAAGCGCGTCCGGGTGACGGTGAGGCTGCCATATTGGCCGACATAGACGCTATGCGCGCAGGACAGACCCCGATCGCAACGGCCGAGGCGGCGGAAGGTCGACTTGTCGATGCGGATCGATCCGGCCGGATTGCTCGCGGTCAAAATTCCCTGCTCGCTGTCGCGGAACAGGCTGTTTGTGATGGTGAGGTCGCCATTTTCCAGCCGGATGCCCGCGCCATTGGCGTCGGGCACGCGGATATTCTGAAAGATCAGCCCGTCGACCACGCTCGACCGGCCGCGCAGCACCAGCGTCGCCTTGCCTTCGCAGGCGACGCCGTCGAAGATCGCTGTGCCGGGCGTCAGCGCCCGCAGCGTGACGTCGCCCGCCTCCTGCACCGCGCATTGCCGATAGGTGCCCGGCGCGATCAGGATCGTGCCTCGCCCGCCGCCCACCGCGCGCAACGCATCGGTGAGCGTGCCGAAGCCGCGCCCGCTTTCTTCCAGGGTGAAGGGCGCCTGCGTCCCCTGCGCGGAGGCGCCGGCGGCGAGGGTGGCGGCGAAGAGGATGGCGGCGCGGACCATGGTCATGACGCCAGCCTAGCGCCACC
>DAMDPH010000278.1:0-2076 GCA_032082785.1 Sphingobium sp. | reverse complement strand
GCGCGGTTTCGCGCACCGCCTCCCGGTCGGGCGGCGCATCCAGCAGCGCGCGCACGGCGGCGGCGATGGCGTCGGGGTCGCGCGCGACGATCCGCCCCGCTTCAGGCCGGTCCACCAGCTCGCGCGCGCCGCCCACATCGCTGATGACGAGCGGCGTCCCGCAGGCGAGCGCCTCCACCCAGGCATTGGCCAGCCCTTCGGAGGCCGACGGCAGCGCCATCACATCGGCCGCCGCATAGATGCGCGGCAGCTTGTGATGCGGCACCGATCCCAGAAAACCGATGCGCCGCTCCACCCCCAGTTGCTCCGCCAGATTTTCCAGCGTGCGGCGATATTGGCCTTGGCCGGCGAGCAGCAGCGTCACGTCCGGCAGCAGCGTCAGCGCGCGGACCAGCAATTCCTGCCCCTTGCGCGGGATCAGCGCCCCGACGCAGAGCAGCACCGGCCCGTCAAAGCCCAGCGCCGCCTTGGCCGCCGCCCGGTCGGTGATTTCGAACTGGTCGAGATCGACGCCGGTATAATGGACCCGGATCTTGTCGGCATCGATGCCCATCTTCACCATCGACCGCTTCATCGCTGCCGACACGGCGAGCAGCCCGGCGGCGCCGTCCGCCGCCTTGCGCACCAGCGATCGCGTGCCGCGCCGCGCGCCCCAATAATGAATGTCCGCGCCCCGCGCCTTGACCGAATAGGGGATGCCGAGCGCGCGCGACAGGCGCTGCGCCACCGGGCCGTCGGGGAAGAAGAAGCTGGCGTCGATCACGTCGAACGGCCGTTCGGCATGCAGCCGCCGCACCAGCGGCAGGATGGCCCGCGTCATCGCCCCGACATTCATCGCCCCGCCAAATTTGGGCAGGATGCGAAAGATCGGGCGGTAGACGGTGAGGTCCTGCCAGCGTTCGCGGCGCGGCAGCGCCTGGAGCGGCGCATAGCGGCCCGCGCCCGACAGCGGCCAGGGCGGCAGGCCCAGCGGCGCCATCACCGTCACCGTCACATCGGGCCGGCTCGCCAGCTCCCGCGCCTGCCGCTCGACGAAGACGCCGAAATTGGGACGGCTGATATCCGGAAAGAGGGTGGATAGCATGAGGACGTTCAGCGTCATGGCCTCTCTCTGGAATTGTCCCGGGGGAATGCAGGGTTAGGCAGGCGGCGGGGACTTGGCTATAGCTGTCGGACGAGTTGCACCGCTACCGCGCCCCATGGGGGATCGGTGACCACCTGCTGCCGCGCGCCGGTGCCCAGCGGCAGGACCTGCAACCGGTCGCCCTCGCGTCCGATCAGCCGCCCGAACAGGTAACGGCCCACCGGGCGCGGCAGCAATATGTCGCGGTTGAGCGCGCCGGCAAAGTCGGACGGGGTGATGCGCCGGCACCAGATGGCATCGCCGCTGCGATAGTCGCCGATGCTGCCATGGACCTGCACGCCGATCATGCCCTCGGCCGGCGCGGGCGCGGGGAAGGAGAGGGGGCGGGTCGGCGCACGCGCCCCCTCCGGCCCCAGCAGCGCCGCGACTGGCACGACACTCTGCCCCGGCAGTGCCACCAGTTCGGCGGTGGTGACGCCCAAAGCCTGCGCGATGCGGTTCAGCCATTTCACCGAAACGGTGCGCGTCCCGGTTTCGAGCCGGCCGATGGTCTGCGCCGTGGTGGGCGGCTCGCACAAGGCGCCGACTTGCTCCAGAGTCAGCCCCTTGGCCTTGCGCACTTCGCGGATGCGGGTAATCATGGTGGCTCCAATATAACCTATTTGGTTTATCCCTTTCCTACAATCCCGCGCCTGTGGCAAGGCTTTTGCATCCAGCGAACAAGAAGGAGAGGATGATGGCCGCACGTCCCGCACCAACCCCCCGGCAGGCGCCGATGCAGCAGCAGACGCATGTCCGGCAGATGGTCGAGGGGCCGGATGGGCGGCGGCAGCAACTGCTGGTGCATCTGGGCGAATCGCCCTTGTCCTGGCTGCATGCCCGCGGCCATCTGAGCGAGCGGCGCTACCGGGCGGGCGAGCTGTTGCGCGCGGACTGGGAGCGGGCGGGGCTGGGGCCGCAGGTGACGATGCGCTGGGACGCGGCCCCGCGCG
>DAMDPH010000277.1:0-2133 GCA_032082785.1 Sphingobium sp. | reverse complement strand
CGCGCGGCTGGTGGCGGTGGAGCGGGACGCGCGCTGCCTGCCGGCGCTGGCGGAACTGGCCGAGGCCTTTCCGGGGCAGTTGCGGGTGATCTCCGGCGACGCCATGCAGGTGGACGCGCGCGCGGAAGCGGGCGACGGCGCGCATATCATCGCCAACCTGCCCTATAATGTCGGCACCGCGCTGCTGATCGGCTGGCTGTCGGCGGGCTGGTCGCCTTTGCCCTGGTGGTCGAGCCTGACGCTGATGTTCCAGATGGAAGTGGCCGAGCGGATCGTCGCCAAGGCGGGCGGCGATCATTATGGCCGGCTCGCCGTGCTGGCCCAATGGCGCGGCGAGGCGCGGATCGCGATGAAAGTGCATCGCAGCGCCTTCACCCCGCCGCCCAAGGTCATGTCCGCCGTCGTCCACATCACCCCGCGCCCCGCGCCCGAAGGCGTGGAGCTGAAGACGCTGGAACGGCTCACCGCCGCCGCCTTCGGCCAGCGCCGCAAGATGCTGCGCCAGAGCCTCAAGGGCGTGCCCGGCGCACTGGATGCGCTGGCCGCGATCGGCATCGATTCGCAACGCCGCGCCGAGACGGTGAGCGTCGAGGAATTTGTCGCGCTGGCGCGGGAGATGGGGCGGTAGCTTTCCGCCGGGGCGCGTCTTGGCGGCGGCGTGCGGGTGGAGGCGGTGCTATCTGGTTCGCGCGGAGGCGCAGAGACGCGGAGGGTGACTCGGCGCGAATGGAGCGCCTTTCGGGCACGTGTCATCACGCGGGTGGCAGGGTCTTCCGACGAGAGATCTGGAAGACGCGCACGCCCTCACCACCCGCCGCACCGTCATGCTGAACTTGTTTCAGCATCCATAAGATTCAGGCCTTGAGGCAGCGCGCAGCGCGAGAGGCAACCCCTCCCGTTCCCCGGCGAAGGCCGGGGTCCAGTGTCTTCCGAAACAACAATTATGGAAGCTGGATTCCGGCCTTCGCCGGAAAACAGACCATGGCTCAACCCAGCGCGCGCGCCTCAGTGCCCGTTCAGGGCTGCTTCGTCTCCGACCCGTTAGGGGCGGGGACGACGTCCTTGCTGGTCATGGCGACCGCGGGCGGGCCTTTCTGGATCGCGGCGGCGAGCTTGCCGACGGGCGGGCAGTCGCCCTTGCACAGATCCCTGGCGCGGGCGAGATTTTCCTTCGCCTTGGCGACGGCGCCCTTTTCCAGCATCGCCTCGCCCTGACCGGCGATGGCGGCCACGTCGGTGGGGTCGAGCAGCAGCGCTTCCTTGTAGAGGCGGATCGCCTTGCCATGCAGGCCCTGTTCGCGCGCCACTTCGGCAAGGTCGATATAGGCGCCGCGATTGCGCGGGTCGATCGTCAGCGCGCTTTCCAGCGCGTCGGTCGCCCCTTGCAGATTACCCGCCTTGCGCGCCGTTTCCGCCGCCTTCTGCCATTCGACCGAGCGGGGGCTGATCTGACTGTCGGGCCGCTGGCTGAGGCCCGCGCTCGACACCATCGTCAGCAGGGCAGCGAGGGCGATCGAAGCAGGGGTAAAACGCATCATTGTCTCCAGCCATGTTTCAGGCGTCGATTCCGGGTCATGTTCCAGCCGGCAAGTCTCGCGATTTTGCGGGCGCTTGTCCATGCTCTGTTTCATGCGCGGCGGCGAAGCCGGGCGAAGTAGAAACCATCGGTGCCGTCATGCTCCGGCGTCAGCAGCAGCCCGGCACCATGGGGTCGACCAACGGGAAGGTCGATCGGTTCCGCCGTCCAGTCGGCATGGCGGGCGAGAAAGGCGTCGGTCTGCTGCCGCCCCTCCCGCTCGGTCAGGGCGCAGGTGGCGTAGAGCAACGCGCCGCCCGGCTTCACCAGCGGCGCGGCAAAGTCGAGGATGCGCGCCTGTTCCGCCACCAGCCGGTCGAGCCGCGCAGGGGTCAGCCGCCAGCGCGCTTCGGGATTGCGCCGCCAGGTGCCGGTGCCCGAACAGGGCGCATCGACCAGCAGCAGGTCGACCGCCCCGGTGAGCGGCTCCAGCGCGCGATGCTCATGCCCCTGATCAAGCAGCAGCGTCTCGATAAAGGCCGCCCCTGCCCGTTCGGCGCGCGGGGCGAGCCGGGCCAGCCGGTTGCGGATCGTATCGGCCGCGATCAGCCGCCCCT
>DAMDPH010000276.1:0-2150 GCA_032082785.1 Sphingobium sp. | reverse complement strand
AGCGGGAGCGCGGAGAGCGCGCGGGCGCTGGCGCTGGTGGCGCGGGCGTCGGCCGGACAGGCGCTGGTGGAAACGCTCGCCGCGCATCTGCTGCTGCACGGCAATGGCTATGTGCAGATCATCGCCGGGGCCGATGGCGCGCCGGCGGAACTGTACGCGCTGCGTCCCGAACGGGTGCGGGTGGAGGCGGACGCGCGCGGCTGGCCGGTCGCCTATCTCTACCGCGTGGGGGAGAGCGTCACCCGCCTCTCGCCCGAAGATGGCGCCGGCCGCACCAGCATCCTGCATCTGAAGGCGCTGCATCCGCTGGACGATCATTATGGGCTGGGCTGCGCCGGTGCGGCGGCGGGGGCGGTGGCGATCCACAATGCGGCGACGCGCTGGAACAAGGCGCTGCTCGACAATGCGGCGCGGCCATCGGGCGCGATGGTCTATGCGCCGGGCGACGGATCGGTGCTGAGCCCGGAGCAGTTCGAGCGGGTGCGGCGCGAGCTGGAAAGCGCCTTTGGCGGCGCGGACAATGCCGGGCGGCCGATGCTGCTGGAAGGCGGGCTGGACTGGCGGCCGATGAGCCTGACGCCGGCGGAGATGGACTTTGTCGGCCTGAAGGCGGCGGCGGCGCGCGAGATTGCGCTCGCCTTCGGCGTGCCGCCGATGCTGATGGGGCTGCCGGGCGACAATAGCTATGCCAATTATCGCGAGGCGAACAAGGCGCTGTGGCGGCAGACGATTTTGCCGCTGGTGACGAAGATCGGCGCCGGGCTGGCGCAGGGGCTGGCCGGCTGGTGGCCCGAGCTGCGGATCGAGCCGGACCTGGACGCCGTCCCCGCCCTCTCCGACGAACGCGCCGCCCTGTGGGAGCGCGTCGCGAGCGCCGATTTCTTGTCGGCGGAGGAGAAGAAGGGGTTGCTGGGGATGTGAGGGGGTGGGGGGTGAAGAAGGGCCGGGGTGGTGCTTCTCTCCGCACCTCTGCGCCTCCGCGCGAACCATCAACGAGGAACAGTTGCGCGCGGAGGCGCGGGTTGCTGCTTCCGCGAGGCCTGCCGCTATTTGCTCAGAGGGCGTCGTTCCGCGGATGTCGTGCCGGGTGGCTTGCGGCCCCAGCTTTCGCTGGGGCGACGGTTGGGGCGCGATTGACGGATGTGGTGGCGGGTGGCCTGAGGTCTCAGTTTTCGCTGGGATGACGGGCGCGGTGAGGGATCGGGTGTGTGGCGGCGCGAGCGGGATGGCTCTTGCGAAGCGTGGTGATGGCGCGCTGGGCTGTCGCCACTCTCCTCCCCGTCATGCTGAACGTGTTTCAGCATCCAGTAAGCTCCGGGCGGGCGACGGCGCGATTGCGGCGCAGCCAGGCGCTGCTTTTCTTCGCGTCTCTGCGCCTCCGCGCGAACCATTTTCAAGGCAGAGTTGCGCGCGGAGGCGCGGAGGCGCGGAGAGGGGGCGGGTTGCTGCCTTCCGCGACGCCGGCCGCTATCGCCCAGACGGCGTCGTTCGGCGGATGTCGTGCCGGGCGGCCTGAGGCCCCAGCTTTCGCCGGGGCGACAGTTAGGGGCGGTGGCGGATGTCGTGCCGGGCGGCTTGCGGCCCCAGCCTTCGCTGGGGCGACGGATAGGCGCGCGGCGTTCCCCCCTCAGCAGCTAAACGCCGCCTGGCCTAGCGAGGCTGTCGAGGCGGCAGAATTGGCCTTCGCTGACCCAGCGGCCGCCGGCGATCAGGCAGTCGCCGGCGCGGAACAGGCCCGCCTGCCAAGCGATGCCGCCCAGAATCAAGAGGATGATCAGGATCCAATATTTGCGGTGCGTGCGCTTCATGTGCGCCCCCTTAGAGCATTTTCGGCGCGGATGGCATCATCTGTCGGCGCCGAAAATCCGAAAAACGCAACCGAGCCTGATGCGACCGATCGGTCGGATCATGCTCCAGGCATGGCGGCGCGCCATGGGAAGAAGGCTGTAATGAGAGTGGATGGCGAAATGCTGGCGCGGCTGGTCGCGCAGGCGGAGGAGCGGCCGCAGGCGCGCGACATGCTGATGATCCGCGCGCTGATCGAGGAGGCGAGCGAGCTGGGCGCCGGGCGCGCGCTGGAGCGGCTGGGCCTGGCCGATCGCAAGGCGGAGGCGGACATGCGCGAATTGCGCGAGCTGCTGGGCGCGTGG
>DAMDPH010000275.1:0-2193 GCA_032082785.1 Sphingobium sp. | reverse complement strand
CAGCGGCCATGCCTGGTGGATCGAGCGGGAGGGGCATGTCTGGCTTGTCCGCCGGCCGGGCAGGGGGCTGCTGGGCGGGATGCGCGCGCTGCCCAGTTCCGACTGGAACGCCGCGCCCGATCCGTCGCCGCCGCTCGCCGCGCGCTGGCACAAGCTGGCCGAGCCGGTGCGCCATGTCTTCACCCATTTCGCCCTTGCGCTGACGGTCCATCATGCAGAGGCGGGGGCAGCGCCGGAGGGCGAGGGGGAATGGTGGCCGGTGGCCCGGATCGGCGAGGCGGGCCTGCCCACCCTGTTCGCCCGCGCCGCCGAAGCGGTGATTCAGCAGAGGAACGACCATGCCCGACCCGATTGACGCGCCGCCCGCTCTCGCTTTCCCGGCCTTTGTCGGCGGCCGGCTCGACCGGGCCGACCCGATCCGCGCCGACCCGGTGGAACGGGACGGCCATCTGCTGATGACACCGATGCCCGGCGACGCGCGGGCGGCGGATCATGTGCTGCTGGGGCTGGACGATAGCGGGCCGGTCTTCGCCTCGCTGGCCCAGCCCCTGGGCGATCATGGTCCGCCGACGCCGCGCAGCCGGGGGCTGGCGGCACTGGTGCCGGCCGACGAAGTGGCGCTCTATGGCGCGGCGCGCAGCCTCGTCCACTGGCATGGGCGGCATCCCTTCTGCTCCATGTGCGGCGCCGGGACTTTGCCCGCCAAGGCCGGCTGGTCGCGCCGCTGCGGTGGATGCGGGGCGGAGCATTTCCCGCGCGTCGACCCGGTCGTCATCATGCTCGCCGAACATGAGGGGCGGGTGCTGCTCGGCCGGCAGCATGGCTGGCCCGAGGGCCGCTATTCGGCGCTGGCCGGCTTTGTCGAACCGGGCGAGACGATCGAGGAGGCGGTCGCGCGCGAGGTGAAGGAGGAGGCCGGCGTCACCGTCCATGACGTGCGCTATGTCATGAGCCAGCCCTGGCCCTTCCCCTCCTCGCTGATGATCGGCTGTCTTGCGCAGGCGCGGGACGACCGATTGCAGCTGGACCTAACCGAGCTGGAACATGGCATGTGGTGCGACGCCGATGGCGTGCGCCGGGCGCTGGCGGGGACGGCGGATGCGCCTTTTCTTGCGCCGCCGTCGATGGCGGTGGCCTGGCACCTGCTCGACCACTGGCTGCGGAACCGCCCCTGATATTGCCCCGTTGACGGCAAGAGCGTAAGGCCCAGCCCCGACAGCAACAGCCAAGGATCGATTTCCCTCCATGCTCAGCCTTGAAGAAGCCCAGTCGCGCGCGGAAGATCTTGTCAACGCGGCGCGCAGGGCGGGGGCGGATGCGGCGGATGCGCTTTACGCCGGCAACGGCTCCACCACCGTCGCGGTGCGGCTGGGCGCGCTGGAGGATGTGGAGCGGTCGGAGGGCGAGGAAATCGGCCTGCGCGTCTTCATCGGCCAGCGCTCCGCCAGCGTGTCCGCTTCCGACCTCAATCCCGAAACGCTGGCCACGCTGGTCGAGCGCTGCGTCGCCATGGCGCGGGAAGCGCCGGAAGATCCCTATGCCGGCATGGCGCCGGAGGACCGGCTGCTGCGCAAGCGGATGCCGGGGCTGGACCTGACCGACGCGGAGGAGCCGGAACCGGCCGCCCTGCGCGAACGGGCGCAGATCGTCGAGGAAGCCGCGCGGGCGGTGCCGGGCATCACCAATAGCGAAGGCGGCGGCGCAGCGAGTGGCCGCAGCCAGGTGGCGCTCGTCACCAGCCATGGCTTTGCCGGCGCCTATGGCGCGACCAGCCATTCGACCTGGGCCAGCGTGCTGGCCGGCACCGGCGCCGACATGCAGCGCGACCATGCCAGCCATTCGACCCGGCATCTGAAGGATCTCGACGCCGCCGAGGCGATCGGCAGCCGCGCCGGCCAGCGCGCCGTCGCCCGGCTGAACCCGGTGCGGATCGACAGCGGCACCATGCCAATCATCTTTGATCCGCGCATCGGCTCCAGCCTGATCGGCCATCTGGTGAGCGGCATGACCGGCCCGTCCATCGCCCGCCGGTCGAGCTTCCTGCTCGATTCGCTGGGTGAGGCGCTGTTCGATGCGGGCGTCACCATCATCGACAATCCGCTGATGCAGCGCGGCCTGCGGTCGCGCCCCTTCGATGGCGAGGGATTGCCGGTCGAGCGGCGCGCGCTGATCGACAAGGGGGTGCTGACCGGC
>DAMDPH010000274.1:0-2211 GCA_032082785.1 Sphingobium sp. | reverse complement strand
TCGCCCATGGCCAGCTTGTCGCCGCGCTGGCGAGCCGGCTGCGCGCCACCGCCCTGTGGCAGCGCCACCCCGAGATCGCGCAGGTGCCGATCACCGCGCCGATCATCATCCTGGGCCAGATGCGGTCGGGCAGCACGCGGGTGCAGCGCCTGCTCGCCTGCGACCCCCGGCTTGCCCACACCCGGTTTTTCGAAAGCTGGAACCCCATCCCGCGCTGGCGGCGACTGCCGGTGGACGACCGGCTGCTGCGCGGCTGGCTGGCGCTGCGCGTGGCCCATGGCCTCAACCCGCAATTCGGCGCGATCCATCCGGCGCGCGCGCGGCAGGCGGATGAAGAAATCGGACTGCACAATATCGCCCTCTATGGCGCGGCGTTCGAGGCGCAATGGCGCATTCCCGCTTTCGCCCATCATGGCGAGATGATGGACAGCCGCCCGGTCTATGCCGAGTTTCGCCGCTATCTCCAGACGATCCGCTGGCTGCGACGCTCGCCCGATGACCGGCCCTGGCTGCTCAAGCTGCCGCAGTTCAGCCAGGATCTGGACGCGCTGCTGGCGACCTTCCCCGACGCGCGCATCATCCGCCTGCACCGCGATCCGGTGGCGCTGGTCGGCTCCTCCGCCTCGCTCGTCCACAACCAGATGCAGCTTCAGTCGGACTTCGCCGATCCGCACTGGATCGGGCGCGAATGGCTGCGCAAGATCGCGCTGCGCGAAGGACGCATGACCGCCGCGCTGGCCGACCATGATGTGCCCCGCGTGGAGCTGGACTATGACGCGGTCCAGCAGGACATGCCCGGCGCGATGGCGCGCATCTATGCGATGCTGGGTATGGACCTGCCCGCGCCGATCCGCGCGCGGATGGCGGCGTTCACCCGGCGGCGCAGCCATGCCCGGCTGCGGCAGCACCGCTATGACATTGCCGACTATGGCTTGACGGCCGAGGAGATTATGGCCGCCTGCGCAGGCTAGGTCATGATCGACCAGGTGGGCAGGTCAGGCTCGGAACATCGGCCCCGGCCGGCGGTTGGTTGGCGGTGCCGACAAGCCAAGGAGACGGACGATGCCCGACCAGCCCAACGACCCGCAGGAACAGCAGGACAGCCCCAAGGAGGGCGAGGAAAAACAGGCCATGGAAAAGGCCCAGGAACAGGCCGCCGAGGAGCGTGAACAGGAAGGCGGCTATCAATAGCCGCGCACTGCGCTCATTTCAAAAAGCGGTCGGGCCGGGTGATCCCCGGCCCGACGCCTGTCAGGCTTCGATCGGCATTGCGATGGGACGAGACCCGCTCAGATCTATCGTCCGTCGGCATGTCCCCGCGCCCGGCGTGAGCGGAACCGGCAGAGGTGCGGCGGGGTTGGCGGCGGGACACGACATCACGTCGCTGGCTCATCATTAGCAGCCCATCATCAGGAGAATGCTCCATGCCCGCACAGGATCGGCGTCGCACCGCCGTCATCACCGGCGCCTCCAGCGGTATCGGCCAGGCCACCGCCCTGTTGTTCGCGGAGCAGGGCTGGTCGCTTGTCCTCGCCGCGCGCAGCCGTGAGGATCTGGAGAGCGTCGCCGCCCAATGCCGCGCCAAGGGCGCAGAGGCGCTGGTGGTGCCGACCGACGTGTCCGACATCGCCTCGGTGCGCGCGCTGGCGGAACAGGCGCGCGGCTTCGCGCCGCATATCGATCTGTGGTTCAGCAATGTCGGCGTGGGCGCGGTCGGCCGTTTTCTCGACGTGCCGATCGAGGCGCATGAGCAGATCGTCCGCTCCAATCTCATCGGCCATATGATCGACGCGCATGTCGCGCTCCCCATCTTCATCGCGCAGGGCCGGGGCGTGTTCGTGAACATGATCTCGCTGGGCGGTTTCGCCGCCGCGCCCTTTGCGGTGTCCTATTTCGCGAGCAAATTCGGCCTGCGCGGTTTTTCCGAAGCTCTGCGACCGGAACTGCGCGACCATCCCCATGTGCATCTGTGCGATGTCTATCCCGCCTTCGTCGATACGCCCGCCATGCGTCATGCCGGCAATTATAGCGGCAAGGCGCTGTCGGCCCCGCCGCCCTTGCTCGATCCGCGCCGGGTGGCGGCGGCGGTCGTGCGGCTTGCCGACCATCCGCGTGCCTCGGTCATGGTTGGCGCGCCCAACTGGATCGCGCGCGCCGCTCATGCGCTTTCGCCGGCCATGACCGCGCAGGGCGCCAAGCTGGCGTTCGAAC
>DAMDPH010000273.1:0-2269 GCA_032082785.1 Sphingobium sp. | reverse complement strand
GCGCGGCGCTCGCGCAACTGGGCGCGCGACTACGGGCGCAGCCGCCGGCCTTTGCCGTCACCTGCGGGCGCGGATCGTCCGATCATGCGGCGACCTATGGCAAATATCTGATCGAGACGCGCGCGGGCGTGCCGACCGCGTCGGCGGCGCTGTCGGTTGCCTCGCTCTATGCGGCGCCGGTGCGCGCGGCGGGGGCGCTGTGCATCGCCATTTCCCAATCGGGGCGCAGCCCGGACCTGTTGCAGACGGTCGACGCCTATAAGGCGGGCGGTGCTTATGTCGTTGCTCTGGTCAATGATGCGGCGTCGCCGCTGGCGGCGCGGGCGGACCTGTCGCTTGCCCTGGAGGCGGGGCCGGAGCGGTCGGTAGCGGCGACCAAATCCTGCATCAGCTCGATGGTCGGGCTGGCCGACATCGTCGCGCACTGGACGCAGGATGCGGCGCTGTCCGATGCGCTGGCGGACCTGCCCGCGCAACTGAGCGACGCCTTTGCGCTGGACTGGAGCGCGGCGCTGCCGCCGCTGCGGTCGGCGGCGGGGCTGTTTGTGCTGGGGCGCGGCTATGGGCTGGGCATCGCGCAGGAGGCGGCGCTCAAGCTCAAGGAGACATGCGGCCTCCATGCCGAGGCTTTTTCGGCGGCGGAGGTGCGGCATGGGCCGATGGCGATCGTCGGCGCGGACTTCCCGATCCTGGCCTTCGCGTCGAGCGACCGCAGCGGCGAGGATGTGCGGGCGGTGGCGGCGAGCTTTGCCGAGCGGGGGGCACGGGTGATGATCGCCGATGCGGGAGCCGGCTCCGGCGGCGGGACGGCGGGCGGGCTGCCGGCGCTGGCGGCGCATCCGATGGTCGAGCCGATCCTGATGATCCAGAGCTTCTACCGCCTGGCCGATGCGCTGGCGCGGGCGCGGGGGTTCGACCCCGATGCGCCGCCGCATCTGCGCAAGGTGACGCAGACGCTATGAGCCGGCTTTGCTTTATCAACGGCCGGATGATCGGCGCGGCGCAGCCGGATCGGCTGGAAGTGGAGGACGGCCGCATCGTCGGCGCTCTGTCCGGCGCGGCCGACCGCATCATCGACCTTGGGGGCGGCATGCTGCTGCCCGGCTTCATCGATACGCAGGTCAATGGCGGGGGCGACCGGCTGTTCAATGACAGCCCGACCGTCGAGACGATCCGCCATATCGGCGAGACCCATCGGCGGTTCGGCACCACCAGCTTTCTGCCGACGCTGATCTCCGACGATCTGGCGCAGGTCGACAAAGCGATGCGCGCGGTCGAGCAGGCGATGGCGCAGGGGGTGGCCGGCGTGGTCGGCATCCATCTGGAAGGGCCGTTCCTCAGCCCCGCGCGCAAGGGGACGCATGATGCGGGCTGGTTCCGCACGCTCGACGATGCCGCCATCGACCTGCTCACCAGCCTGCGCGGCGGGCGGACGCTGGTGACGCTGGCACCGGAGAAATGCAGCGACGCCGATATCGGCAGGCTGGTGCAGGCGGGGGTGATCGTCGCCGCCGGCCATAGCGATGCCGATTATGCCCGGGCACAGGCGGCTTTTGCCGCGGGCGTCACCGGCGTTACGCATCTCTACAATGCCATGTCGCCGCTGCACCACCGCGCGCCGGGGCTGGTCGGGGCGGTGCTGGAAGATCGCCATGTCTATGCCGGCATCGTCGTCGACGGGCGGCATGTCCATCCCGCCGCGCTGCGGATCGCCGCCCATGCGCGGCCGCGCGACCGCTTCATGCTGGTGACGGACGCGATGCCCAGCGTCGGCAGCGCGACGAAGAGCTTCCGCTTGCAGGGCAAGACCATCACCGTGCGCGACGGCGTCTGCGTGGAGGCGGATGGGACGCTGGCGGGGTCCGACCTCGACATGGCGAGCGCGCTGCGCAACGCGATGGCGATGATGCAGCTCACTCTTGAGGAGGCGTCGGTGATGGCGTCGGCGGCGCCGGCGGCGTTCCTGCGGCTGGCCGACAGGGGCCGGCTAATCCCCGGGCAACGCGCCGATCTGGTCTGGCTCGGTTCCGACCTGACGCTGCGCGCGGTGGTGCAGGCGGGGATCGTCCACGACGCCGGCTGAGCGACACCGGCCGCCGCATAAGTTCAAATAATAGTAGCGGGTTTCACCCTATGGGATTATCCCCCTGAGCCGGATAGATAAAGGAGCGGATATGTCCCGATTTCCCCTCAGCCGGCGCGGCTTCATGCAACAGGCCGCCACGGTCGGCGCCGCCGGCTATGCCGCCCGTTCGGACGCGTTCGGCGC
>DAMDPH010000272.1:0-2282 GCA_032082785.1 Sphingobium sp. | reverse complement strand
AGACGCGGCGGCGCCATCCGCTGGCGACCGACCGCCCCGCCGCCGACGGCATCGCCCGCGAGCGCGAACTGACCGAGCCGCTGCGCCGCCGCGCCGACCAGCTGATCGACACCACCGGCTATAGCAGCAACGCCTTGCAGCAGGAGATACGGGCGCGCTTTTCGCAGGGCGACCTGTCGGCGCCGGTGCTGACCATATTGTCCTTCGGCTATTCGCGTGGCGTGCCCCGCAACGCCGACCTGATGTTCGACATGCGTTTCCTGCGCAATCCGCATTGGGACGAGCAGTTGCGCCCGCGTACCGGCCTGGATCCCGAGGTCGCCGCCTATGTGCGCGCGGACCCCGCCTATGACGACACGCTAGAGCGGATCGAGACGCTGCTCGCCACGCTCCTTCCCCGCTATGCAGAGGCGGGCAAGGCCTATATCACCGTCGCATTCGGCTGTACCGGCGGGCGCCATCGCTCCGTCCATGTCGCCGAGCGCGTTGCCAGCTACTTGCAAGGGGCGGGTTTTTCCCCCACCATCTTGCACCGCAATATAGACTCGGCGCCACAGGACGATCTGGAGAAGCGCCGACCGGGAGGCCCGAAAGCATAATCATGAAGCAGGTGGGCCGCAAAAGCAGATGATCGGACTCGTACTCGTCACCCATGGGTCGCTCGCGACGGAATTCGTCGTCGCGATGGAACATGTCGTGGGACCGCAACAGCAGATTGAAACCATCTGCATCGGTCCCGAAGACGACATGGAATTGCGACGCGCCGACATCGCCACCGCCGTCGCGCGCGTGAATGATGGCGAAGGCGTCATCCTGCTGACCGATCTGTTCGGCGGCACCCCGTCCAACCTCGCGATTTCGCTGCTCAAGGCGGGCGAGATAGAGGTGATTGCCGGCATCAACCTGCCCATGCTCATCCGGCTGGAAAGCGCGCGCAAGGTGATGGATGTGCGCGCCGCTGTTGCCGCGGCGCGCGAAGCAGGGCAGAAATATATCAGCGTGGCTTCGGAACTGTTAGGCAGCACCACATGAACGACCTCAGCCGGGAAGTGCGGATCAACAACAAGCGGGGCCTGCACGCCCGGGCGAGCGCCAAATTCGTGACGATGGCGAGCGGCCTGCCGGCCGAGATCACCGTCAGCAAGGATGGCAATGAAGTCACCGGCACGTCGATCATGGGCTTGATGATGCTGGGCGCGGCGATGGGCGACAGCATCACCATCAGCGCCCGTGGGCAGGACGCGGCCGAAGCGCTGGGCCAGCTGGTGTCGCTGGTCGAAGGCAAGTTCGGCGAGGATTAGTCGCCTGCCCACCCCCTGGCGAAGGGGCATTCCAGTAAGTCGCCGTTGACATTTATTCGTGATAAATCTGCCCTAGAGGGAGCGCGCATCCGGGGGGACAGCGCGCCGAGGGAGATTACCATGTTAGACACCAAGTTGGCCGACGAAGCCGGGCGGCTGGCGGCTTTGCGACGCTATGATATTCTGGACACGCCGGACGAGCCGGCGTTCGAGCGGATCACCGATCTGGTCCGCAGCATCCTCGACGTGCCGATTTCGGCGGTGTCGCTGGTCGATTCGGACCGCCAATGGTTCAAGTCGCAGACCGGCATGAACCGGCCCGAGACGCCGCGCGAAATCGCCTTTTGCGACCATGCCACGCGCCAGCGCGACCCGCTGCTGATCGTCGACGCCGCCAATGACGAGCGGTTCGCGGTCAATCCGCTCGTCACCGGCGACCCGCATATCCGCAGCTATGCCGGCATCCCGCTTGAAACGCCCGACGGCTATAATGTCGGGTCGCTCTGCGCCATCGATACGGTGCCGCGCCAGTTCACGCCGGCGCAGATCGAGATATTGAGCCATCTGGCGGCGCTGACCGTCGAGCAGATGGAGCTGCGCCGCATTGCCGATCGCGACCATCTGACCGGCGCGCTGACGCGCCGCGCGCTGCTGGCGGAGCTGGACAAATCCATCACCCTGTTCCGCCGCCATCAGCGACCCGCCTGCCTGCTGATGTTTGACATCGATCATTTCAAGCGGGTCAATGACGAACATGGCCACCCGGCCGGCGACCGGGTGCTACAAAGCGTGGCGCGGCTGTGCCGAAGGCTGATGCGGCCGAGCGACAGTCTGGGCCGGGTGGGTGGCGAGGAATTCGCGATCCTGCTGCCGGAAACCGACGCGACCGCCGGCGCGCAGGCGGCGCAACGCTTCTGCAACGCCATCGCCGCGCACCGGGTGGCGGGCGAACCGCCGCTGTCGGTGACCGCCAGCTTCGGC
>DAMDPH010000271.1:0-2324 GCA_032082785.1 Sphingobium sp. | reverse complement strand
AGCGCCCTGCTGGTCGACAGCGCGCTGCCGCCCGAGGCGATGCTGGCGCGGATGCAGGCGGTCGAGCGGCAACTGGGTCGCCGCCGCTATCGCCGCTGGGGCGCGCGCAGCATGGATATCGACCTGCTGCTCTGGTCCGGCGGGCGCTGGACCAGCCGCGACCTGCGCATCCCGCATCCCGCCCTCGCCCAGCGCGACTTCGTGCTGCGGCCGCTGACGCACGTCGCGCCCGACTGGATCATGCCCGGATCGGCCCTGCGCATCCGCCATCTTCACGCCCGCCTCGCAAAAGCCCGACCAAGAGGTTGACCATCTCCTCAACCGCCTTTAGGGGAGGCGCACTCCGGCACGGGGGTCCATAGCTCAGTCGGTAGAGCAACTGACTTTTAATCAGTAGGTCGCTGGTTCGAGCCCAGCTGGACTCACCATTTTTCCCCTTTTTTCAATCCACCTCCACCGGCAGGATGCTGCGCGCGGTCACGGCGTGGCGCAGGCCGGCGATGTGGAAGTCGCACGGCTCTTCACTCCCGTTGACGCACAGGGTCAGCCCTTCTCCCCGAAAGTGCAGCGCCAGTCGGCGGCGCCTGGTGTCTTCCCATTGGTCCACGCGCAGCGGCGCGCCTTGCTCGTCGAGCCAGAGGACATCCTCTTCGCGCAGGAAGGCTGTGTCGCGCAGCGCGGGGTGACGGCGGCGCAGCGCTGCCAAAGTGCGGGCATGGGCTTCGATCTCCGGGTCGCGCGCCTCCCAGTCGACCCAGCCGATCGCATTGTCCTGCGCATAGGCATTATTATTGCCCTGCTGGCTGCGGCCGAATTCGTCTCCGGCGGTCAGCATGATCGTCCCGCGCGAGCAGAAGAGGGTGGAGAGCAGCGCCTTCACGTCGCGTCGGCGCAGGGCAAGGATGGCGGGGTCGTCCGTGCCCCCTTCCACCCCATGGTTCCAGCTGAAATTTTCGCCATGGCCGTCGCGATTATTCTCGCCATTGGCGTCATTGTGCCGGTCGACATAGGCGGTGAGGTCCGCGAGGGTGAAGCCGTCATGGGCGGCGAGGAAGTTGACGCTGCGCGTCGCCGCGCCGGCAAAAATATCCGATGATCCCGCGAGCCGCGTCGCGAACCGGCCGAGCATGCCATCATCTCCGCGCCAGAAGCGGCGCATATCGTCGCGATAGCGGTCGTTCCACTCCAGCCAGCCGGCGCCGAAGCGGCCAAGCTGATAGCCGCCCGGGCCGATGTCCCACGGCTCGGCGATCATCAGCCGGTCCGACAGCAGCGGGTCGCCCGCGATCGCCTCCAGCAGGGGCGCGGCCGGATCGAAGCCATGCGGCAGCCGCCCGAGCGCGGGCGCGAGATCGAAGCGGAAGCCGTCCACCCCCGCCTGCCGCACGAAGTGGCGCAGCGAGTCGAGGATAAGCCGCTGCCCGACCGGGCCGTTGCAATCGATGCTGTTGCCCGTGCCGGTGTCGTTGATGAGGCTGCCGTCGGGCGCGTGGCGGAAATAGCCGCGCGCATCCAGCCCGCGCAGCGACAGGGTCGGGCCGAACAGATCGCTTTCGCCGTCATGATTATAGACCATGTCGAGGATGACGCCGATGCCGGCATCCTGTAGCGCCGCGACGGTCGAGCGCAGTTCGGCCATGCCGCCGGGCGCGAGCCGGGGATCGAGGGAGAAGAAGCTCGCCGGATTATAGCCCCAGCCATTGCGCAGCCCCAGCGGGCCGAGATGCCGCTCGTCGATCCAGGCGGTGATCGGCATCAGCTCCACCGCATCCACCTGAAGCGCGCTCAGGTGGGACAGGATGGCGGGGTGCGCCAGCGCGGCGATGGTGCCGCGAAGCGCGTCGGGCACATCGGGATGCCGCATGGTGAAACCGCGCACCTGAAGCTCGTAGATCAGCCCGCCGGGACGCAGGCGCGAGGGTGCTGGCGCGATCGACGGCAATGGCGGCGCAATCACGCCCTTGGACATGAGCGCGGCCGTATCCACGCCCGCCTCGCGCGGCGCGGCAAGCGCGGCGTCATAGACGAAGGCCCGGTCCACCGCCGGCGCATAGGGATCGAGCAGCAGCTTGGCCGGATCGAACCACAGCCCCGCGCCCGGATCATAGGGGCCGTCGGCGCGCAGCCCATAGCGAGCGCCAGCGACCACCCCTGACAGTTCGAGCCGCCAAAGCCCCTCCGCATCGCGGCGCATCGGCAGGCGGGTCTCCCGATCCGCCGCATTGAACAGGCAGAGCCAGAGCTGCGCCGCGTCAGGCGCGTGGACGGCGAAGGCGGCGCCTTCCGGCCCGAGGCTCGGGCCGAGCGCGGTCACGCCGCCGCCT
>DAMDPH010000270.1:0-2348 GCA_032082785.1 Sphingobium sp. | reverse complement strand
TCGGCGGCCGGAGGCGTCGGTGCGGCATGGCTCCCATGATCCATCTGGCTATGGTCCATCTGGCCGTGGTCCATGGCCCCATGATCCATCGCGCCATGATCCATCTTGCTGTGATCCGGCTGGGCGGGACTATCCTGCGCCGCGCCCTGATCCGCCGTGCCATGGCCCATCTGCCCATGGTTCATCGCGCCATGATCGACCTGCGCCAGCAGTGGCGGGGCCGCACCGGCGATCAGCAGCGCGGCAGCGAAAGGGGCGAGCCGGCGCATCAGGCGGCCTCCTCATGCCGGACGGTGACGACCCGCATCATCCCCGCATGCATGTGCATCAGCATATGGCAGTGAAAAGCCCAGTCGCCCAGCGCATCGGCGGTCATGTCGAAGCTGATCCGGCCGCCGGGCAGCACATTGACCGTATGTTTGCGGGGATTGTGGCTGCTCTCCCCCGTCACCAGCTCGAAGAAATGGCCGTGGATGTGGATGGGGTGCGGCATCATCGTATCGTTGATCAGATTGACGCGCACCCGCTCCATATGGCGGAAGGCGATCGGCTCGGCCCCTTCGGACAGCTTCACCCCGTCGAACGACCACATATAGCGTTCCATATTGGCGGTGAGATGGATGTCGAGCGTGCGGCCGGGCGCGCGCGTATCGGCATTGGGCGTGCGGGCGCGCAGCTGCTCATAGGTGAGCACGCGGTGCGGCACATCCTCCAGCCCCGTGGGCCGGTCGGCGGTGCGGTCGGCGGGCATGGGCGACAGGGTGGCGACCCCCGGCCCCATCTTCACCTGCGGCGCGACCGACGGGTCGAGCATCTTCATGCTGTGCCCGCCCCCACCCTGTCCGCCATGCGCGCCATGATCCATGCCGCCCATATCCATGCCCATATCCTTCATACCCAGCAGCGGCCGGGCGCGCAGGGCGGGAATCGCGGCGGCCATGCCGATGCGCGGCGCCAGCGTCGCACGCACCAGCCCGGACCGGTCGATGGCTTCGGCGATCAGCCCATAGGCGCGCGCCTCGGTCGGCCGGACCAGCACGTCATAGGTTTCGGCGATGCCGATCTGAAACTCGTCGGTCTCCACCGGCTGCACCGGCTGGCCGTCGCATTCCACCACCGTCATCGGCAGGCCCGGCAGGCGCAGGTTGAAATTGCTCATCGCCGACGCGTTGATGATGCGCAGCCGCACCGTCTCGCCCGGTGTGAACAGGCCGGTCCAATTTTCCGCCGTGCCATGGCCGTTCACCAGATAGCTGTAGCTCGCGCCGCTGATGTCGGCGATGTCGGTCGGGTCCATCCGCATCGCGCCCCAGTCGATTCGCTCGCTCAAGTCCTGATCGCGCCCGGCGAGCAGCCCGGCGAGGGTCTGCCGCTGCATATTATAATAGCCGCCCATCTGCTTGAGCCGCTCGAACTGGCGATGCGGGTGAACCGGGCTCCAGTCGGACAGGACGATCACATGCTCGCGATCCGCAGCGCCCGCTGCGTCCGGTTCGGCCGGGTCGATGACGATCGGCCCATATTGGCCCATCGCCTCCTGCATGCCCGAATGGCTGTGATACCAATAGGTGCCCGCCTGCCGGATCGGGAAGCGGTAGGTGAAGGTCTCGCCGGGCCGGATGCCGGGAAAGCTGATGCCGGGCACCCCGTCCATCTGAAAGGGCAGCAGCAGCCCGTGCCAGTGGATCGACGTGTCCTCGGCCAGATGATTGGCGACGACCAGCTCGACCGACTGGCCTTCCTTCAGCCGGATCAGCGGCGCGGGCACGGTGCCGTTGACCATGATGGCATGGCCGGACCGGCCGCCGGTGCTGAAATGCCCCTCCGCCACCGACAGCAGGATGCGCTCGCCGGTCAGCGTGTCGGGCGCGCGGTGCAGCCCATGGCTGCCGCTGCGCGCCCAGAGCGGAAAAGCCCCGCCAAGGCCGAGCGCCGCGCCAAGCGAAGCCGCGCCACGGATCAGCGCGCGGCGGTCGAACGAGGGTTCAGGAAAGATGGGCATAGGAAGAAACAGGGCACTCGGTTTCGAACATCATGCGCCTTATACGCGCCCGGCCGCCTCGTCCCTCATCATCGCCGCCAATTTATTGCGGGCGCGGTAGAGGCGGGTTTCCACCGCCTTTTCGCCCAGTCCCAGGGCCAGCGCCGTTTCCGCCTGGCTCAGCCCCTCCACCGCGCGCAGGATCAGCACATCCTTGAGCGCAGCCGGCAGCCGGGCGATCGCCGCCTCCAGCTGCGCCATCGCCTCGCGCGTTTCGGCGGCATCTCCGGGGCCGGGCGCCGGATCGGCCAGCGCCGCCGCCTCGTCGAGTGGCCGGGCAAAGGTGAAGAAGCGCCGAACCGCCCGC
>DAMDPH010000269.1:0-2381 GCA_032082785.1 Sphingobium sp. | reverse complement strand
CCTGACCGGCTCCGGCTTTTTGGCAGGCGCGGGCGGCGGTGTTGCGGGCCTGGTCGCGACCTCGACCGGCGGGGTCGGCGCGGAAGGCTTGGGCACGGATGCTTTCGGTGTGGGCGGGGCGGCGCTGGGTTTCGCCGCCACGGTGGCCGGCGCCTTGGTCGGTGCTGCGGGCGCGGGCTTGGGCGTCGGCTGGCTCTCCGCCAGCGCGGTGGCCTTTTCCTGCTGCTCCAGCGTCTGGGCCAGCAGCAGTCCCTGTTCGCGTTGCGGGGCGGACAGATATTTGTCCATCTGCGCCAGGCTGGTCTTCGCCTGGCTGAGGCCGGACGCCGACGCCCGTGTCATCAGCGCATAGGCGCGGACCCAGTCCTTCGCCAGATGATCGCCGTTAAACAGGGCGGTGGCGACGATATATTGGGCGCGCGGCTCGCTGCGGGCGGCGGCGCGCTGAAGATAGGGCATGGCGCCCGCCTGATTGCCCTGCTGGAACATCAGCAGGCCCAGATTATCCTCGGCCCGCCTGTGGCCCTGTTCGCCGGCCATGCGATACCATTGGATTGCGGCGTCGAGATCGACCGGCACGCCCCGGCCCAGCTTATAGGCCTGCCCCAGATTGAACTGCGCATCCGGGTCGCCCGCTTCGGCCAGGGGACGCCATTCGGCCACCGCCTTGGCGAAGTCGCCCTGCTGCCAGGCATCCACGCCCTTCTTCACGTCGGCGGCGGCCTGCGGCGCCAGCGTCAACAGGGCGCATCCTGCCATCGCCCCCCAAATTCCTCTCATATTCAAGCTCCCGGCCCCAATGCGTTTCCGCCCAGAATGCGCGAATTGCGTTAACACCTCCTTAGCAAAGGCTGATGCGGTCCGCACAGACATAGTTACCGCCCCGATAACCTTTGCCGCCCGAATTAACGAATTTTTAGGCTCGCGCATGGCATTCCGGGACAAACGGATAGTCGGGGGAAATTACGTGCGAATATTGGCTTTGGCCTCGCAGAAAGGCGGGTCGGGAAAGACCACGCTTTCGGGCCATCTGGCGGTGCAGGCCGAGCGGGCCGGCGCGGGTCCGGTCGTCCTCATCGACATCGATCCGCAAGGCTCCCTTACCGACTGGTGGAACGAGCGGGAGGCCGAGCAACCCGCCTTTGCGCAGACCACGGTCGCCCGCATGGCCGCCGATCTGGAGACGCTGCGCGAACAGGGGTTCAAGCTGGCGGTGATCGATACGCCGCCCGCCATCACCATGGCTATTCAAAGCGTTATCTCCGTCGCCGAACTGATCGTCGTGCCCACCCGGCCCAGCCCGCACGACCTGCGCGCGGTCGGCGCCACGGTCGATCTGTGCGAGCGCGCCGGCAAGCCGCTGATCTTCGTCGTCAACGCCGCCACCCCCAAGGCGCGCATCACCACCGAAGCCGCCATCGCCCTGTCGCAGCATGGCACGGTCGCGCCGGTCATCGTGCATCAGCGGACCGACTTTGCCGCCGCGATGATCGACGGGCGTACCGTCATGGAGATCGATCCGAAGGGCCGATCGGCCGGGGAAGTCGACCAGCTCTGGACCTATGTATCGGACCGGCTCGAAAAGAATTTCCGGCGCACCATCTTTACCGTGCCGCAACCCGGCATCGCCGTCGCGTCGCCGCGCGCAGCCGGCGGCTTCGGCCGCCGCGTGGTGAGCCAGTAAGGGCGCGACCATGGGCGAAGCCAAACCTCTTGCATCCTTAAGCTCCCGCCTGCTGGCCCGCAAAGGCAGCGCGCAGCCGGCCATGCGCCGTCCGGTGATCGACTTCACACCGCTGACCGCCGTGCCGTCCGTCGATGAGGATCTGGGCTGGAACGATATGGGCGAGATGCCCGAACCCGCGCCGGCGGCTCAACAACCCGCGGTGCTGGGCGAGCGGGAGGCGCTGATCGCGCGGCTGACCACGCTGCTGTCGCCCGACGCGCCGGCGGCGACTCGCAAGGCCGCCTTCACGCTGCGGCTGAACGCGGTGCAGCATATGCGCCTGCGCATCGCCTGCGCGGTGGAGTGCCGATCGGCACAGCAAATCGTCATCGAGGCGCTCGACGCCTATCTCGACCGCCGGCCGGAACCGGCGGGCAGCGGGATCAGTGAAGCTTAGGATTGAAGGGGGGACGTCATGCAACATGTCACATGGAAGAAGGCGGCGATCCTTTCGCTGCTCCTCGCCACCGGGTTGAGCGGCTGCAACGGTGCGGCCAGCCGGCCGACGGGACCGACGGCGCAGCGCGCCGATCCCGCGCGCTTCGCGCAGCAGGCCGAACAGGCGCTCGCGCGGCATGATGCCGCTGAGGCGGTTGTTGCCGCCGAAGCCGCGGTCGAGGCCGCGCCCAAGGATGCGGCGCTGCGCCAGCTGCTC
>DAMDPH010000268.1:0-2397 GCA_032082785.1 Sphingobium sp. | reverse complement strand
GCGACGGGCATGAGCGCCGCCGCCGGCGCGCTGGCGCAGGAGGCGCAGCGGCTGGACGCCCGGGCCAGTGGCTTTCTTCAGGCGGTTCGCGCCGCCTGAGCGGTGAAACGGCTGGCGCCCGCCGGAATAAGCGCTAGGCTGGCCGTCCATAATAAGGAGAGGACGCCATGCTGGTCATGTTCGTGGGCACTGACAGGACGCAGACCGCCATCAACCCCGCGCAGGTGACATTCGTCTCCTCGGTCAGCGACGGCACCCGCATCCGCTTCGGCGAGGGGCGCAGCGTGACCGTGACGGAGCCGATCGACGCGGTGCTGGAAAGCCTCAACCGCGGCCTGCGACCGCACGATTAGCCTCACCCGGGGCGCATTGGGGCTGAGCCTGTTGGAGCCCCCAGAAGAACAGCCGTGCCCCGAGGCGCGCCCAAGGAGCGGTGATCCGCTCGACGCCGCTTGCTCTATTCGGGGTAGCGGATCGCCACCACTTCATATTCCTTTTCGCCCGCCGGCAGCATCACGCGGCGCAGGTCGCCGATGGCGGCGCCGCGCAGGGCGCGGGCGATGGGAGTGGCCCAGCCGATCCGGCCGCTGCCCGCGTCCGCCTCGTCATTGCCGACCAGGGTCACGGTGCGGTGATTGTCATCCTCGTCGGCGATGGTGACGGTGGCGCCGAAATAGACCCGGCTCTTGTCGGGCTGCTGGCGGGGATCGACGACCTTGGCGTCCTTCATCTTGCGGGACAGGCGCTTGAGCTGGCCGTCAATCTCCCGCATCCGCTTGCGGCCGTAGAGATAGTCGCCATTTTCGCTGCGGTCGCCATTGCCGGCGGCCCAGCTCACCACCTCGACGATGCGCGGCCGCTCGACGCCGAGCAGATGGTCATATTCGGCGCGCAGCTTCGCAAAGCCTTCGGGCGAGATATAGTTGGGATGGGCGCTCATGATCGCCCCGCCATAGCGGCGGGCGGCGCTTTTGTCAGCGCCCGCCCGCCTGCTGCCGCAGTTGCAGGATCAGCCCGGCGTCTGCTTGCCGAGATAGCGCGACAGTGGCGCCTTGCTGTTGCCAAACTTGGCGCGTTGCGGGTTCATCGCTTCATAGACCACGGCATTTTCCAGCACGCGCTGGACGTAATTCTTGGTCTCGTAGATCGGGATTTCCTCGATCCAGCGCAGCATGTCGACGCCGGGCGTGCGGGGATCGCCATTGGCGCGCAGCCATTTGTTCACATTGCCCGGCCCGGCATTATAGGCCGCGACCGCCAGCGGGTAGCTGCCGCCATAATAATCGAGCATGCGCTGAAAATAGCCCGATCCCAGCATGATGTTGTAGCTCGGGTCATTGAGCGAGGCGGCGCTGTAGCTGAGGCCCAGCTTCCCCGCCTGCTCGCGTGCGGTGCCCGGCATCAGCTGCATCAGTCCGCGCGCGCCGGCATGGCTGACGGCGGCCTTGTCGAACTGGCTTTCCTGCCGGGCGATGGCATGGACCATGGTCCAATTATATTCCGCCGTCGGCGGCACGGGCACGCGCGGAAAGGCGCTGGTGCCATAGCCGGTAAGGCCGCTCGACACCGCGCGGCGGCCGACCATCACGCCCATGTCCGGGCGGTTGATCGCCTGCGCCAGTTCGGCGGCGAGATAATGGTCGGTGTCGCTGTCGGCATTATTGGCGATGGCGCGGGCGAATTTGCTCTGATCCTCCCAATAGCCCATCTGCCCCAGCGCCTTGACCGCGCGCACGACCGAGCGGGCATTAAACGCCTGCCGCTGCGCCGAAGAGATCGGCACCGCGCGTTCGACCGTGGCGGGGGCGGGCACCGGGCGACCCAGCCGCTCCAGCGACAGCTGGCCGTAAAACTGGTCGGGGAAGACCGCCGCCTGGCTGAAATAATTGGTCGCGGCGGCTTCATCCCCCGCCGCCAGTGCAGCCCGGCCGGCCCAATAATAGCCCTTGGACTGAGTCTGGGGCGAGCGGGCGCCGGTGGCGTAGCGGCGGAACATGCCGACCGCGTCGCCGGGACGGTTGAGATTGTAGAAGGCGGTGGTGCCCGCCAGCCAGGCGAGGCTGGTATAATCGTCGCGCTCGCCGATCGGCCGGGCGCTGACATCGACGCCGGCGGCATAGGCGTCGTCCAGCTTGCTGGCGATGCCCCAGGCCAGGCTCCACTGGCTGTCATTGGCGGCCGCGCGTGCCTGTTTCAGCAGCACCTCATACCATTCTTCCGCATCGCTGGGGCGGTAGCTGAGCGACTGGCGGGTGGCGAGATATTGGCGGCCGGCGATCCAGTTGCCGCTGTTGAGCAGCCAGGTCGCCTTGTCGGCGATGAAGCCTGCGTCGCTGGCGCCCAGCGCTTCGGCCGCCTGCATGCGCGCGGCGGCGTCGGGCGCCTTGCCGCGGAAGG
>DAMDPH010000267.1:0-2494 GCA_032082785.1 Sphingobium sp. | reverse complement strand
CGGGGGCAGGGGCAGGGGGCGGGGTCATGCGGCGCGTCATGCCGTCTATAGTCGGAGCGCCGCGCCGGTCAGGGCGCCAGCACTTCCAGCGTGGTCACATAGGAGGCGCGGCGCTGCGGGCCGGCGGGCTTTGCCTCACCCTCTGCGCCGCCTTCGCCACGTCCGCCGCCCAGGCTGGCATTCAGCCAATACATGCCCGGCGTCGGCCAGGTGACGGTCAGCTTGCCCTGCGCGTCGGTGACAAGGTCCATCTGGTTAAGGGCATCACGATAGCGGATGCCGCCCGGCACCACCGTCACCTTGAGATTGGCGGCCGGCTTGCCGTCGAGCAGAAACTGGAAGCTCGCCGCTTCGCCCGACACCAGATCATTGGGGTGCGTCACCGGCACCATTTCGATGCCAACGCCGGTGGGCTTGAAGATGGTGCTGCTGGGCGCGCCGAGCGTCACGAAAATCTCGTTGCGGTTCTGCGCCTCGATCAGGGTCACGTCGCTGGCGCCGGCGGGCAGGGCGCTGGCCAGCTTGTCCTTGGTGGTGCCACGCGGCAGCCGCTCCCGCTTGCCGTTCAGCATATAGCTGCCCATCATGCCGGTGGTGACATTGGCGATGCGATAGGTGCCCTGTTTCGTCAGATGCACGTCGAAGGTGGAGCGATAGCGGCCGGTGGCGGCATTTTCGATCTTGCCTTCGCTGCCGTCCGGCTCGGTCACGCGGACATCATTGGTGCGCATCGGGAAATGTTCGAAATAGAACAGGTCATTGGAAATGGCGGCGTCGACCGTGACCCAGCTGTCATTGCCCGACAGGCTGGTGGCCGATGGCAGCATCCACTGGCGATGGGCCTGCGCCGCGCCGGAAAGGGTCAGCGCGGCGAGGGCGCCGGCGATCCAGAAGCTTGTCTTCATCCCTGTTATCCTATTTGCTGAAGCTGAGGCTGACCGCCCCCAATTCGCTGCTGCCCTTCACGCTCGCGCGGGCGCCCGGCTTGGGCGGCCAGGCGAAGGGCAGGCGCAGCAGTTCGCGGCCGCCCACTTCGCGCGCGGCCTCCACCACCAGCGTGTAATTGCCGGGCGTGATCGACCCGAGCGGCCCCTTGCCGCTGGTGAAGCTGATCTTCTGTTCGCCCGGCGCGCGGGTCGCGCCGCTCACCCCATCGGCGGGGAAGCGCATCGACCGGCCGGACACGCGCCACCATTGGCGCACGTCGCGCAGCCATTTGGTGCCTTCATTGTTGCGCATGTCATAATCATACCAGACCGACAGGGTGCGCGGCGTCGCGCCTTCCTTCTCCAGCCAGATGGCGACATAGGGCTTGTGATATTCGGCGACCGACAGGCGCGGTATGGCGACGCTGACGGTCATCGTCTGGGCGCCGGCGGGCGCGGCCATCAGGCCCGGGACGCCCAGCGCGGCGCCGCCGCCCAGCAACAAGTTTATGCCCTTCTGCATGGCGTTAAGATCCCCCTTTAGTGGATGAAGATGATGGCGAGCAGGGCCGGTATGGCCAGGCCGGTGGCGACCAGCGGCCAGGTGCTGGGCCGGCGGGCGGCGTGCAGTTGCAGCAGCAGCAGGCCGGTCAGCGCGAACAGGAAACAGGCGCCGGCGAAAATGTCGATGAACCATGCCCACACGGTGCCGGTGTTGCGCCCCTTGTGCAGGTCGTTGAGATAGCTGATCCAGCCCCGGCTCGTCGCCTCGCTGGTGACGGCGCCGTCCTGCCGGTCGATCGCGACCCAGCCGTCGCCGCCGGGGCGGGGCAGGGGCAGGTAGATTTCATCGGCGCTCCATTCCGCCTCGCCCTGACCCGGCTGGCCGACCGTCTGTTCGATCCATCGGGCGACCGCAGCGGGCAGCGGCTTCTTGGCGTCGGGCGCGTCGTCGGGCGCGATCTGGCGCAGCAGGTCGGCGGGCAGGGTCGCGCTTTTCTCGATCGTTTTCGGCGCGCCTTCCAAATCGGCGGCATGGTTGAGGGTGATGCCGGTGAAGGCGAAGGCCAGCAGCCCGATCAGGCTGAAGGCCGAACTGATCCAGTGCCAGGCATGTAACTGCTTGAGCCAGAAAGCCTTCGCGCTCTTCTTCTTCTTGACCGGGCTACGGAGAGGCGCGTGCATGGGAAATAGTCTGTCCTTAGTGGCGAGCGGGGCAATAACGCGAACGACTCGCAATTGCAAACCTGCGCCGCGGCAAAAATGTAACAAAATGTAAGGGGCGGCGACGGGAAGCGCAGGCGGCGATGCCGGCGCTATTGACGCTCCCCTGCTTCGGCTCTAGCCGCGCACGCTGGATACGGATTAAGTGGCCGACATAGCGTCATGATCCGGGAAGGCCGGCGCGGCACGCGCGCGCGCCGCGATGAAGGAATTTTCGACCATGTTGCTTCCGGCCGTTGCTGCGGGAATGATGATGATGGGCACGCAGGCGGGCGTGACCGGCGCGGCCGAACTGGGTGCGGCCCCGGCGGCCGATCTGTCGGCAGGCGCGGTGCAGCTTGCGC
>DAMDPH010000266.1:0-2496 GCA_032082785.1 Sphingobium sp. | reverse complement strand
GCTGGCCGCCTGGCGCGCCTATTTTGCCGAAGCGCAGGCGGGGGATGGCGCGGAACTGCTGGTCACCAGCAATGGTGCGGCGCGTTTCGCCCTGATCGCCGCCGGCATCGCCCGGCCCGATCTCAAGCTGCGGACCGGCGCCTTTGGCGAACTGGAGATCGAAGACGGCGCGGTGCGGCTGGTCCGCTGGGACCAGCGGCCCGACTGAGGATCAATTGTTCCGCTGCGGCACGGTGAAGGTGCCGGTCACGCGGCCGCCACCCTGATTGCCCGACGCGCCCGGCGCGCCGCCGCTCGCGCGGCCATCGACGGTGGAGCGGCCGCTATTGAGGTCCATCACCAGCCGGCCGCCGGTCAGACGGTTCGCCCCCTGCGTCAGCGCGACATCGCCTAACATGGTGATGAGCCGGCGGTTGAGGTCGTAAATGGCGACATTGCCGCGCGCGGTCTGATCTGCCTTGCGGATCACGACATTGCCCGACGCGTCGATCCGGTCGATCTCGATGCCGCTGGTGCCGCCGCCGGGCTGGTTGCGGTAGGCGACCGTCATGCGGGCAGCGTTCAGCGTCATGCCCGCCTGCGTCACTTCGACATTGCCGGACACCACGACGCGGTCGGCGCGGTCCTGCACCTCGATCCGGTCAGCGGTGAAGTTGACCGGCGCATTGCTGTCGTGATTCTTGAACACCTGCGCGTCCGCGCCGGCGTATATCGCACCGGCCGCGCCGATCAGGCCGGCGGACAACAGGATCAGGGAGCGTTTCATCAATTTCGCCCTTTGAGGCTATTTTGTTCGATGCGCAAGCTGGCGCGGCCGGTCAATGTGACGGTGCGTGCCGCCAGATCGGCCTCCAGATGATCGCCGCTGAAGGTGCCGATCGGAATGCGGCCGTCGACCCGCCCCGCGCTGCGCATCCGCCGGCTTTTCAGGTCGATGCCGACATCGCGCGTCGTCAGCCGATAGCCGCCCGCTGCCTCGAACTGGACCGGGCCGACAATCGCCACCCGCTCGCTCTCCATGTCGTAGCGGCCATTCTGCGCGTTGAGGACGGCCGGCCCCTCCGACAGGAGGATGCGCGCCGACATGGAATTGAGGTCGACCACCGGCTCGCGCGAGCTTTTCTGCACCGCGGACCCGGCGCGCAGCGAAAAGGGCTGGCCCTTGCTGTCTTCGCCCCGATAGAGCGCCTCGGTCACGCGCATGCGCTCTTTGGCAACTTCGACCTTATTCTTGTCCAGCACGAAACTGACCTTGTCGCCGCCGGTGAAGGGGGCGGTGGCCAGCGTCGCGGTAAGAATGCCCACCGCGACCGGCAGATAATTTTTGAGCGTACGCACCAGCCGGTCATGGCTGCCGCCCGGTCGCGCCCAGTGGCGGCGCGCATGGCGTTGCTGATCGGCCTGAATGGACATGGGGCGGCTCTATTTTCCTTACATATGCGCGAAAATGTCGATTTCCGGCCAGCCTGCCAGGTCCAGTTCGGCCCGGTGCGGCAGAAAATCGAAACAGGCCTGCGCCAGTTCCATCCGTCCTTCCCGCTCCAGCCGCTTGTCCAGTTCCGCCTTGAGCTGGTGCAGATAGCGCACGTCGGACGCGGCATAATCTTTCTGCGCGTCGCTCAGCACCGGGCCGCCCCAGTCGCTGCTCTGCTGCTGCTTGCTGATGTCCTGGCCCAGAAGTTCGCGCACCAGTTCCTTGAGGCCGTGCCGGTCGGTATAGGTGCGCACCAGGCGCGAGGCGATCTTGGTGCAATAGACGGGCGCGGCGACCACGCCCAGATAATGGCGCAGCGCGGCAATATCGAAGCGGCCGAAATGATAGAGTTTGAGGCGCGCCGGATCGGCCAGCACCGCCTTCAGATTGGGGGCGGCATAATCGCTGCCGGGGTTGAAGCGGACGAGATGCTCGTCGCCCTGCCCGTCGCTGATCTGGACCACGCACAGCCGGTCGCGCGGCGTGATGAGTCCCATGGTTTCGGTGTCGACGGCGATCGGCCCGGGCGCCAATACGCCCTCGGGCAGGTCTTCTTCGTGGAAATGGACGGTCATGCACCCCCTCTATGGGCAAAGCAGGCAGACCGCAATCGACGCTTTGTCGCCTCCACGGCACGGTGCGTCTCCGAGTCGCTGGAAAGAATGTGGCAAATGTGGCGGATTTCCGCCAATTTCGCGGTCGGAACGAAACAGGATCGAGAGGGTGAAAATCATTCGCGCTGTCGGGAAATGTTGATATAGTGATTCCCAAACCGCGAAATGGCGGTGGATTGTGCATGTCATTCGCCCGACATGTTTGTCCGATTGGTCTTGGGGCGAAGCGAAAGTGACTAACAGGGCATGAGTTTTGACAGAGGGCGCCGCGGCGGGCGCGGCAGGGACAAGCGCGACGGTTTCGGCGACGATAATTTCTATGAAGGCGGTCGCAGCTTCGGCGGTGGCGGTTTCGGCGGTGACCGTGGCGGTTTCGGCGGCGGTGATCGCGGCGGCTACGGCGGCGGC
>DAMDPH010000265.1:0-2508 GCA_032082785.1 Sphingobium sp. | reverse complement strand
CACCGCTGCCGGCAGCATCGCCGCCGTCCAGCCGCTCGCCGGCCCCGCGCCCGTCAGCCTGCCGGCGCTGACCGACTGGCGCATGGCCAAGGGATCGCCCGAAACCGACCCCAAGTTCGACGACAGCGACTGGCAGGCGATCGACCGCCGCGCCTATGCCAGCATCACCGCGCGGCCCGATGGCCAGCCCAATATGCTGATGGACGCCTATGGCTTTCATGAAGGCGATGTCTGGTATCGCGGCCGCTTCACCGGCACGCCGGACGCCAAAACGCTCTCGCTCTATTATGGCGCGGGCGGCGCGGGGCTGGTGCAGGCTTGGGTCGACGGGCAGTTTGTGGGCGAGGCGGAAACGCCGAGCGGCCTGCCCCGGCCGATCACCACCGGCACCGCCCGGTTCGACCTGCCCGCTGCCGCACAGCAGCCGGGCGAGCATGTCATCTCCGTCATGGTCCGCAACAACGGCCATAATTGGGATCTCGACGCCGACGATTTCCACAAGGAAGCGCGCGGCCTTGTCTCCGCCTCGCTGTCGGCACCGGGCGGGCGCAGCTTCGCCGTGCCGATCGACTGGAAGATCCAGGGCCGCAAGGGTGGCGAGGATCTGGCCGATCCGGTTCGCGGCACCGCCAATAATGGCGGCCTCTATGGCGAACGGATGGGCTGGCACCTGCCCGCCTTCGACGATCGCGGCTGGAGCAAGGCATCCGTCCCCGCGACGCAGGCCACCGCCGGCACCAGCTGGTATCGCACCGACGTGACGCTGAACGTGCCCAAGGGGCAGGACGCGACCATCGCGCTCGCCTTTGGCGACACCGACACGCCGCGCTCGCCGGTCCGCTATCGCGTGCTGATGTTCGTCAATGGCTGGAATATGGGCCAGTTCGTCGCCCATGTCGGGCCGCAGCGCGTCTTTCCCATCCCCGAAGGCATTTTGAACCATCGGGGTCGCAACAGCATCGCGCTCGCCGTCACGTCCGACGGCGCGCCGGGCGATGCGCTGGAGGCGGTTCGCCTCGTCACGCTTCGCAATGTCAAAGGCGGTCTGCCGGTGCAGATGGTAGCCGCACCAACCGCACCAACCCAACTCAAGCAGGAGAAATAACCGTGGCCGCCCTCACACATGACGTCCCTCGCCCGCAGGTGATCGACGCCATCGATCGCCTGATGGACAATCTGGTCAACATCAAGGATGAAACCGGCGAATTCCTGCTTCATCTGGAAGACGGCCGCATCATCGACACCAAGGGCTGGGCCGGATGGGAATGGACCCATGGCGTCGGCCTGTTCGGCATGTGGCGCTATTATGAGCAGACCGGCGACGCCAAGGCGCTGAGCGTCATCAAACAATGGTTCGAGGATCGCTTTGCCGAAGGCACGCCGACCAAGAATATCAACACGATGGCGCCGTTCATCACGCTCGCTTATCTTTATGAGCATGAGCCGGACCCGCGCTACATCCCCTATCTGGACACCTGGGCCGAATGGCTGATGGCACCCGATGGCCTGCCCAAGACCGAAGAGGGCGGCTTCCAGCACATCGTCTATAATGACGTGAATCCCGGCGAAATGTGGGACGACACGCTGATGATGTCGGTCCTGCCGCTGGCCAAGATCGGCCTGCTGCTGAACCGTCCGCATTATGTGGAAGAGGCCAAGCGCCAGTTCCTGATCCACATCAAATATCTGTTCGACAAGAAGACGGGCCTGTGGTTCCACGGCTGGGACTTCAACGGCCGCCACAATTTCGCCGAAGCGCTGTGGGCGCGCGGCAATTGCTGGGTGACGATCGCCATTCCGGAAATCATCGAGATTCTCGACCTTCCGCAGGGCGACGCGTTCCGCACCTTCCTGATCGACACGCTCGCCGCGCAGGTGAAGACGCTGGCCGAGACGCAGGATGCGGAGACCGGCCTGTGGCACACGCTGATCGTCGATCCGACCAGCTATCTGGAAGCGTCGGCGACCGCCGGCTTTGCCTATGGCATCCTCAAGGCGGTGCGGAAGGGCTATCTGCCGCGCCATTATGAGGCGGTCGGCATCAAGGCGGTGCAGGGCGTGATCGCCAATATCGATGAGAGCGGCGAGTTGCAGCAGGTGAGCTTTGGCACCGCGATGGGCGACGACCTGCAATTCTACAAGGATATCGCGCTCACCTCCATGCCCTATGGCCAGAGCCTGGCCATCTGCGCGCTGGGGGAATTTCTGCGCACCTATATCTGATGCGGACGGAGCGGAGGTCGGACAAAATGGAAGGGTTCGACCGCCGCTTGCTGCTAAAGGGTGCCGCCAGACTTCGTGTGCTGGCGGCATTCTCTTTTTCAAGGTCCGGCCCGACCCTGGCCCGGCTGTTCCTCCTGCTGATGCTGGTGCCGGGCGCGGCATCGGCGCAGGCGGCGGACTGGGTCCGCTCGCAGGGGCAGCGGGGCGACTTCCCGCTGGCGGTCGACGGCAGGGCCGCGCGCATCCTGACCGATCCCGCCGATCATGACGTGGTGCGCATCGCCG
>DAMDPH010000264.1:0-2546 GCA_032082785.1 Sphingobium sp. | reverse complement strand
CGCGCCGCCGCTTCGCCGCCGTCAAGGCGCAGCGATCGGCCTGACAGGGTTCGCCCGAGCGGGGCTGAGCCAGGGGCGGTTCCGGCAGGCCGGGGCCGCCCCTTCTTTGTGCGCCCTGCCGCACTTGCGTGGGCGGGCGCGGGACGGCATAGGGCTGGACCCATGCACGACATCCGCTTCATCCGCGAAAATCCCGCCGCTTTCGACGCCGGCCTTGCCCGTCGCGGCCTCGCCCCCCAGTCCGCCGCCATCCTCGCGCTGGACGAGAAGAGCCGCGCGATCAAGACGCAGCTGCAACAGGGGCAGGCCCGCCGCAACGACGCCAGCAAGGCGATCGGTCAGGCGATGGCGGCCAAGGATATGGCCACGGCCGAAACGCTGAAGGCCGAAGTCGCCGCGCTCAAGGAAGGGCTGCCCGCGCTGGAGGCGGAGGATCGCGCCGTCGGCGAACAGCTGGCCGATCTGCTGGCCGCCATCCCCAACCTGCCCGCCGCCGATGTTCCCGATGGCCCGGACGAAAGCGCCAATGTCGAAACGGGCCGCTGGGGCACGCCGCGCGACTTCGATTTCGCGCCGCAGGATCATGCCGATTTCGGCCCCGCGCTCGGCCTCGATTTCGAAGGCGCCGCCGCGCTGTCCGGCGCGCGCTTTGCCGCCCTGCGTGGTCAGATGGCCCGGCTGCACCGCGCGCTCGCCCAGTTCATGCTGGATCGCCAGTCGGGCGACCATGGCTATGAGGAAACCAACCCGCCGCTGCTGGTCCGGGATGAGGCGCTGTTCGGCACCGGGCAGTTGCCCAAATTCGCCGAGGATCTCTTCCGCACCACCGATGGCCGCTGGCTGATCCCGACCGCCGAAGTGTCGCTCACCAATCTGGTGCGCGAACAGATCGTCCCCACCGACAGCCTGCCGATCCGCCTCACCGCGCTCACCCCCTGCTTCCGTTCCGAAGCGGGATCGGCGGGGCGCGATACGCGCGGCTTCATCCGTCAGCATCAGTTCGAAAAGGTCGAGCTGGTCGCCATCTGCGCGCCCGATCAGTCAGACGCGGAGCATGAGCGGATGGTCGGCGCGGCCGAAGCCATTTTGCAGGCGCTCGACCTTCCCTATCGCAAGATGCTGCTGTGCAGCGGCGACATGGGCTTTTCCGCCGCGAAAACTTATGATCTCGAAGTCTGGCTGCCGAGCCAGCAAACCTATCGCGAAATCAGCTCCGTCTCCAATTGCGGCGACTTCCAGGCACGTCGCATGAACGCCCGCTACAAGCCGGAGGGGGAGAAGCAGACGCGCTTTCTCCACACGCTCAACGGGTCGGGGCTGGCGGTGGGCCGCACGCTGGTGGCGGTGCTGGAAAATTACCAGCAGGCCGATGGCAGCGTCACCGTGCCCGACGCGCTGCGCCCCTATATGGGCGGCCTTGAACGGCTGGAGCCGCGCACGGCCTGATCCCCGCTATCGGGGACCGGCACGCCCTTCCCGCCTCTTTCAGGAGCAAGTCCACCATGCGTATCCTTCTCACCAATGACGATGGCGTCCACGCGCCCGGGCTCAAGGTGCTGGAGGAGATCGCCCGCAGCCTCTCGGACGATATCTGGATCGTCGCGCCGCATGAGGAACAGTCCGGCGCGGGGCACAGCCTCACCCTCACCCGGCCGCTGCGCATCCGCAAACATGGCGAGCAGCATTATAGCGTCACCGGCACGCCGACCGACGCGGTGATGATGGCGCTGGGGCATCTGATGAAGGACTGCCCGCCCGACCTCATCCTCTCGGGCGTCAATCGCGGCGCCAATCTGGCGGAGGATGTGACCTATTCCGGCACCGTCTCGGCGGCGATGGAGGGGGCGATCTCGGGTATTCGCTCGATCGCGCTGAGCCAGGTTTATGCCAAGTCGGGCATGGGCGATGCCGTGCCGTTCGATGTCGCCCGCGCCTGGGGCAAAAAGGTGCTGCGCCCGCTGATCGCCATGCCGGCGAGCCGGCGCATGCTCTTCAACGTCAACTTCCCGGCCATCGCCCCCGATGCGGTCAAGGGCATCCGCGTCGTGCGGCAGGGCTTCCACGATGTCGATCGCACGCAAATCATTGAGAACACCGACCCGCGCGGCTACCGCTATTATTGGTTCGGCCTCGGCAGCAGCGATGCCGTGCCGCAGGGCAGCGATCTGGCCGCCATCGCCGATGGCTATGTCACGGTGACGCCGCTTCATTATGATCTGACGCAGGATAGCGCTATGGCGGCGACGGCGGCGCAGTTCGACCAGTAGAAGAAGGACGGCGCGGCGGGGGTCGGGGCCGAAAATGAAGGGGGCAAATATGGGGCAAAGTCTTGGAACAGGCTGCGTTGATCGGGGATCACGCCGCCTTCCGTTCGCCCCCACCCTTTTCAGAGGCCGTTCTTCTTGAAAGAGCGGCCAAGGCTTTCTCAGGCTCGCTGCTTTGGACGGGACGCGATGATGCGCGCGCCCGCCTCCCGCCTGCCCGCGTCCCTTCTGCTCCTTCTCGCCCTGCCTGCCTGCATTCCGCAGGACACACACGCCCCGCGC
>DAMDPH010000263.1:0-2558 GCA_032082785.1 Sphingobium sp. | reverse complement strand
CGATCATTGGGCCGATGCGCTGCAAGGCCGTTCGCTCGCACCCGGTCATGTGCGCCTGCCCGCCGATGCCCCCCCGATTCAGGAGCTGCCGGGCTATGCCGATGGCAGCTGGTGGGTGCAGGACATCGCCGCCTCCTGCCCTGCCCGGCTGCTGGGCGCAGGCGAGGGGCGCCATGTGCTGGACCTCTGCGCCGCGCCGGGGGGCAAGACGATGCAGCTGGCCGCCGCCGGCTGGCGCGTGACGGCGGTGGATCAGTCGGCCAAGCGGCTGGAGCGGCTCTCCGACAATCTCGCCCGCACGAAGCTTGAGGCCGAAACGGTGAAGGCGGACCTGCGCGAATGGCAGCCCGATGCGCCCGTCGACGCCGTCCTGCTCGACGCGCCCTGCACCGCCACCGGCATCTACCGCCGCCATCCCGACGTGCTGCACCGTATCGGCCCGCGCCAGATCGAGGAGCTGGCCGAGCTGCAATCCACTTTGATCGCCCGCGCCGCCGACTGGGTGAAACCGGGCGGCCTGCTCCTCTACGCCACCTGCTCGCTGGAACGGGCCGAGGGCGAGGATCGCGTCGCGCAGCTGCTGGAAACGCGCGCGGACTTCACGGTCGAGGCGGCGGTCGCAGGCGAGCTGCCGGCCGGCATCGCCCCAACCGAAGCCGGCTTTCTGCGCACCCTGCCCGGCACGCTGGTGAACGAGGGCGGCGCGGATGGATTCTTCGTCGCGCGGCTACGGCGCGCCGCCGACTGAGGGCAAGCGGCGGCGGGTCGCCCGCCATCTGACACGACTCGGCGCAAATCATGCGTTGCCCTCCCGTCATGGGGCAGCTAATGCGATTGGTTAATGACCGCCGACATTCTCATCTCGCCCTCCATCCTCTCCGCCGATTTCGCCCGTCTGGGGGAAGAGGTCCGCGCCATCGACGAAGCCGGTTGCGACTGGATCCACATCGACGTGATGGACGGCCATTTCGTGCCCAACATCACCATCGGCCCCGCCGTCGTGAAGGCGCTGCGTCCGCACAGCCGCAAGCCGTTCGACGTCCATCTGATGATCTCGCCGGTGGATCAATATCTTGAGGCTTTTGCTCAGGCTGGCGCGGACATATTGACCGTCCATCCCGAAGCCGGGCCGCACATCCACCGCTCGATCCAGCATATCAAGTCGCTGGGCGTGAAGGCAGGCGTGGTGCTGAACCCCGGCACCCCGGCCAAGATGCTCGATTATCTGATCGACGATGTCGACCTGATCCTGGTGATGAGCGTCAATCCCGGGTTCGGCGGGCAAAGCTTCATCGACAATCAGCTGCGCAAGATCGAAGCCTGCCGCAAGATGATCGAGAAGAGCGGCCGCGACATTCGCCTTCAGGTGGATGGCGGCATCGACTTCACCACCGCGCCGCGCGCAATCGCGGCCGGCGCCGATGTGCTGGTGGCGGGCACCGCGACCTTCCGGGGCGGCGCAAGCGCCTATGCCGACAATATCAGGACATTGCGCGGCGGGTGAGCAATTATCGGCGCCTCCCGGCCCGCTCCCGACCCGCCGATGACGCCGAACAGGCGCAGGACGGGATCGAACAGGGCAAGCGGCTCATCCGTCTGGCGGATGACAAGGGCCTGTCCCTTGCCGAACGGATCGCCAATCATTTCTATCTGCTGAGCTGGAAGACGCCGCTGCACAGCCGGCGGCTCAAGGGCAAATATCCGCTCAAGCTGCTGGCGGTGCCGGATGATGAGATTGCCGGCGACCCGCGCGCCGGCGCCGCGATCCGCAACGGTCATTTCCTGTTTCGCGGGCTGAAACAGTCGGTCGACGAGCTGAACTTCCATCGGCTCGACCTGCCGCCCGCCTTTGCCGATCATATCCACAGCTTCCGCTGGCTGCGCGACCTGGCCAGCGCGGCGACCCGCGAACAGGGTGCGCCGCTGGCGGAGGCGGTGATGCGCAAATGGCTGGCCACCCATGCCGACATGCCGAGCGAGCCGGCCTGGCGCGCCGACAATGCCGGCTGGCGGCTGCTATTCTGGACCGCTCATGCGCCGCTGATCCTCTCATCGAGCGATCTTGTCTATCGCTCGCTGGTGCTGAACAGCATCGCCCGCACCGCGCGCCATCTGGACCAGAGCGCGGACAAGGCGCCGCTCGGCCTGCCGCGCCTTGTCGCCTGGGGGGCGATCGTCGCCGCGTCGATGCTGATCCCGGGCGGGGAAGCGCGCAAATTGTTCGGCGAAACCGGCCTGCGCCGCGCCATAGCCACCGGGTTCCACGCCGATGGCGGCATCATCGCCCGCTCGCCGCTGGCGCAGCTGGAAGCGATCATGCTGCTGTCGATGGTGCGGGCGGTCTATGATGTGCGCCGCGCCGAGCCGCCGGCCTTTCTCCAGGAGATATTGAGCCGGGCCGTGCCGGCGCTGCTGGGCCTTACTCATGGCGATGGCGGGCTGGGCAGCTGGCAGGGCGCGGGCGCGATCGATCCCGCCAGCGTCGAGGCGGTCGTCCGCGCCAGCCGGGTCCGTGCCCGCCCGCTGCGGCAGGCGCGCGACTGGGGCTATCAACGGCT
>DAMDPH010000262.1:1032-2568 GCA_032082785.1 Sphingobium sp. | reverse complement strand
ATGAACCGCTCCACATGCTGCGCCGCCTGCTCGACGATGGAGCGGGCGATGGCGTCGTCGCGCGCGGCATAGTCCATCACCAGCGGCGCGAAACGCGCATAGTCGCGCGGGGTCGCCTGATCCATCCAGGCGATCGCCTGCGCCGTGTCATGGCCAAAGCCCGCCGTCACCGCCCGGCTGAGCGGCGTCACCTGCGTGCGCCCGTCAAGCGCGCGCAAGGCATGGCGCATGGCGCTCAGCCCCAGCGCCGCGCCGCTGCCTTCGTCGGAAATGGGAAAGCCATAGCCGCCGATGGAAAAGTCGCGGCCGCCCAGCCGCACCTGCGCGATGGAGCCGGTGCCCAGGATCAATATCGCCCCGTCGCCGCCGCCATGCGCGCCCAGATTGGCGATCGCCGCGTCGCTGTCATAGGCGACCGAGGCATAGGGGAAGGACAGTCCGGCCAGTTTCTCGCGCACGCCCGGTCGGCGGATGCCGGCAATACCCATTCCGGCGCGGATCTGCGCCACCTGCGGAATGTCCAGCCCGGCGGCGGCCACCGCCTGCCCGGCGGCATCGCTCAACACCGCATGCAGCGCGTCCAGGCCGATGCGCGCATTGGCCGGTCCCGCGCGCCCTTCGCCCAGCACTGCGCCCGCCGCATCCACCAGCCGGGCGCGGCAGTGGGAGCCGCCAGCATCGATAGCGAGGAAGAAGGTCATTGCGCGCTCCTTCCGCCAGCTTATGGTCGGCCCCTTGGGGGCGCAACCGGAATCGCGTCGCACCCCGGCCGCACAAGCGATGAGGGGCAGGAATGGCGACAGGCAGCGGCGTAGCGGGCGACGCGATGGAACAAGCTACCGGCCCGCGCCCGCCGACGCGCACGCTCGCCCTCTACCTGCTGCTCGGCTTTTCCGCCGGCCTGCCCTTCTACATGTTCAATGCGGTGCTGACGCTGCGGCTGGCCCGCCATGGCGTCGACATCGTCATCATCGGCTTCTTTGCCTGGATCGCCCTGCTGCCCACCTTCAAATTCGTCTGGGCGCCGCTGCTCGACCGCTACAGCGTGCCGGGCTTCAGCCGCTTCTGGGGCCGGCGGCGCGGCTGGATCATGCTCTCGCAACTCGGCATCTTCCTCTCGATGCTGGCCATGGCCTTTACCTCCAGCGACGAAAGCCTGCCGCTCACCGCCCTGTTCGCGGTGCTGCTCGCCTTCTGGACGACGACGCTGGAAGTGGCGGCGGATGGCTGGCGTATCGAGCTGGCGCCGACGCAGAGCCAGCAGGGACCGATCGTCGCCGCCAATCTCTGGGGCTATCGCAGCGCCATGGTCGCGGCGGGCAGCGGCGCGGTGCTGGT
Organism: Sphingobium sp.; assembly: GCA_032082785.1. Lineage (GTDB taxonomy): Bacteria > Pseudomonadota > Alphaproteobacteria > Sphingomonadales > Sphingomonadaceae > Sphingobium. The sequence continues at coordinate 1,230 of DAMDPH010000262.1, read as the reverse complement.
GGCGGCATGGGCGGACTGGACCTGGGCCTATCTGCTGATCGCGGTCGCCGCCTTCCTGCCCTTCCCCGCGCTGGCGGCGATGCGCCCCGAACCCGATGCCAGCCTGCGCCGCCTGCCGGCGCTGGTCGGCGGCATCGGCGCCGGCCTGCTCATCCTGCTCTTTTCGGTCGCGGTCGCGGCATCGGCGGGCTGGCTGTT
>DAMDPH010000262.1:0-865 GCA_032082785.1 Sphingobium sp. | reverse complement strand
CTGGCTGTTGCTGAGCGGCGCGGCGGCGGCGGGCCTGTCGGCCAAGACCAATGTGACGCCGCTGGTGATCGCGGTCGCGCTGCTGCCCTTCCTGATCCTCGCCGTCCTGCTGCCCCGCATCCGCCGCCTGCCGGCCGACGCGCCCAGCCATATGCCCAATTTCATCGCCCCCTATGTCGAGCTGTTCTGGCGCTATGGCTATGCGGTGCTGCCGGTGCTGGCCTTCGTGTCGCTCTACCGCATGGGCGATGTCATGGCGCTCACCCTCTCCCATCCGCTGTGGAATGACGCGGGCTATAGCCTGGAACAGATCAGCATGGCCGATGGCGTGGTGGCGCTCAGTTGCAGCATGGTCGGCGTCGCGCTCGGGGGATGGATGGCGGCGCGCTGGCCGATGGCGCTGGCGCTCGGCATCGGCGCGGTCGCGGCGGCGGCGGGCAATTGGGTGTTCGTCTGGCTCTGGCACAGCGATCCCGCGCCCTATATCCTCTATGTCGCGGCGGGCGTCGACCAGTTCGGCAACGGCATGGCCGGGGCGGTGTTCGTCGTCTATCTCTCGCTGCTGGTCAGCCCGCGCTTTCCCGGCTCGCAATATGCCTTCCTCTCCGGCTTCGCCTTCCTCCTCCCCCGGCTGGTGGCGGGCGCGGCGGGCGCGATGCAGACGCGGATCGGCTATGACGGCTTCTTCCTCCTGTCCGGCGCGCTCAGCCTGGCGGCGGTGCTGCTGCTGCCGGTAATCATGCGGGTGCGGCCCCGGCAGCCGCTGCCGGCGGAGGCCAGCCATGCCGACTGAGCCGGCGATGATGGACGCGCTATGCGCCGACGCCTTCGTCCCGGCGGCGCAGGCGGTGGCGAGCGGTGCCAT
>DAMDPH010000261.1:0-2578 GCA_032082785.1 Sphingobium sp. | reverse complement strand
CGTCGCGCCGGGTGCGGCTGGTCGGCAGCTTCCCCGCCGCCAGCCACGCGCCGATCCGCTACCCGATCGCCCGGCTGGCCAGCAGCCGCCACCGCGACGCGGAGGGCTTTCGCCGCTTCCTGCTGTCGGCGCAGGGCCGGGCGATCTTCGCCCGCTATGGCTTCAGCCGGCCCTGAGGACCGCTCGGCCCTTCCCCTATTTCTGGCAGGCGACGATGGCGTCGATGACCGACAGCGTTTCCTGCGGATCGCGCACCCGCACCGTGTCCAGCCCCAGCTGCTTGGCCGGATAGTCATTGCCGCCGGGGAAGATGGCGTCGCCGATGAACATCATCGCGTCGAGCGCAATGCCGCTCGCGTCGCGCAGCTTCTTGAGGCCATAGGCCTTGTCCACGCCCTCGCGGGTGATGTCGATGGAGGTTGCGCCGCCCATATTGATCGACAGGCCGGGCAGCCGCTGGCGCAGGTCCGCCTGGATGATCTTGCGCTTGGCAAAGTCGGGATCCCAGCCTTCCTTGGCATGGATCGGCGCCTGCTGGCCGAGCGCGGAAAAGGTGATCTGGCTGCCGCGATCCTCGATCCGCTCGCCCCAGGTCTGTTCCGGAACGAAGCCGGTCGCCTCCAGCGCATCGTCGAACGCGGTCAGGATCGCCGCCTTCTGCGCCGCGTCGAACAGCTCGGCATAGACCGGGCTCCATTGCGCGCCGGCGAAAGTATAGAGCTTGGTGCCGGTGGTCGGCATCAGCCACAGGCGCGACCGGTCGGCCGCTTCGGGCAGACGGCTCGCCACCTGCTTTTCGAACTGCGGCCAGTCGCCGCCGGAAATCACCGCTACATGCGCGACCGTCAACAGCTTCGCCAGCGCCTCCCCCATGGGTTCGCCCAGCGGCTGCTTGCTCTCGGCCAGCGTTCCGTCCAGGTCGAAGGCGATCAGTTCTTTCATGCGGCTACTCCGAAAAAAGGAAATGGCGGGCGCGATCCCTCTGCCTATAGTGCCCGCATGCAGCTATCGCGCTTCCTGCGGGTCTACAATCCCCGGCATCGACAATATCGCCCGGTTAAGGGCAAGTGCCTAAAGCGCCGGGCGGGGCCGGTTTCTTGCCTCCTTCTCTTTGGCCGCAAAGAGGTGACGGCCTGATGACGGCGCTGCAACTTGATGCCGCCAGCTGGGAGGTCATCGCCCTGTCGCTCAAGGTCAGCCTGACGGCGGTGATCGCCATGCTGCCTGTCGCCTTCGCCTTTGCCTGGATCCTTGCGCGCTGGCGGTTCCGGGGCAAGTTGCTGTTCGATGCGCTGGTGCATCTGCCGCTGGTCATTCCGCCGGTCGTCACCGGCTGGCTGTTGCTGCTGCTGCTGGCGCCGCGCGGGCCGATCGGGCGGCTGCTGGCGGACTGGTTCGGCGTGACCCTGCTGTTCCGCTGGACCGGCGCGACGGTGGCGGCGGCGATCATGGCGATGCCGCTGATGGTGCGCGCGATCCGCCTGTCGATCGAGGCGATCGACGGCCGGCTGGAGGAGGCCGCGCGCACGCTCGGCGCGGGGCCGCTACGCCTGTTCCTTACCATATCGCTGCCGCTGGCGCTGCCGGGCATTGCGGCGGCGATGGTGCTGGGCTTTGCCCGCTCCATCGGCGAGTTTGGCGCGACCATCACCTTCGTCTCGGACGTGCCGGGCGAAACCCGCACCCTGCCCATCGCCATTTATGCCGCCTTGCAGGTGCCGGGCGCGGAGGGACGCGCGGTCACCTTCGCGCTGCTTTCCATCCTGCTGTCGCTCGGCGCGCTGCTCGCATCGGAACTGCTGGTGCGGCAGTCGCATCTGCGGAAGGGCGCGCATGTCCTTTAGCATCGATGTCAGCCATGATTTCGGCACGCGCAAGGTCGGTTGCCAGTTGGAGGCGCAGGACGGCATCGTCGCGCTGTTCGGCCCGTCCGGCGCGGGCAAGACTTCGGTACTGCGCATGGTCGCGGGGCTGCTCCGCCCCGACCGGGGGCGCATCGTCGTCGGCGATATCTGCCTGTTCGACAGCATGGCGGGCATCGACCTGCGGCCCGACCGGCGGCGCTGCGGCTATATTTTCCAGGACGCGCGGCTCTTTCCGCATATGCGGGTGCGCGCCAATCTGCGCTATGCCCGCCCGCCGCGTGACGCGGGGCCGCCGCCGCTTCCCTTTGACGAGCTGGTCGACTTGCTCGGCATCGGCGCGCTATTGGATCGCTGGCCCGGCTCGCTGTCCGGAGGCGAGGCGCAGCGGGTGGCGATCGGCCGGGCGCTGCTGTCGCAGCCGCATTTCTTCCTGATGGACGAACCGCTCGCCTCGCTGGACGAGGGAAGGCGCGACGATATCGCCGCCGCCATCAAGGCGCTGCATGCCCGCACCGCCATCCCGATCCTCTATGTGAGCCATGACCGGCGTGAGCTGGACGCCCTCACCCGCACGATCGTGCCTATCGGCTGACGGGCTGCCTGACGGTCGGCAGGCCGGCCTTCGCCAGCGCCGCATTCAGATAGCGCATGAACGCCCGCTCCCGCACCGGCGCTCGCGCGCGCAGCCAGGCCAGCGCCACCACCGGGCGCCA
>DAMDPH010000260.1:0-2613 GCA_032082785.1 Sphingobium sp. | reverse complement strand
TTCGCCCCGCGCCAGCAACAGCCAGGGCGTGCCCGGCTGTTCCCAGCGGGTCAGCCGCAGCTCCAGCATCGCCCCGTCCCAGCGCCCGGCGGCCAGATCCGCCTCGCTGATCGCGCCGGCGCTCAGCGCCCCTTCGACATCCATGTCGCCTCCGTCGAGGCCAATGCCGCTGCGGATCGCCGATGGCGTCATGCCCGGCGCCGCACGGTAGCGGACATGGTCCACATGCAGGTCGCGATCATGGCTGGTGAGGCCGATGGTCACGCCGTCGCGCCGCTCCAGCCGCCAGCAAAAGGCCAGCGTCTCCAGCGGGCGGTCGAGCGCCGCCTCCACCGGCCCGCTCATTCGCGTATCTCCACCAGCGGCACCGACACCGCCTCCCCCGCGAGGAAGGTCGCGCGGTTGATCTCCAGCCGATCCTCGGCAAAGCGCACCGGCACGTCGAAGCGATAGCCCGCGCTCAGCAGCGCGCCCGTCGCCGGCGCCCGGTCGAAGGCGATGATGCCGCCGCCCGCATGGCGCCAGCCGCCGCTCGCCTCCACCCCGTCGATGGCGACGCGGATGCTGCCGGGCACCGGCCGGGTGATGCGCCGCGCCTGCGCCTCCTCACCCTCGCCATAATAGCGCATCAGCGGAAATTCGGTGCGCGCGCCGTCGCCTATGCCCAGCCGCTGGTCGGTCGGTGCGGGCATGTCGCCCGGCGCGCCGCTGCGATCGTCATAGGGATCGGTGAAGCGAAAGCCCCGCGCCGCCCCGCGCCGCGCCCGGAAAAAGGCGATCAGCGTCGCAATGTCCGCTTCCGACCGCACGCCCGGCCCGGCGTCGAAGGACAGGCGCGCATCCGCCCAATCGCTGCTGCGCTGTTCATGGCCCGACGGGCTTTCGACGATCTGCGTCGAAAAGACCGGCGCCAGGCTCGCCTCCCGCCCGATGGCGATCGGAAAGGCCACATCGTCAAAGGCCTGCATATCCTCCTCCCCTTCCAGTCTGAAACAGGTGAAGCCATCGCGCGCGACCTGCGGCAGCGCCCAGATGAAGGTCGCCGCCGTCCCCCGGCGCAGGCTCGCCCCGGCCGCCTCGGCAATGGCGCGCCATTGATGCCTCTGATCGGGCCGCAGCACGAAGCCGGCGAAATAATGTTGACGCTCTATGGGATAGCCCAGCCGCTCGGTCGCCAGCCTGATGCCGCGCGCGGTCAGGCTCGGCCGCTCCTCCGTCACCCAGTCATAATCTTCCAGTTGCAGCACGTCGAAAGCCGGCGCCGCCCAGCCCGCCGGCAGGTTGGCGCGCCGCGCCTCGGGCGCCTTTTCGTCCAGCACGGTCGGCAGATAGGCGAGCAGATGCGTCACCGCATCGGGCGCCAGCGACTTCACATAAGCGCATATCGCCGCCGTCGACGCCGCCAGCATCGCCCCGGCCGCGTCCAGCAGCGCCTTCTGCCGCGCATTCAGCGGAACGCGCACATCGGGGATCGACACCAGTTGCGCGCCGAACCGGCTCCAAGCGCTCTGGTCGTACAGGCAGATGCGCCCGTCCGCCATCACCCACCACCATGGCTCGCCCACCTGAAACAGGATGGGAAGCCCCGCCTCCAAGCCGATGGCGACAAAGGCGCCCGCCACCAGCCGCAGATAAGACATCGCGCCGTCATGCGCGGGCGACAACAGCGTCGAGGGCGGCGACCATCCGGTCAGCGCCGGGTCGCCATTTTCCGCCCGCTGCTTCCAGTCGTTCCAGCAATGGGCGTCGAACAATTCATAGGACAGCGACCAGATCACGCCCAGCCCCAGCGCCTTCGCCCGCCGCGCGAAATCCCGGTGCCACGCCGCGCAGGGCGCGTTCAGCACCCCGCCCGCCAGGCTGACATAATGGTCGCCGCCCAGCGGTTCGAGCCGGAAATAATGGCTCATGCCGACATAATGGTTGATCGCCCCGCGATAGCCCAGCGCATGGATCGACGCGACCACCCGCTCGGGTGTCTGGTTGTAGAGATCGTCATAGCCGGTCGCCATCGACAGCCCATGTTCGGGCAGCATCACATCGCCCACCGCCAGCAAAGATCCCGACCCCTCGCAGCTTATGCCGCTCAGCTCGACCCAGCCTTCGGCCGGCGCGGCAAGGCTGGTGCCCGTTCCGTCATAGCCGGGCGGCACCAGCGATATGAACAGCCGGTCGACATCGCCCGCCCATAGCGGATCAGCCTCGCCCGGCAACAGAAAGCCGCCGTCCATCCGCCCGAAATCCAGCCGGATCTCCGCATCTTCGGGGCTACCCTCGGCATAGTTCCACAGCCGCACATACCAGGCGCGCGGCGCGCCGGCGGCATCGCGTCCCTCGATCGTCAGCGTCGGCCCATGCACCGCATCCAGCCCCCGCACCCCGCCGCTGCGCCAGCGAAAGCGCAGCGTGCAGGCGCGGAAATCGCGCGCCGTCTCATAGGCGAGCAGTGGATGGCTCCACCGGTCCTCCGCTTCCCAGATCAGCCCGGCCAGATCGTCCGAGCGGTAAAAGACCGCATCCACCCGCAGCGCGTCGGGCGCGATGCTGGTGACGCCCGCCATCATCGGCCGGGGAAAATTCACGGTCCAATGGCTGGGCGCGAAGCGCTTCATA
>DAMDPH010000259.1:0-2688 GCA_032082785.1 Sphingobium sp. | reverse complement strand
GCGCCCGGCATAGGCGGCGGTGAAGGCGGCGGGCGTGCCATTATAGCCCATATTGCGGTAGAAGATGTGCGCGCCGACCACCGCCACCGGATGCAGGCTGGAGGCCCAGAGCGGCCGCACCGCCAGCGTATGATAATGGGTGGCGAGGCCGACCGGCTGATAGGCCTCGCCCGTCAGCGCCCGCTCCGCCACCTGCCGGGCGCGGCCCCAGGCCTCTATCGAGGGCCGGCGCGCCAGCGACCCGTCGCAGCTGAAGGTGAACTGGCAGCGATAGTCGGTCCGTTCCGACCCTTCATAGACAACGCCGCATATGCTGTCGGGCCATAGCGGGCTGCGCACCCGGTTCAGCACCACCTGCGCCACGGCGCGAGGTGAGGCAGTTGAGCGCACGATAATGGTCGAGGCTGGTGCGGCCGCGAAAGGTCATGGCGGGCGCGGCCTGCGCGCTGTCCAGTTCCAGCACATGCCGGCTTTGCACCGCCTGCGCGCCGGGCGCCGGGTCGAAGGCGCCCTCGGCGAAGAAGAAGGCGGAGCCGGGGAAATTGTCGGTTGCCGCCTCGCTCGGATCGGCCGGGCTGCCCGCCGGCTCCAGCAGGTCGAGCGGCGCGGCGGTGATCAGGCGCGGGGCCACCAGCGCCAGCAGCGCCAGCGCGGCGGCGGCGCCCTGGCCCTTGCCCTTCATCCATGCCGGTCGCGGCCGCATATAATCAGTCTTGCCCATGCCCTGCGACCCGCTCGGCCGCATTCTGCATTTAGCGAATAATGGCTTGGACTTCTTCCGCTTTTTCCGGCCTGTGCCAGGACGGAACAATAACCCGCGATAGCGTTAAAGCGCTTTGCGGCCGTTCCAAGCCGCCATTTGGCCCCGCCAGCATTCCCTTGCTTGGCAATCGGCCGCAGCCTCCGCTATGCGTGGGCGATGCAGTTTCAGAAAGATAGTCTCGCGCTGATCGGCAATACGCCGATGGTGCGTCTCGCCGGCCCGTCGGAAGCGACGGGCTGCGACATCTTCGCCAAGTGCGAATTCGCCAATCCCGGTGCGTCGGTAAAAGACCGGGCGGCCCTCTTCATCGTCAATGATGCCGAGGAGCGGGGGCTGCTGAAACCCGGCGGCACCATCGTCGAAGGGACCGCCGGCAATACCGGCATCGGCCTCGCGCTGGTCGCCAATGCCAAGGGCTATCGCACGATCATTGTCATGCCCGAGACGCAGAGCCGGGAGAAGATGGACACGCTGCGCGCCCTGGGCGCGGAGCTGGTGACGGTGCCGGCCGCGCCCTATTCCAATCCCGGCCATTTCGTCCACACCAGCCGCCGCCTCGCCGAAGAGACCGAAGGCGCGATCTGGGCCAATCAGTTCGACAATATCGCCAACCGCAAGGCGCATATCGTCGGCACGGCCGAGGAAATCTGGGCGCAGATGGACGGGATGATCGACGGCTTCACCTGCGCGGCGGGGACCGGCGGCACCATTGCCGGCGTCGGGCTGGGCCTCAAGGCGCATGATGAGGGCATCACCATCGCGCTCAGCGACCCGCATGGCGCGGCGCTGTTCAACTATTATGCCCATGGCGAGCTGAAGGCCGAAGGATCGTCGGTCGCCGAAGGCATCGGGCAGGGGCGCATCACCGCCAATCTCGACGGCGCGCCGATCGACACGCAATTCCGCATTTCCGATGAAGAGGGGCTGGAATGGGTGCGGCGCCTGCTGGCGGAGGAGGGGCTGTGCCTTGGCCTCTCGTCGGGCATCAATGTCGCCGGTGCGGTGGCGCTGGCGCGGGAGCTGGGGCCGGGCAAGCGGATCGTGACGATCCTGTGCGACACCGGCTTTCGCTATCTGTCCACCCTCTATAATCGGCAGTGGCTTGAGGCAAAGGGCTTGACCGTCTTTCCCTGGCTCGCGCACTATGGTTGAGCGCTGTGGATCGTAGCGCCTATAAAAGGGCATATATGGCCGATAATCCCCGCCGTCAGGAAGGATTGCACCGGGTCCAGATCGGGCTGACCGGCCTTACCGGCGTGGTGCTGCTGGTGGGCCTTGCCAATGTCGTGATCGACAAGGCGCGGATCGACGATCCCACGGTGCCGCCGCCGACCGTGCCGACGCTGGCCGGCAATGCGACGGTCGCGCCCAAGGAGCCGCTCGCCGAACTGGGCGTGCAGCCGGCGGCCGAGCAGGTGCCGATCGTCCCCGACCTTCAGCCCGATCCCAATATCAAGAAGCCGATGGACCGCGACCCGCAGGGCCAGCCACCGTCGCAGCCGCCATCCCCCTGAGCGCAGCCGGCTGGGTGAAGGCCGGGCTGCGGACATTCCTGCTGCTCTGGCTGCCGGGCCTGCTGATCCTGCTCGGCGGCCTGCCGTCCGTCCTGCGAACCGGGCAGGTCGATCCGCGCGGCTGGGCCTGGGCGGCGCTGCTCATGATCCCGGCCAGCATAATCGTCGGCCGGGCGCGCGGCCCGGTCTCGGTCGTCTGGGCGACGATGGGCGCGGTGATGGCGCTGTTGTCCTTCGCCTTTCTCGCCAGTTGGCGCGTGCCGGCTTCGGGGCCGACGCTTTGGCTGATCGGCATCCTGATCCTGTCGCTGGCGGCGGGACTTTATCTGCCGCGCCGCCGCGTCGTCGGGATGCTGCTGGCGGTGCTGGCGGTGGCGAGCGCCTTTGCCGCCATGACCGACCGGCTGCCCG
>DAMDPH010000258.1:0-2727 GCA_032082785.1 Sphingobium sp. | reverse complement strand
CTGGCCGACCGCAACAGCGTCGCCGGCGTGGTGCGCGCCTGGGCGACGCTGCGGCGTATCGCCACGGAGGCGAAGGCGGCCTTGCTGGAGGACAAGCAGGCGCGCGACGGGGCGGATGCAAAGCTGACGCCGGAGGAGGCGGCGGCCTGCACCCCGGCGTTGCGGCTGGTGACGGGCGCGCGGCTGGTCTTTGCCGACGGCACGCCCGACATCGTCGCCTATCCTGCGACCCGCCATGGCTGGGGCCGTCTCACTCGCTTGCTGACACGCGGCAATCTGCGCGCGGTCAAGGGCGGCTGCATCCTGCATTTCGAGGATCTTCTCGCCTATCTGGACGATCTGCTGCTGATCGTCCTACCGGTCGCGAGCGGAAGCGAGGGGGAGGGGGAGGCGCATCGCCATGCCGTCGACTATCCGTTCGACGATGATCCGCTGTCAGGCGACGCGCCCAATCCGCCGCATCTGACGCTGGTGCCGCCGCTGCCGCCGCAGACGGTGGAGGATTGCGCGCGGCGGCTGGCCGATCTGGCGCCGGGGCGGGTGTGGATCGGCCTTACCCAGGATCATGGCGGCAAGGATCGGCGCCAGCTGACCCTGTGGAGCGAGATGGCGCGGCGCCTGTCCATCCCGGCGCTTGCCACCAACGACATAGTATATGCCGATCCGGCGGCGCGGCCGCTGCATGATGTGCTGACCGCGATCCGCCACGGCACCACCGTCGCGCGGGCGGGGCGGGTGCTGCACGCCAATGCGGAGCGGCATTTGAAATCCCCCGCCGAAATGGCGCGCCTCTATGCCGCCTGGCCCGATGCGATCGCGCAAAGCCTGCGCCTCTTGTCGATGATCGATTTCGACCTTGGCCAGCTGAGCTATGAATATCCGCATGAGCCGGTGCCCGAAGGCTGGACGCCGCAGCAATGGCTGGCCCATCTGACCTGGCAGGCGGCGCATGCGCGGCACGGCGCGGAGCTGCCGCCCCGGCTGCTGCAGATGGTGGAGGAGGAGCTGGGCTTTATCGAAGCCCATGGTTATGCTTATTATTTCCTGACGGTGCATGACATCGTGCAGTTCGCGCGGACGCAGGAGCCGCCGATCCTGTGCCAGGGCCGGGGGTCGGCCGCCAATTCGATGGTCTGTTTCCTGCTGGGCGTGACATCGGTCGATCCGATGCAGCATGACCTGCTCTTTTCGCGCTTCATCTCGTCCGACCGCAACGAGCCGCCCGACATCGACGTCGATTTCGAACATGAGCGGCGCGAAGATGTGATGCAATATATCTACCGCCGCTATGGCCGCCACCGCGCCGGCATCGCCGCGACGGTGATCCATTATCGTTCGCGCAGCGCGGTGCGCGAAGTGGCCAAGGCGCTGGGCATGAGCGAGGATATGGCCGCGCGCATGGTCAGCACCATCTGGGGCAGCCATTCCGACAAGCTGGGCGACCGGCGCATCGCCGATGCCGGCTTCGACCTGGCCAATCCCGAGATCGTCCGATTGCGCAGCCTGGTCGACCAGCTGCTGGCAGAGCCCTTTCCGCGCCACCTTTCCCAGCATGTCGGCGGCTTCATCCTGACCCAGAACCGGCTGGATGAAACGGTGCCGATCCATCATGGCGCGATGGCCGACCGCAGTTTTATCGAGTGGGACAAGGATGATATCGACGCGCTCAACCTGATGAAGGTCGATATACTGGCGCTGGGCATGCTGACCTGCATCCGCAAGGCGTTCGACCTGATGCGCGACCATGGGCTGGGCGACCATGCGCTGACCATCGATCTGGAGGCGGACGATAGCGCCGTCTATGACATGCTGTGCAAGGGTGAGAGTATCGGTGTGTTCCAGGTGGAAAGCCGGGCGCAGATCAACATGTTGCCCCGGTTGCGCCCGCGATCGCTCTATGACCTCACCATCCAGGTGGCGATCGTGCGACCCGGGCCGATCGAAGGGGACATGGTCCATCCCTATCTGCGCCGCCGCAACAAGGAGGAAGCGGTCGACTTTCCCCGCCCGGCGCCGCCGCATGACCCGGAGGAGCTGGAAAAGCTGCTCGGCAAGACCTTCGGCGTGCCGCTGTTTCAGGAACAGGCGATGAAGCTCGCCATCGTCGCGGCGGAATTCACCCCGGCGGAGGCGAACCAGCTGCGCCGGTCGATGGCGACCTTTCGCCAGGTGGGCGGCATGGACAAGTTTCGCGACAAGATGGTCGAGGGGATGAGCCGGCGCGGCTATGCGCGCGATTTCGCCGAACGCTGTTTCAAGCAGATAGAAGGGTTTGGCAGCTATGGCTTTCCCGAAAGCCATGCGCTGTCCTTTGCCCGGCTGGTCTATGTGTCCGCCTGGATCAAATGCCACCAGCCGGCCGTCTTCGCCTGCGCGCTGCTCAATTCCCAGCCAATGGGCTTTTACGCGCCCGCGCAGCTGGTGCGCGACGCGCGGGCGCATGGCGTCACCGTGCATGATCTGGACGTCAATATGAGCGTCTGGGACAATCGGCTGGAGCCGCTGTTGCGCAGCCGCCGCAGCGAACGGGGCGAAGGGCGCGGCCGGGCGCTGGCGCTGCGCATCGGTTTCCGCCAGATAGACGGCTTCCGCCAGTTCTGGGCCGACCAGCTGGTGGAGGCGCGACGCGACGGGCTGTTCACCAGCATCGAGGATATGGCGCGCCGCGCCAACCTGCCCGCGCGGGCGCTGCGGCTGCTGGCCGATGCTGACGCCTGCCGGTCGCTG
>DAMDPH010000257.1:0-2737 GCA_032082785.1 Sphingobium sp. | reverse complement strand
CCGGTCCTCTTGCCCCGGCCGTGGCCCGGCGGCGGAGCGGCATGCCGCCGTCCGCCCCTGCGCCGCCCGCCATTCCTATAGGAGCGCCGACGCCCGGCGCCGCTGGAAAGTTCGCCATGCCCCATCATACGCCGTTGATCGGCACCATCGTCGCCGGCCTTGTCGTCGCCTTCTTCATGGGCGCCATCGCCCACCGGCTGAAATTATCGCCGCTGGTCGGCTATCTCGTCGCCGGCATCCTCGTCGGCCCTTTCACCCCCGGCTTCGTCGCCGACATGAACCTGGCCAATGAGCTGGCGGAGATCGGCGTCATCCTGCTGATGTTCGGGGTGGGGCTGCATTTTTCGTTCAAGGATCTTCTGTCGGTGCGCGCCATCGCCGTGCCGGGCGCGCTGGTGCAGATTGGCGCGGCGACGCTGCTGGGCATGGGGCTGGGGCATCTGATGGGCTGGCCGCTGATGGGCGGGCTGATCTTCGGCCTTGCCCTGTCGGTCGCCAGCACCGTGGTGCTGCTGCGCGCCTTGCAGGGCGCCGATCTGGTCGAAACGCCGCGTGGGCGGATCGCGGTCGGCTGGCTGATCGTGGAGGATCTGGTGATGGTGCTGGCGCTGGTGCTGCTGCCGGCGCTGGCGGGGATGATGCAGGACGCCTCGGCCGCCGCCAGCCCCGGCGCGCTGCTATGGCCAGTGGCGGTGACGCTGCTCAAGGGCGCGGCCTTCGTCGCACTGATGCTGCTGGTCGGGCGGCGGGTCATCCCCTGGGTGCTGCACTGGGTGGTGCATAGCGGCTCGCGCGAGCTGTTCCGGCTGGCGGTGCTGGCGATCGCGCTCGGCGTCGCCTTCGGCGCGGCGCTGCTGTTCGACATGTCCTTTGCGCTCGGCGCGTTCTTCGCCGGCATGATCCTGGGCGAAACCCCGCTCAGCCGCCGCGCGGCGGAGGAGACGCTGCCGCTGCGCGATGCTTTCGCGGTGCTGTTCTTCGTGTCGGTCGGCATGTTGTTCAACCCGTCGGTGGTGGTGGAGCAGCCGCTGCCGCTGCTGGCGACGGTGCTGATCATCGTCGTCGGCAAGTCGATCGCCGCCTTCGCCATCGTCCGCGCCTTCGGCCATCCCAATGTGACGGCGCTGACCATCGCCGGCAGCCTGGCGCAGATCGGTGAATTTTCCTTCATCCTCGCCTCGCTCGGCACCGGCCTTGGCATTTTGCCGACCGAGGCGCGCGACCTGATCCTGGCGGGGGCTATCCTCTCGATCCTCATCAACCCCATCCTCTTCACCGCCATCGTTCGCAATCACCGGCGCGAGGATGATGAGGAGACTGCGGTCGCGAAGGCTGGGGTCGCGGAGGCGGCGCCGGCCGGGCATGTCGTGCTGGTCGGCTATGGTCGCGTCGGCAAGCTGATCGCCGCGCGGCTGACCGAGAAAGCCGTGCCGCTCGTGGTGGTGGAAGGCGACGCCGACAAGGCGGAGGAGGCAGAGCAGGCCGGCCTGTCGGTCGTGCGCGGCAGCGCGCTGGCGGACCGGCATCTGATCGCCGCCGGCATCGCCGATGCGCGCCATCTGCTGATCGCCGTGCCCGAAGGCTATGAGGGCGGGGCGATCCACGAACATGCGCGCCGGCTCAACCCCGCGCTACAGGTCGTCGCCCGCGCCCATTCCGATGCGGAGGTCGCCCATCTGGAGCGGCTGGGCGTGCCGCATGTGGTGATGGGCGAGCGGGAACTGGCCGGCCGTATGCTCAGCCTCTGCGCCGCCGCCGGTCCGAAGGGCGGCTGACGCCCGGGCTGGCGTCGGATCAGGCGCCCGATCAGGCCGCTGGCGGCGTCTTGGGCGGCTCTCTGTCGCTCGGCTCGCCATCGGGCCTTGCGCTCGCATCGGGCAGCTGCCGCGCCTCATTGGCGCGCTTGAGCCGTTCGGCGGCGCTTTGCGCATGGCTGCTCGCCAGCGTCGCCATCCGCCCCATCGTGTCGCGCAAAATCTTGCCGTCGTCGGTGTGGAAGGACGCCAGCTGCTCGCCGCCGCTCTCGTCCACGGCGAAATAGGGCGCTTCGGTAAAGCCCAGTGACCCGGCGTAGAAAAGATGCGGGATGCTGCCGCGCTGCGCATTATAATCCTGCGCCGCCTCATTATAGGCTTCGCGCCGGTCCAGCACATTGCTCTCAATCTCGTCCAGCTGGGTCATCAGCTGTTGATAGGCGCTATTGGCCTTGAGTTCGGGAAAGCGGGTCGCGAGCAGTTGCACATTGCCGATCACGCGCGATGCGTCGGCGGCGGCGGCGCTGGCATGGGCCATGTTCGCCTCACCCTCCGCCAGGGTGAAATGGGTGAGCTTTTCATGATCGCCATAGCTGGCGGCGATATCGGCCAGCCGCTGGGCGATGTCATGGCGTTTCTTGATGGTGGCCGCGACATTGGCCTGCCGCCGCTTCACATTCTCCGCCAGCCGGCGCAGCTTGTTATAGGCGACGAGCAGCCACACCGCCCCCGCAATGATGATGATCGTCAGCCAGCCCATCCGTCTCCCCCCGGTCCCGATTGGTCGGGGGGCAGCCTAGCAGGGGCGGCCGCGCGGGACCACCCCTGCCGGGATGCGGGCCAGCGTCAGCCGCGCGGCTTGCGGAAACCGCCGGGCTTGCGCGGGCCGCCCTTGAACGGGCGGGCGCTGTGCGGCGCCGGGCGCGGGCCGCGATCATTGCCGGGCCGGGCCTGCCGCTTGTGCGAGCGGGCCTCGTCGCGCG
>DAMDPH010000256.1:0-2756 GCA_032082785.1 Sphingobium sp. | reverse complement strand
GCGCGGGGCGAGCGCCGGCTCCGCCTCCAGCGGCGACAGCGCGGCGGGGGTGGGGCCGGGCGAAGGGCCGGGCGGGGTGCAATTGTTCGAGGCCGAATGGTATCGGCGGCCGACCCATGCGGAACTGTCCCCCTATCTGCCCGCCGACGCGCCAGCGAGCGGCTGGGGTCTGGTCGCCTGCAAGACGATCGAGAATTTCCAGGTGGAAAATTGCCAGGCCATGGGCGAATCGCCGCTCGGCTCGGGCTTTGCGCGCGCGGTGCGGCAGGCGGCGTGGCAATTCCGCGTCCGCCCGCCCCGCGTCAACGGCAAGCCGCAGATCGGCAGCTGGGTCCGCATCCGCATCGACTATACCCGCACCGTGCTGAAGAGCGGTTCGGGCGGCTGAGGGGGCGCGCGTCGCGACCTTGGTGCCGAGGGGCGGTGGGGAGTGGCTCCGTTTCCATTTCTCCAACCGTCATGCTGAAGGTGTTTCAGCATCCATAAGGCTCCGCGCGGTCGGCGGCGTGGGGCGGGGGGAGCCGCTAGCGGCGCGCCTTCAACGAACTGCCCTGTCGCTAGGGAGCCGAGCCGGGACCATCGAATGTCTCCGCGCCTCCGCGATCTCAGGGTGGACCCTCTGCCGTAGAGGATTTTTGCGCGGAGGCGCAGAGGCGCGGAGGGATGGGCGCGGGACTGTGCTGGTGGCGCTGTCGATGCGCTCAGCTCAAGGCCGGGTGAGGAGGGGCTGAAGCCTGGCGCTGTCGCGCCGGCGAGCGAGGCCCTGCCGAGCCGCACCGTGCCAAGCCGTACCTTGTTCCCCGATGAAGGTCGGGGTGCAGTCAGGCGGTAGTGCTACAGGGGTGATACAGGTGGCGGTGCTTGGCCTGATATCTAAGGCATTGATAACACATACATTAATAGCCTCGCCCCGCACCATCACCATCGGCCTCGCCCTCGCCCGCGCCCCGCGCCATCCCTTCCGCCCGCCCGCATCCTACAGGCCAATCCCGCGCCACCGGCTCGCGCCAGCCTTGCTTTCGTTCGCTACGTCCGGCGTCTTCATCAGGAAAGCCGCACGCCATGCAGATTGCCATTCTCACGTTCGACGGGTTCAACGAGCTGGACAGTTTCATCGCGCTGGGGCTGTTGGGGCGGGTGCCGGGTTGGCGGGTGCGGATTTGTGGGCCGGGGGCGCGGCTGACGTCGATGAACGGCGTCACGGTCGAGCCGCAGGCGGGACTGGACTGGGCGGGGCAGGCGGATGCGGTGCTGATCGGCAGCGGCATTCGGACCCGCGACATTGCCGCCGATCCGGCGATGCTGGAGCGCATCCGGCTCGATCCGGCGCGGCAGATCATCGGCGCGCAATGTTCGGGCAGCCTGCTGCTCGCGCGGCTGGGGCTGCTGGAGGGGCGGCCGATCTGCGCCGATCTCACCACCCGGCCCTGGCTGGTCGAGGCGGGGGCGACGGTGCTGGATGCGCCTTTCGTCGCGCATGGATCGGTGGCGAGCGCGGGCGGCTGCATGGCCTCGCTCTATCTCGCCGCCTGGACGATTGCGCGCGGGGCGGGCCGGGCCGCGGCGGAGGCGGCGGTGGACTATGTCGCGCCGGTGGGCGAGAAGGCGGACTGGGTCGCGCGGACGATGGCGGCGATCGGGCCTTTCCTGAACGAGGGGACGGCGGCGCGCGCGGCCTGATATTTCCAGTTGCAAAATGCCACTGACCTGCCATTCTGCGTCGCTCGACAGGATATGACGACAAGGGGAGAAGAGCATGATCATCCATGGCGGGCGCGTGTCGCCCTTCGTGCGCAAGGTGCTGGTTTTCGCGGCGGAAAAAAATATCGACGTGACGGTGAAGCTGGCGGGCTTCGGCCGGGGCGAGCCGGCTTTTCAGCAAGCCTCGCCCTTTGGCAAGATGCCGGCGCTGGAGGATGGTGATTTCCTGATCAGCGATTCCACCGCGATCATAACCTATATGGATGCCTTGCGGCCCGATCCCAATCTGATCCCGACCGACCCGCGCGCCCGCGCCCGCACCATCTGGTATGAGGAATTTGGCGATACCATCGTCCAGCCCGTCGGCGCGCAGATCTTCTTCAACCGCGTCGTCGCCAAGGCGATGGGCCGGCCCTATGACCTGGCCCGCGCCGATGCGGCGGAGGCGGAGGCGATGCCGCCGCTTTATGATTATCTGGAGTCGGTGCTGCCCGAAAGCGGCTGGCTGGTGGAGGATCGCTTCACGCTGGCGGATCTGGCGGCGGCCTGTCCGATCATCAATGTCCACTATTGCTCGGACGCCTTCGATGCGGCGCGCTGGCCCAGAGTGGCGGCCTGGCTGGAGCGGGTGCGGGCGCGGCCGAGCGTTGCCGACGCGCTGGCGCAAGAAGCGCCGATGCTGGAGCGGCTGATGGCAAAATGAACCTATCTGGAACATTATGCTTGACATCGTCACGCTGTTCCGGCATAGATTGCGAACATCGGAAATTGTGACTCGCGCCACGGCGTAAGGGGAAAAGGGTCGTCCTGTCGGGGCGGCCCTTTTTGCGTCACCGCGCGCCGCATTTTCATGTCCGCTCCGGGCCTTGGCGCCCGGATGTGAGGGAGGAGGGCGAGATGGACGAGGGGCAGGATCGGCCGGCGGCGCGGGCGCGGCAGCCGCGCCAGGATAGCTGGACCGCCGAGGAAGAGCGGCGCTTCATGGATGTGCTGGCCGCCACCTGCAATGTCAGCGAGGCCGCGCGCGCGGTCGGCCGCTGCCGCACCGCCGCCTA
>DAMDPH010000255.1:0-2768 GCA_032082785.1 Sphingobium sp. | reverse complement strand
GCCGGCGCGCTCTTTCCCCAGTTCATCGATCCGCTACGGCCGTTCGCGCCGCAGCTGGCGATCCTGGTGGTCAGCTTCGTCATCATCGAGAGCGGCTGCTATGCCGCCTATGCGCTGGGCGGCGCGCGGCTTGCCCGCTGGCTGCGCCCGGCCCGGCGGCAGAGCCTGTTCAACCGCGCGACCGGCCTGCTGTTCATCGGCTTTGGCGCGGCGCTGCTGGGTGCGCGCGCCTGAATCGCGCTTGCGCGTCGTTCCGGCTTGATCCGGGGCTTGACGAGCGACTACGGGATCAGGCGATGGCGTGAGGGTTGAGCGTCACGGAGCTTGTACAGCGCGGGAACGCCGTTTCCCGCCTTCGCGGGAATGACCAGGAATATGACTGATATTGCCAATCTGAAAGCCGGCCTGATCGCCGACATCGAGGCCGCCGACACGCTGGACGCGGTGGAAGCGCTGCGGGTCGGCGCCATGGGCAAGAATGGCGTCGTCACCGGCCTGCTCAAGACGCTCGGCCCGATGTCGCCGGAAGAGCGGATGGAACAGGGGCCGCCGATCCAGGATCTGCGCGAATCGGTGACCGCCGCGCTCGCCGCGCGCAAGGCGGCGCTGGAGCAGGCGGCGCTCGACGCGCGGCTGGCGTCGGAGCGGGTCGACATGACCCTGCCGGCGGAGGCCGCGCCGGTCGGCAGCGTCCATCCGGTGAGCCAGGTGATGGACGAGCTGGCGGAAATCTTCGCCGATCTCGGCTTCTCGGTCGCCACCGGGCCGGAGATCGAGGACGACTGGCATAATTTCACCGCGCTCAACATTCCCGAGACGCATCCGGCGCGGGCGATGCACGACACTTTCTACTTCCCCGATGGCGAGGACGGGAAGAAGATGCTGCTGCGCACCCATACGTCGCCGGTGCAGATCCGCACGATGATGACCACGCCGCCGCCGATCCGCATCATCGCACCCGGCCGCGTCTATCGCAGCGACAGCGACGCCACTCACACGCCGATGTTCCACCAGATCGAAGGGCTGGTGATCGACAAGGGCATCACGCTGGGCCATCTGAAATGGACGCTCGAAACCTTCCTCAAGGCCTTTTTCGAGCGCGAGGATATCGTGCTGCGGCTGCGGCCGAGCTATTTCCCCTTCACCGAACCATCGGTCGAGGTCGATGTCGGCTATAGCCTCATCAACGGGCAGCGGGTGATCGGCGGTGACGGCGATGCCGCCGATGGCGGCTGGCTGGAGGTGCTGGGCAGCGGCATGGTCAATCGCCGCGTGATCGAGGCATGCGGGCTGGACCCCGACGAATGGCAGGGCTTTGCCTTCGGCACCGGGGTCGACCGGCTCGCCATGCTCAAATATGGGATGAACGACTTGCGCGCTTTCTTCGACGGCGACCTGCGCTGGCTGCGCCATTATGGCTTCTCGGCCCTCGACGTGCCCACCCTATCGGGAGGAGTAGGCGCATGAAGTTCACGCTGAGCTGGCTCAAGACGCATCTCAACAGCGATGCGGACCTGCCCACCATCCTCAAGACGCTGAACGCCATCGGCCTGGAGGTCGAGGGCGTCGAGAACCCGACGGACAGGCTGGGCGCGTTCAGGATCGCCCGGGTGCTGACGGCGGAAAAACATCCGCAGGCCGACAAGCTGCAGGTGCTGAGCGTCGACCATGGTGACGGCAATCCGTTGCAGGTGGTATGCGGCGCCCCCAATGCGCGCGCCGGTCTGGTCGGCGTGTTCGGGGTCGAGGGCGCGGTGGTGCCGTCCAACGGCATGGTGCTGAAGAAGACCGCCATTCGCGGCGTCGAATCGAACGGCATGATGTGTTCCTATCGCGAGCTGGAGCTGGGCGAGGATCATGACGGCATCATCGAACTCGATCCGGAGGCGCCGGTGGGGCAGGTCTATGCCGCATGGGCGGGCCTCGACGATCCGGTGATCGACGTCAGCATCACCCCCAACCGGCAGGATTGCATGGGCGTGCGCGGCATCGCCCGCGATCTGGCGGCGGCGGGCCTCGGCACGCTCAACGATCTGATCGTTAACGACATTATTGGCGACGGCGCCGGTCCCGACATCGGCATCGAGGATGCGGATGGTTGTCCGGCCTTCTACGCCCGCACCGTGCGCGGCGTCACCAACGGCCCTTCGCCCGACTGGATGGCGCGGCGGCTGAAGGCGATCGGGCAGAAGCCGATCAGCGCGCTGGTCGACATCACCAACTATATCATGATCGATCTGGGGCGGCCGCTCCATGTCTATGATCTGGGCACGCTCAAGGGCGGGCTGGTCGCGCGCAAGGGGCGCAGCGGCGAGCAGATCGTGGCGCTGAACGGCAAAAGCTATGCGGTGGACGAGAGCATGACCGTCATCGCCGACGCCGAAGCGGTCCATGATATTGGCGGCATCATGGGCGGCGAACATTCCGGCGCGCAGCTGCACACACGCGACGTGCTGATCGAATGCGCCTATTTCACGCCGGAGCGGATCGCGATGACGGGGCAGAAGCTCGCCCTCACATCCGACGCGCGCGGCCGGTTCGAGCGCGGGGTGGACCCGGCCTTCCTGGACGAAGGCCTGTCGATCGCCACCGACCTTGTCGTGCGGCTGTGTGGCGGTACGCCGAGCCAGGCGACCCGCGCAGGCGCGCCGCCGCTCACGCCGCGCAGCATCGCCTATGCGCCCGAACGCTGCGCGACGCTGGCCGGGGTCGATGTGCCCGCCGACGAGCAGAAGCGCATCCTGGAAAGCCTGGGCTTCACCGTCAGC
>DAMDPH010000254.1:0-2813 GCA_032082785.1 Sphingobium sp. | reverse complement strand
GGCGTCGGCAGATGCACCGGCCCCGCGACCAGCGTCACCCGCGCGCCCGCCCGCGCGGCGGCGGCGGCGATGGCAAAACCCTGCTTCCCCGACGAGCGGTTGGCGATATAGCGCACCGGGTCGATCGGCTCATGCGTCGGCCCGGCGGTGATGAGGATATGGCGTCCTTTCAGAACATCATTCTGCTCTGAGCCTGTCGACGGGAGCGCGCGGGCTGCGGCAGCTTCGGGGCGACCGGCGGACAGGAACCGCTCGATCTCCGTCGCGATCGCCTCCGGCTCGGGCAGCCGGCCCTTGCCATATTCGCCGCAGGCCATCTCGCCCTCGTCCGGTTCCATCAGATGGATACCGTCGGCGCGCAGCTGGGTCAGGTTGCGCTGGGTTGCGGGATGATCCCACATCCGCACATTCATCGCCGGCACCGCCAGCACCGGCTTGTCGGTCGCGAGCAGCAGCGTGGTGGCAAGGTCATCGGCGATGCCAGCGGCCATCTTCGCCAGAATATTGGCCGTCGCCGGTGCGACCACGACCAAATCGGCCTGCCGCGACAGCTGGATATGGCCGATTTCCCGTTCTTCCTTGAGGTCGAACATGTCGCCATAGACATGATCCTCGGTCAGCACGCCCAGGCTGAGCGGCGTCACAAATTGCCGCGCGCTCTCGGTCAGCACCGCCCGCACGCCAATCCCCCGCCGCCGCAACTGGCGCACCAGCTCCAGCGACTTATAGGCGGCAATACCGCCGGAAATGATGAGCAGGACGCGATGAGTCATTCGGCATCTCGTTCCAGTTCAGCACGGCACATGGCCGCTATATCGTTCAGTTCGTGGCGGGCCGTGTGCCAGATAAGGCGCGGATTTATGCTTCTATAATGATGCGCCACCCGATTACGCAGCCCGTATATCCCGGTCCATGGCAGATCATGTCGTTGCTTGAGCGCCGGACTCAGCTTCGAACTTTCCTCGCCGATGATAGACAAGCGATAGCTCGTCAGGTCTCGCTCGTCCCTGTCATCCAGAAAGGCTTCAAAGCTGATCGCGTCCAGCCTTCGCTCAATGTCGGCGATGACCGTCAGGATGAGCTTCAGCCGGTCGGCGTCCCTGTCCGCTGCGGCCATCAGAAGATCGGCATCCGCTCATGGTCTGCTCGCGCCGCGATCTGGGGAAGCATGCAAGGCCGCTCCACCAGATCGACCGGGGAGCCGACAATATCTTCCAGCTGCATCTGCAAGCCGATGAAATCGAGGAGGCCAAGGACACGCCGGCCATCAATCTCGCACATCAGGTCAAGGTCGGCCCCTTCGCCCGCCTCGCCGCGTGCCACCGATCCGAAAAGCGCGAGCGATGTGATGCCGGCGTCGCGCAACTCCGTCTCATGAGCCTTCAGGCGTGCAATGGCTTCGTCGCGCATCATGCGCATTAAGATAGGATAAGCGCTGCCGCCGCGCCAGCCCCGGCCGCCGCCGCGAGCGCCGCCACCACCGCATAGCGCCAGCCGCCGCCGACGCGGATCAGCTTCACTTCGGTCAGCGGGGGCGGGGGCGGGGCGCCGCCTTGCTCGGGAAAGGCATCCTCGATGCGGCGGATGAGGCCCGGCAGCCGCTGGAGCGTGCGCCAATTCTCGATCAGCGTGTCGGCGGCTTTCGCCTCCGGCCCCAATTCGGTGCGCAGCCATTCCTTCACATAGGGGCCGCTCGTCTCCCACAGATTGATGTCGGGGTCGAGCGCGGTGGCGACGCCCTCCACCATCACCATCGTCTTTTGCAGCAGCAGCAGGTGCGGCTGCGTCTGCATGTCGAAATCGCGGGTGATGGCGAACAGCCCGTCCAGCATGCCGCCGACCGACAATTCGCGCACCGGCTTGCCCCGCATCGGCTCGCCCACGGCGCGCAGCGCAGTCGCGAATTCGGCGACATTATGGTGGGCGGGCACATATTGCGCCTCGAAATGGATTTCGGCGACGCGGCGATAATTGCCGGTGATCAGGCCATAGAGAATCTCGGCCAGCCACATGCGCGCGCGCCGGTCGATCCGTCCCATGATGCCGAAATCGATGGCGACGATGTCGCCATTGCCGGTCACGAACAAATTGCCCTGATGCATGTCCGCGTGGAAAAAGCCTTCGGCGATCGCCTGCCGCAGGAAGGCATTGACCAGCCGCGCGGCAATCGCCTTCACGTCATGGCCGGCGGCGATCAGCGCGGCGCGGTCGGCGATCTTGATGCCGTCGATCCACTCCATCGTCATGACCCGGCCGCTGGTCCGGTCCCAGTCGATGGCGGGGATGCGATAGCCCGGCTCCGCGACCATCGCCTCGGCCAGTTCGGACGCGGACGCCGCCTCGCGCCGCAGGTCCAGCTCGCGCGCGGTCCAGCGCTTCATATTGGCGATGACGAGCCGGGGGCGCAGCCGCGCCACTTCGCCGCCCAGCTGCTCGATATGGGCGGCGGCCCATTCATAGGTCTGGATGTCGCGGTTGAACTGGTCGATGACGCCGGGCCGGATGACCTTGACCGCCACGTCGCGCCCGTCAGTGGTGACGGCGCGATGCACCTGCGCGATGGAGGCGGCGCCCACCGGCACTTCGTCGAACCGGCTGTAGACGCTGTCGAGCGGCCGGCCGAAGCTCGCCTCTATCTGGTCGCGGATCGTCTCGAACGGCACCGGCGGCAGCGCGTCCTGCAAGCGCAGCAGGTCATGGGCGGCATCCTCGCCCACCAGGTCGGGCCGGGTGGCGAGCGTCTGGCCCAGCTTGATCGCGGCCGGCCCGATCGCCTGAAAGGCGTCGGCATAGCGCGGCTGCGCCGGCACCCG
>DAMDPH010000253.1:0-2826 GCA_032082785.1 Sphingobium sp. | reverse complement strand
CCCTGAACGCCCAGCACGATGGCCGCGCCCGCCACCGTCGCCGCGCGGTCGGCCACCTGCGCGCCCGCCGCCGCATAATCGGCATCGGCCACCGACGCGGTCAGTCCGGCGCCGGTTTCAATCGCGACCTCCGCACCCAGCGCCTTGAATTTCTTGACGGTCTCCGGCGTGGCCGCGACGCGCCGCTCACCTGGCGCCTGTTCCTTCACGATCGCGATCTTCATTCCGTTCCATCCCCTCCTGTTCCCGCGCTCGCGGGACATGGTCGAGCCCGGCCGGCGCCATGCCGTTCCGGGCTTCGCTTACATCACAAGCCTTGTTCAAGGGCGGCCCGCCGTGCAGGCCGGCCGGCGTTCAGGTCGAAATCAGCAGCACGACCAGGACGGTCAGCGCGATACTGGCGATCGTCCCCCATTTCATCAGGCCGACAAAACCCGCATAGGTTTCAGCCGCATTCCCGTAATTATCCTCCGATGCCATAGCGCTCTCCTTTAGATTATTGCGCAACCTCTTATCCTGTCCCCCCTCCCCCCTCAACCCGCGAAGGCACAAGAAAATCTTTGGGGGTTAAGCGCCCCTTTACCCCCGCCGCTTTAGAAAGGCGGCTACGTGACCAGAGAGGGGTGAGATGGTACGCGACGGCATTCCCATGCTGATGCTGATTGACGACGAGCCGGCGCAGCGCCGGCTGGTGGCGGCATTGGCGGCGCGCGCAGGATGGCGCACGCTGTTTGCGCAGGATGACGAGACGGCGCTGGACCTGCTGGACACGCCCGACGGCGCGCAGCTGGACGCGGTGCTGCTGGACCAATGGTGCCCGGATTATGATCCGGCCGACTGCATCCGCAAGATCCGCGCCCGCCGCCCCGACCTGCCGATCCTGATCCTGACCGCCCATAATAATGTCGCCATAGCCGTGGAGGCGATGCGTGCGGGGGCGACCGATTATCTGTCCAAGCCGATCGCGCCCGAACGGCTGATGGCCGCGCTCAATGTCAGCGTGGCCGACGACGCCGCCGATGGCGAGCTGCGCCCGCTGACGGAGAAGATCAGCGCGCCGCTGGCGTTCGAGGATATTGTCGGCGCGGCGCCGTTGTTCCGCGCCGCCCTCGCCATCGCGGCCAAGGCGGCCCGGGCGCGGGTGCCGGTGCTGATCGAGGGGGAAAGCGGCGTCGGCAAGGATGTGATCGCGCAGGCGATCCACGCCGCCTCCCCCCGCCACCGGCAGGAAATGATCGCGGTCAATTGCGGCGCGATCCCCGCAAATCTGGTGGAATCCGAGCTTTTCGGCCATGAACGCGGCGCCTTCACCGGCGCGTTCGAGCGGCATGTCGGCAAATTCGTGTCCGCCGACACCGGCACCATCTTCCTCGACGAAATCAGCGAGATGCCGCTGGAGGCGCAGGTCAAGCTGCTGCGCGTGCTGGAAGATGGCGAGGTGCAGCCGATCGGCGCGCGCCGGCCGACCCATGTCGACGTGCGCATCATCGCCGCCACCAACAAGAAATTGTCCGACGAGATAGAGGCCGGCCGGTTCCGCGAAGATCTTTATTACCGCCTCAACGTCGTGCAGCTGACCATCCCGCCGCTGCGCGAGCGGATGGGCGACATACCCGCGCTCTGCCGCCACCTGCTCGCGCGCATTTCCGCCCAGCCGGGCATGCGCAGCCTGGTGCTGACTGACGATGCGCTGGCGCTGCTGATGCGGCATGGCTGGCCGGGCAATGTGCGCCAGTTGCAAAACGCCCTGTTCCGCGCGGCCGTCCTGTGTGAAGGCGACGCGCTGACGCCGCAGGATTTCCCGCAGATCGCCGCGCAGATCCATATCGCCGAAACCGTGCCGGGCCGCGCCCGCACCGCCAGCACGGGCAGCCCGTCCCATCGCGAAAGCGCCGGCATCACCCTGTTCGAAAGCGACGGCCATGTCCGCCCGCTGGCGGAAATAGAGGCCGATGTGATCCGCCTGGCCATCGGCCATTATCGCGGCCGCATGACCGAAGTCGCCCGGCGGCTGGGGATCGGCCGGTCGACCCTCTATCGCAAGCTGGCCGAACTGGGCATCGACAACGCCGCCTGAAGCGCCGCGCCCGCGCCCCCGTGCCGGCCCCTGCCCCCCCTGCCGGGCGTCGCGACGCTACGGCCTTCCACCGCAGCCTTTCGCTGTGCCGTTGAAAATTTCCGGTAGCTATGCTTTGGACGGAACATGACCAAAGCCTCTTTTGCCGCGCTCCTTCCCTTCCTCGCCCTCGTCGCCTGTGGCCGGACCGAACCGGTCGCGGACATGCCGACCCAGGAGGAGCTGGCCGCCGCCGCCAATGCCGCCGCCGCCAAGGCGCTGGCCGCCACGCGCGAGACGGATGCCGCCGCCGCCGCGACGCGCAACTATGTGAACATAGAGCATGGCTTTTCGGTCACCATGCCCGAAGGCTGGGTGATGGATCAGGGCGCGAGCAACGCGCAGGGCGTCGTCTATGCCGATCCGGGCGCGGGCGCCGATGTGCGGGTGTTCTGGCAGAAGAATGAGGATGACCGCAGCCTGCAACAGATTGTCGAGACGGTCAGCAGCGGGTCGGAGGGCGTCAATGGCGACTTTGTCGGCGACAGCGAATATCGCGGCACCGCCAATGATGGCGAGGGCAATAATGTCGCCGTCCGCCTGCTGCGCCAGCCCGACGGCGCGATCGTGACCGCCACGTTCGTCTATCCCGAAATGCTGAGCGAACAATATCAGGCGATTTCGGACGAGGTGCTCAAGAGCTTGAAAATCTTCGCGCCCAAGGCGCAGACGCCCGACGGCGGCGCGGCAGCCGGCGGCGCGGCCGAGAC
>DAMDPH010000252.1:0-2848 GCA_032082785.1 Sphingobium sp. | reverse complement strand
GCCCCGGCCGTGGAACAGCTGCATCGCGGCGCCGGTCTCGGCAAAGACGGGGGCGAGCGCCTGGCTCGCCTTGTAGAGGCCCCAGGTGGAGGTGATATAGCCGCCATCCTTGTTGCTGTCGGAATAGCCGATCATCACTTCCTGATGGCCGCGCGCCTGCACCAGCCCGGCGATTTCGGGCAGGCCGAAATAGGCGGACATGATCTTGGGCGCGGCCTCCAGGTCGGCGACGGTTTCGAACAGCGGGATCGCCATGATCGCGGCCTCCGGCGCGGCGCCATCCTTGCCCGCGCGCCACAGGCCCGCTTCCTTAAGCAGGATATTAACCTCCAGCATGTCGGACACGCTTTCGGCCTTGGAGATGATATAATGGGTGATGCATTGCGGCCCATAGGTGCGGTGCGCGCCGGCGGCGGCGCGGACGATCGCCAGTTCCGACGCGGTCTCCTCCGAATAGTCGGAGAAGCGCCCGCCCAGCGGCCGGTTGTTCGCCAGTTCACGGCGCAGCAGCGCGATCCGCGCATATTCGTCGAGCGCGGCATAATCCGCCTCAACCCCGGCATGGCGCAGCAATTCGGCCACGACCCGCTCATGCACGTCGCTATTCTGCCGCATGTCGAGCGTGGCGAGGTGGAAGCCGAACGTCTCGACCGCGCGGATCAGCCGTCCGAGCGCACCGCCGGTCGCCAGCGCGCCATCGCCTTCGCTCGCCAGCCCCTGCGCCACCGTCACCAGATCGCGCCGCAACTCCTGCGGCGATCCATAGGGTTCGCCCTTGAGCGTGGAGGGGCGGGCGGGCTGCGCCTGCGTCAGCGCCACGCAGGTCGCGGTCAGGCGCGCGTAAATGCCGGAAATGGCGCGGCGATAGGGCTCGTCCTTGCGGCTGAGCGAGGCGTCTCCGCTCGCGTCGGCGAGATCCAGCACCGCCTGCGGCACTTGCGCCAGTTCGGTCGAGAGCGACAGCTCCGCCCCCAGCGCGTGCAGCGCGTCGAGATAATAAGCGATGGCCGCCTGACAGCCGCGCTTGAGCGCCAGCTCCAGCTGCGGCGCCTGGACGAAGGGATTGCCGTCGCGGTCGCCGCCGATCCAGCTGCCGACGCGCAGAAAGCTTTGCGGCCGCGCGCCCAGCACCCGTTCCCAGCGTGCATAGAGCGCCGGCAGCACCGGCAGGAATGTGTCGCGGAAATAGGCGAGCACATTTTCGATTTCGTCGGCGACGAACAGTTTCTCGCGGCGCAGCGGCCGCGTCTGCCACAACAGGGCGATCTGGCGGAAAATCGCCTCGTCCAGATTTTCGCCCTCATCCGTCTCGGAGCGGCCGGCATCCTTCAGCATCATCAGGTCGGCGATGCGGTTCTTGTGATCGATCATGCTCTTGCGCCGCACTTCGGTCGGGTGGGCGGTGAGCACCGGCACGATCAGCGAGCGCGACAACAGGTCGAGCACCGCCGCCCGGTCGATCCCGTGCGAGTCGAGCCGTTCGATGGCGGAGGCGAGATCCGCGCCGGGTTCGGCGGCGACCCCCTGCCGATCCTCGGCCAGATTGGCGAGCATCGAAAAGAGCATGAAGCCGCGCACGAAGTTCAGCGTATCGTCGAGGCTGAGCGCGTCGAGGCCGGGGTCGGTCACGTCCGCCCCCTGGATGCCGCGCGCCCGGTCGACCGAGGCGGAGCGGATATATTCGGTCTGTTTGTACAGCTTCTCCCCGCCATAGGCGCGAATGACGTCGCCGAGCAGGCGCCCCAGATAACGGATGTCGGGATTCTGCGTGATCGCAGGCGCGGACGGGGAAGTGTCTGTATCGGTCATGGGCTGATGGTGCATCGCAACAGAAGGGTGGTCAAGCCAATCCAAGGCTTGACGCTACGGCAGCGCGGTTGCGGTAGGAATATCGGGCGCGGCCCGGCGCCTTGCGGCATAGCGGGCTTGCGTCCCGCCTACCGGCTGGGCCAAAGGGCAAAGCGTGACCGCCAGCATCAGCATAGGAAATGACGGCACGGGCAAGCCCGTGCTGGTCGATGTCGAGGAACTGCTCGCCACCCGTCTGCTCGTCCAGGGCAATAGCGGGTCCGGCAAGTCGCACCTGCTCCGCCGACTGCTGGAGGAAAGCGCCCCCATGGTGCAACAGGTGGTGATCGACCCGGAGGGCGATTTCGTCACGCTGGCCGATGAATATGGCCATGTGGTGATCGACGCGGGCGACTATAATGAGCGCGAGATCGTCAAGATGGCGATGCGCATCCGCGAACATCGCGCCTCGGTCGTGCTGAGCCTCGAGTCGCTGGAGCTGGAGGCGCAGATGAAATGCGCCGCAACCTTCCTCTCGACCCTGTTCGACGCGCCGCGCGACCATTGGTATCCCGCTCTGGTGGTGGTGGACGAGGCGCAGATGTTCGCCCCGGTGTCGGCGGGCGACGTCTCCGACGAGGCGCGGCGGCTCAGCCTTGCCGCCATGACCAACCTCATGTGCCGGGGGCGCAAGCGCGGGCTGGCCGGGGTGATCGCTACCCAGCGGCTGGCCAAGCTCGCCAAAAATGTCGCGGCGGAGGCGTCCAATTTCCTGATGGGCCGCACCTTCCTCGACATCGACATGGCCCGCGCCGCCGACCTGCTGGGCATGGAACGGCGGCAGGCGGAGCAGATCCGCGATCTGGAGCGCGGACGCTTCCTCGCCCTTGGCCCCGCGATTTGCCGCCGCCCGGTCGCGGTCAAGATCGGTTCGGTCAAGACCAGCACGCGCGGCGGCACCCACAAGCTGATGCCGCCGCCGGTCGCCGCGACCGAGGATCTTCAGGAATTGCTGTTCGCCGGCGTCGAGGATGACGCCGCGCCCCCGCCGCCGCCCCGC
>DAMDPH010000251.1:2491-2867 GCA_032082785.1 Sphingobium sp. | reverse complement strand
GGACGTGGCGGCGGCGGCCGGCCGCTTCCTCGCCAGCCCATCGGGCGGCGACGGGCGGCTGCGCGAAGGCGCGTCGCGACTGGCGGCCGACATGCTGGAGGCGCTGGATCAGGAGCGGCTGGGCGGCATGGTGAAGGGCGCCATCGGCCAGCGACTGCGCGCCATACATGTCGGGCCGCTGCTGGGGCAGGCGCTCGAAGCGGCGATGCGCGACGGCCGCCATGCGCCGCTGCTCGACGGCATCATCCATTGGGCCGACCGCACGCTGGAAGCCAATGAAGCGCTGATCCGGCAGATGGTGCATGACCGCGCCGGCAAGCTGCTGCGCTGGACCGGGCTGGACGAAAATCTCGCCAACGCCATTGTCGACGGGCTG
>DAMDPH010000251.1:0-2230 GCA_032082785.1 Sphingobium sp. | reverse complement strand
GAACAGGCGCGTGGCGGGCTGCTGCGCGCGGTGCGCGATCCCGGCCGGGCGATGGCCGGGCGGCTGGGTGAGGCGCTGAGCCAGCTCGGCGCGACCTTGCAGGCCGATCTGCGGCTGCGCCTGCTGGTCAATCGGTTCGTGCGGCGCGCGGTGGTCGGGGCGACGGCGGCTTATGGCGACTCGATCGTCACCTTGGTCAGCGAGACGGTGCGGAGCTGGGACGCGGGCACGGTCACCAACCGGCTGGAAGGCGCGGTCGGCCGCGACCTGCAATATATCCGCATCAACGGCACGCTGGTGGGCGGACTGGTCGGCCTTGCTATCCACACGCTCGAGCATCTTTTTTAGGCGCATTTTCAATCGGCTGCGGCGCCGGCACCGGCATGGCTTCCGCCCGCTTCGCCGGCAACATTCCCAAGGCTCTCGCCGCCCCTGCCACATTATCTTGCAATCTCGTCGATCTTCATGTTGTATCATTACATCACAGCAGAAGCCCGCAAAGACCGGCTCCGCTGGAGAGGATGCTAGAAGAGGAGTCTGACAATGCGACTCATGACAATGGCCCATGGCGGACATCGGGAGCAGGAAGGCTATGGCCGGCAACGGCGCTCCGCCCTTGGCGTGGGCGGCACCGTGGCGGTCCATGCCCTGCTGGTGGGCGTGTTCCTGATGATGCCCAAGCAATTGATCGATAAGGTGTTTACGCCGCCGATCACCACCACCCATATCCCGCTCCCGCCGCCCCCGCCTGAGGTCGAGCAGAAGCAGGAAGAACGGCGTCTTCCGGTGGAGCGTCAGAACATACCGCCGATGAAGGTCGATCCGATTATCGAAACCCTCCCGCCACCCGTCCGGATCGAGACGGGCACAGAGCCTGTGCGGATCGAACCCGTTCTTCCGGGCAACAGGGGCAGTGGCACCCGCCCCGCCGATCCGCCGCCTGTGCCGGTACTGGTCGAAGCGAGCATTGATCCCCGCGCCTTGCCGGCGTTCCAGCCCGATTATCCCGGCTCCATGCTGCGGATGGGCATGGAAGGCAGCGTCACCGTGCGCGTGACGATCAGCCCCCAGGGCCGGGTCGTGGATATCGAGAAGATCAGCGCCACCGACGACGCCTTCTGGATCGCCACCCAGCGGCACGCGCTGCGCAAATGGCGCTTCCGCCCGGCGACGCGCGACGGGCTTGCGGTGCAGAGCAGCAAGCAGCTGACGGTCCGCTTCACCCTGACGGATCGCTGACGTCCGGGGCGAAGGGCGGCCGATGCGCCGCCCTTTGCATCCGCGTCGACGCTGTCCTATATGCGCGCCATGGCCATATTTCCCCGCCCGGTTTCTCCCAAAAGCGCCTTTGGCGACATGTGGAGCTATTTTCGTCAGGATCGTCCGCATAAATGGCCGATCCTTGGCGTGGCGATGGCGATTACCTGGCTGATCATCTGGGCATTCATCGTCGATGCCAACACCAACACCATGCCGACCCGCAACAAGATCCTCTATGTCGAGAGCTGGGACGCGACTCGCAGCGACGCGACGATCATTCTGCAGCAGAAGATGGACCTTGCCCGCCGCGACGCGGCCCTTCAGCACAAGCAGAAGGATATGCAGCAGCTGGCCGACATGTTCGGCATCGAATGGCGCGAGGATGAGGCGCGCAACAGCGCCCGTCGCAAGGAAGCCGTGAAGCAGATCAACGCGATGCTCGACGCGCGCCTCGCTAAGGCGGAGGGCGCGGACAAAAGCTCCGCAGCCGAGCCGAAGATCGCGGCTGACAAGGGCAAGGCGGCCGGGGACGCCGCCCGCCCCTGACCATGGACAATATACCGGCCGCTGACCGGCGCTATATGGCTGCGGCCATTGCCCTGTCCCTGCGCGGGCGGGGCCTGTCCACCCCCAATCCCAATGTCGGCTGCCTGATCGTGCGCGACGGTCGCGTCGTCGGGCGCGGCTGGACGCAGAAGGGCGGACGCCCCCATGCCGAGGCGCAGGCGCTGGAGCAGGCAATGGACCGGGCGGAGGGCGGCTGCTGCTATGTCACGCTCGAACCCTGTTTTCACCTCTCGCCGCGCGGGCCGCGTTGCGCCGACCTGATCGCGCGCGCCGGCATTCGCCGCGTGGTGATCGCGCTGCGCGATCCCGATCCGCGCACCGACGGGCAAGGCGCGGCCTGGCTGCGCGATCGGGGCATCGCCGTGGAAATGGGGCTGATGGCGCAGGAGGCGGCGGACGCCAT
>DAMDPH010000250.1:0-2897 GCA_032082785.1 Sphingobium sp. | reverse complement strand
CCCGCCTGCGCGCTGATGGGCGGCCTGTCGGAGCCGATGCGCCCCTGGCTGCGCGCGCGCACGGTCGAGCGGCTGAGCGTCGCGCAGGGCGATGCGCTGGACGGCGCGCTGTTCCTGGCGGGCTTTCGCCGCTGAGCCTGTACGCCGCCGAGTCCTGCCAACATCCTGACTATAGCCGATTATTTCGGATGATCTATTGTATCATAGCAGTGCTGGACGATGGCATCCGGCGATAGGGTGTTTTGGCCGGACGATCTTCGGTAACCTAACGAAATGGATAAAATATAACGAAGCACATTCGGCGCGACGATTGATAGCGTAGCAACATAATCAACAAGGCGCACCATCAGGAAGGCGCGCCACAACAGGGGGTAAATTATGCAGCTACTTTTTAGCCTTCATAAGTCGTGCCTGCGCAGCGGGAGTGCGCTGGCCTGCACATTAGGCGCCGCCGCGCTGCTGGCGAGCGCCGGCGCCCAGGCCCAGGAGCAGGAGAGCCAGGGCGAAATCGTCGTCACCGCGCTCAAGCGCAGCACCCGCGTGCAGGACACGCCGATCGCCATCACCGCCGTTACGGGTGAAAATCTCCAGGCGTCGGGCACCACCAGCTTCACCGAACTGACCCGCGAGACTCCCAGCCTGCGCATCGTCGATGGCGGCCCCGGCAACCGCCGCGTCATCCTGCGCGGCGTCACCGCCGCCGGCGAACCCACGGTCGGCGTCTATTATGACGAGGCGCCGGTATCCGGCTCCGTCGGCACCACCAGCGACGCCGCCGGCGCGACCCCTGATTTCCGCATCTTCGACGTGGAACGCGCCGAAGTGCTGCGCGGGCCGCAGGGCACGCTCTACGGATCGGGGTCGATGGGCGGCACGCTGCGCATCATCTTCAACAAGCCGCAGACCGACCGGATCGAAGCCGCGTTCAACAGCACCATGTCGGCGGTCGAAGGCGGCAAGCTGGGCGCGTCCATCGACGCGATGCTGAACGTGCCGCTGATCGAGGACAAGCTGGCCATCCGTGTCGTCGGCAATGCGAGTCAGGTGCCCGGCTATGTCGAAAACAGCTATTATGGCTATAAGGACATCAACGATCCCCACAGCTATGGCGGCCGCATCATGCTGCGCTTCACGCCGACCGAGCGGCTGACGCTGGACCTGAGCGCCAATTATGAGAAGGCGTCGGGCGAATCGCCGCGCTGGTATGCGGAAACGGGCAAGCGCTGGACCACCGACGCGCGTGCGGAATCGGGCAATTACGACACCAACCGCATCTATAATGCGACGCTGAACTATGATTTCGGCGCCGTCGCGCTGACCGCCATCACCACCTATACCGACCGCGACAAGATCGTCGTCGGCGACGTCAGCGACACGTTCAACGGCCGCGACACGGCGGCGCGCTGCCAGTCCTTCCGCGGCAATGGCGCGCCCTGTTCGGCCGATGTGCTGGCCGATTATCTCGCCGATACGCGCGAGCTGCTGTCGTCCAGCCTTTACCAGCCGCAGTCGGTCAAGAACTGGCTCAATGAAATCCGCCTCAGCTCGACCGGCGAGGGACGGTTCAACTGGACAGTGGGCCTGTTTTCGGAGGATCGCGACACGGTGGTCCGCTCCACCCTGCTCAAGGCCAACCCGCAGACGGGGTTCCTCTATGACTTCAACGATCCCGCCAATCTCGCCTATGACCGGACCATCGAGGACAAGCTGAAGCAGAAGGCGGTGTTCGCCGAAGCCTCCTATAAATTCTTCGACAAGCTGACCTTCACGGCCGGCGCGCGCTATTATGAATATAAGAAGACGGTCGGCGGCCGGGTCGACATGGGGCAGGAACAATATGCTTCCAAGGTCACGCCCTATACCGAGGCGAAATCGTCCGAGGACGGCGTGCTGACCAAGTTCAACCTGTCCTATCAGGCCAAGCCCGACCTGATGTTCTACGCCCAGGCGGCGCAGGGCTTCCGCCCCGGCGGCGTCAATCAGGTGATCGGCCTGTCGGCGGCGCTCGCCGCCTATACGTCGGACAGCCTGTGGAACTATGAGCTGGGCTTCAAGAGCAAGATCCTGCCGCGCACCTATCTCAACATGGCCGCCTATCAGATCGACTGGTCCAACATGCAGGTGTCGGCGCGCACGTCCGGCACGGGATCGGTGTTCGGCCTCATTTCCAATGTCGGCGCGTCGCGCATTCGCGGCGTCGAGGCGGAATTCTCGACCGAGATTGCCGGCATCAGCCTGAGCGCCAACGGCTCCTACACCAATGCCAAGCTGACCAAGGATCAGGTGAGCAGCATCGTCGTGGCGTCGGGCCGCAAGGGCGATCGCATCGCCAATGTGCCGCGCTGGAATTTCGGCGCGGCGGCCGAATATCGCCATGCCATGAGTGCTACGCTGGACGGCATTGCCCGTATCGACCTCACCTATAATGGCAGCAGCTACAGCACGATCAGCCCCAGCGACATCTATCGCCGCCGGCTGGACGATTATACGCTGACCAACACCCGCCTTGGCGTGCAGGCGCCGGACGGCAATTGGGGCGCCTATCTGTTCGTCAACAATCTGTTCAACGAACTGGCGGTGGTGAGTTCCAGCTCCAGCAGCAATACCGGGGGCAAGACGGTGATCTTCACCGCGCCGCCCCGCACCTACGGGCTGAACCTGGTCAAGAAATTCTGATCGCGATCCGGGCCGCTCCCCGCCAAGGGAGCGGCCCTTTTGCCGCGCGGCCGATTGCCGTAGCGTCGCTTCAAGGGGGACGAGAATGAAGATAAGCTATCACATCATGGCGCTGCCGCTGCTGGCGCTGGTCGCCGGAACCGCCATCGCCCAATCCGCCAAAGCTCCGGTCGAGGCGGTCAAGCCGCGCGCGGGTGCCAATGCCGCGCCGGCGCGCGCGG
>DAMDPH010000249.1:0-2936 GCA_032082785.1 Sphingobium sp. | reverse complement strand
GGCGGGCGGCCGGCGACACCGCCACCGACCTCAACCATTATAGCAAGCGCACCATATTGGGCGGCGTCTATGCCGCGACGCTGCTGGTGGTCGTCGATGATGAGAGCGAGGATCATGCCGACAGCCGCGCTTTCCTCGCCCGGCGAATCGAAGGGATCATGCGATTCGAAAAGGCAAAGGCGCAGTTTCGCGGCGTCGCCGGTGGCGAGCGGCTGAGCCTGTCGCGCTTCATCGGCCGGCTGCGCTACCCCGCCATTTGACGCCGGCAACAAAAGCTTGCGCAATGGGGACTGGCCTTCGCCAGTCGTAATTGATAGTCAGTCGCAGAAATCATTTCACGAGTTTTGCTTCCTTGCGTCTTACCGAACTGCCGTTGCGCCAATCCGCTCATGTCGACCTTATTGACTGGGACGCGCTGTCCGCCGCCGAAGGGCAAAGGCTGCGCGAATTCGGCCTGTGCGAAGGCGCGGAGGTGGAGGCGCTCCATCATGGCGGGCTGTTCGGCACCGGCCCGATCGCCTGCAAGGTCGGGCGGATGATCGTCGCCATGCGCCGCAGCCACGCCGCCGCGATAGAAGTGCATCTGGACGCAGAGGGCGCAGCCCAGGGCGCAACGGGCGGGCAGGCGGCATGAGCGCCCTGCCCCTGGTCGCGCTGGTCGGCAATCCCAATGCCGGCAAAAGCGCCCTGTTCAACGCGCTGACCGGCGCGCGGCAGAAGCTCGGCAATTATCCCGGCGTCACGGTGGAGCGCAAGGCGGGGCGGCTGTCGCTGTCCGACGGCCGTCCGGTCGAGCTGGTCGACCTGCCCGGCACCTACAGCCTGTCGCCGGGCAGCCCCGACGAGCAAGTGACGCGCGATTTCGTCCTCGGCCGCCAGCAGGGCGAACGGCGGCCCGACGCCATCGTCATCGTCGTCGACGCCTCCAATCTCGACAATCATCTGCGCTTTGCGCTGGAGCTGCTGGCGCTCGGCCTGCCGACCGTGGTCGCGCTCAACATGGTGGACCTCGCCAAGCGCGACGGGCTGGAGCTGGACCCGGAGATATTGGCGCGCGAACTGGGCGTGCCGGTGGTGCCGACGGTCGCGGTGCGCAAGCGCGGCCTGGACCCGCTGCGCGCGCAGCTGGAGACATTGCTGAGCGCCAGCCCGGCCGCGCCGCCGCCCGCGCCCGAGCGGGATTTCGAGACGGTCCGGCAGGAAGCCCGCCGCATCGCCCGCGCCGCCATCCTCCATGAAACCCCTTCGCGCCGGGTCACCGCCGCAGTGGATCGGGTGGCGCTGCATCCGCTCTTCGGTTTCCTGCTGCTGCTGGCGCTGATGTTCGTCATGTTCCAGGCGGTCTATGCCTGGTCGGAAGCGCCGATCGCGATGATCGAGGGACTGGCGGAACAGTTGAGCGGCGTCGTCACCGCCGCCATGCCCGATGGCATCATCCGATCCTTCCTGGTCGACGGCGTCATCAACGGCGTGGGATCGGTGGTGGTCTTCCTGCCGCAGATCCTCATCCTCTTCTTCTTCATCCTGATGCTGGAGGCGACCGGCTATATGGTCCGCGCCGCCTTCCTGATGGACAGCCTGATG
This sequence comes from Sphingobium sp., assembly GCA_032082785.1. Taxonomy (GTDB): domain Bacteria; phylum Pseudomonadota; class Alphaproteobacteria; order Sphingomonadales; family Sphingomonadaceae; genus Sphingobium. Next base: position 1,352 of record DAMDPH010000249.1, on the reverse strand, counting down.
GCGCGCGTGGGCCTGTCCGGCCGCGCTTTCATCCCGCTCCTCTCCTCCTTCGCCTGCGCCGTGCCCGGCATCATGGCGACGCGCACTATCGCCGATCCCAAGGACCGGCTGACGACCATCCTGATCGCGCCGCTGATGACCTGTTCGGCGCGGCTGCCGGTCTATGCCGTCATCATCGGCGCCTTCATCCCCGCGCGGGACGTGGGCTATGGCGTGGGGTTGCAGGGGCTGGTGCTGTTCCTGCTCTATATCGCCGGGATCATCGGCGCGATGCTGGTGGCGCTGGTCCTGCGCCTCACCGTCACCAAGGGACGTAGCGGCGGCTTCCTGATGGAAATGCCCAAATATCAATGGCCGCGCTTGCAGGATATCGCGCTTGGCCTGTGGCAGCGCGCGCTGATCTTCCTCAAGCGCGCCGGCACGATCATCTTTGCCTCCACCGTCATATTGTGGCTGCTGCTCAGCTTCCCGCGCGTGCCCGACGGCGATCCGACCAGCCAGGTCGATCATTCCATCGCCGGCCGTATCGCCAGCGGCTTGCAGGTCGTGCTGGAGCCGGTGGGCTTCAACCGCGACATCTCGCTCGCGCTCATTCCCGCCATGGCGGCGCGCGAAGTGGCGGTGTCGGCGCTCGCCACCGTCTATTCGATCGACGCGGGCGACGATGAGGAAAAGCTGGAGCGCAGCCTGGGCGATCGGCTCAAGGATCAGTGGCCCCTGCCCACCGCGCTCGCCTTCCTCGCCTGGTTCGTCTTCGCGCCGCAATGCATCTCGACCATCGCCGTCACCCGCCGGGAAACCAATGGCTGGCGCTGGCCGATGTTCATGCTCTTCTATCTGTTCGCATTGGCGTATCTCGCCGCCGGCCTGACCTACTGGACCGCGACGGCGGCAGGGCTATAAGGAGCCGCTTTAAGGCTTCGGAGGTATCATGGCAGGCTCGGTTAACAAGGTCATTCTGATCGGCAATCTGGGCGCCGACCCGGAGGTGAAGAGCTTTCAGAATGGCGGCAAGGTTTGCAATCTTCGCATCGCCACGTCCGAAAGCTGGAAGGACCGGATGACGGGCGAGCGCAAGGAGCGCACCGAATGGCACAGCGTCGCCATCTTTTCCGAAGGTCTGGTGGGCGTGGCCGAACGCTTTCTGCGCAAAGGCTCGAAAGTCTATATCGAGGGCCAGCTGCGCACCCGCAAATGGCAGGATCAGTCGGGCAATGACCGCTACACGACCGAAGTCGTGCTGCAGGGCCTGGGCTCGGTGCTGACGATGCTCGACGGCGCGCCCGGCGGCGGTGGCGGCCAGGGCGGCGGCTATGGTGGCGGTGGCGGCGGCGGTCGCTCGCAGCAGGGCG
>DAMDPH010000248.1:0-2987 GCA_032082785.1 Sphingobium sp. | reverse complement strand
CTGCCGCGCGAACAGGATGGTGGCGGCACCGTGCGGGGCGAAGCGCCGGCCGCGTCGGCGGCGCGGGTCAAGCAGGGCAGTTGCGGGGTCGATGGCGGGCAGGGGGCCGGCTGCACGGGTGGACTGGATGTTTTTCGGGTGGCGAATGTGCTGGGCAAGGCCGTCACCGCGATCATCGACCCCGACGCCGATCTCGCCCCGCCACCGCCCTTGCCGGACCGCTATCGGGGCGCGACACCGCGTTGAGGGCGCACTGGCCGGTGCCCCGCCAGCCGCTCCAGCGTCTCGCGCACGCAGCGTTCCTCGCCGCTATGGGTTACGATGGCGACCAGCACGCCGCCATCCTGATGCGTGCCGCGCTGGATCATGCTTTCGATCGACACACCGGCATCGCGGGTCGCGGCGGCGATTTCCGCCAGCACGCCGGGGCGATCCTGCACCTTGAAGCGCAGATAGGCGCGGCCCACGCGTGCGCCGGCATCGGCGGGGCGCTGCGGCGCAAGGGCGGCGACCGGCATGGCGAAGGCGTCGCCATATTCGTCGCGCGCGACGTCGATCAGGTCGGCGACCACCGCCGAAGCGGTCGGCCCGTCGCCCGCGCCGCGTCCCTGGAAGAAGAGGCGGCCGACGAAATTGCCCTCCGCCACCACGGCATTGAGCGACCCGTCGACATGGGCGAGCGGATGGTCGAGCGGGACCAGCATGGGATGGACCCGCTGGAACAGCCCGCCCTCGCCATTTTCGGCCATGCCGACCAGCCGGATGCGATAGCCCAGCGCCGCCGCTTCGGCGATGTCGGCGGCGATCACGTGACGGATGCCGGTGGTGGCGACGCTGGCGAAGTCCAGCTCGGTGCCGAAGGCCAGGCTGGCGAGGATGGTCAGCTTGTGCGCGGCGTCGATACCGTCAATGTCGAAGCTGGGATCGGCTTCGGCAAAGCCCAGTTCCTGCGCTTCCTTGAGCACATCGTCGAAGCCGCGCCCCGCTTTCTCCATCGTCGTCAGGATATAATTGCAGGTGCCGTTGAGGATGCCATAGACGCGGCTGATCTCATTGGCGGCCGCGCCTTCGCGCATGCCCTTGACGACCGGAATGCCGCCGGCGACCGCGGCTTCATATTTGAGCGCGATGCCGCCCTGTTCGGCCAGCCGCGCAAGGTCCAGCCCATGATGGGCCAGCATCGCCTTGTTGGCGGTGACGAACGGCTTGCCGAGGCTGAGGCACTGGCGCGCCAGCGTGAGGGCAGGGCCGTCCGCGCCGCCGATCAGCTCCACCACCACATCGACATCGTCGCGGGCGGCCAGCGTGGTCATGTCGTCCACCCATTCATAAGGGGTGAGATCGACGCCGCGATCCTTAGTCCGGTCGCGGGCGGAAATGGCGACGATCTGAATCGGGCAGCCGGCGCGCCGGGCGATCAGGTCGGCATTGGTCTCCAGCAGGCGAATGACGCCGCCGCCCACCGTTCCGAGGCCGACGAGCGCGACGCGCAGCGGGGCATGGCGGTGCAAATTGGTCATGGCGGGCATCCTCCGGGCTGATGGAAGCCGCGCTGATAGCCGCCCGTGCGCCGCTGTCCAAGGAAAAGCAAAGCGCAACGGGCGGGGAGGGGGCGAAAATATCAGCCGGCAACGCGGGTCCGTCCGCAGGGGCCGAGCGCCCGCAGCACGAACTGATAGTCGGCTCGCGCCGCCTGCGCATCGGTCGGCGCGAGGGTGCGGACCGAGGCCGGCGGCAGCGCCGGGGGCAGCGCGCAGGCAAGTCGATACCAGAGCAGGCTGTCCGGCGCGGGCGCCCGCGCGGCTTCATCGACGATCTCGCCCAGCGCCACCGCCCAGCGCGGCGCTTGGCCGGGGCGGCGCAGCACCGACAGCGACACCGGGTCGCCATTGGCGGTGCGCAGGAAAATCTGCGTCTCGCCCTCGCCGGCGATGGTGCCCGCGACATGGAAGGCATCGCCCAGGCCGACGACCTGCGGCGGGGCGTCCGGCGCCACCAGGGCGGAAAGCACCGACTTCACGCGGGCGACCTGCTGCGGGGTGGCGGGAATCTGCGCGTCGGGCGCGATCAGCTGCACCTCGCCTGGACGGGTGCCGGCGCGCGCGAAGATAATATGCTCCGATTTCTTGAGCTTGGGCAGCTTGCCCCGGCGATCGAGCGCCGCGTCATAGAGATAGGTGACCTGGGGCGCGATTCCCCCTTCGCCGCGAATCAGTCCGATGACATCGGCCTCCACGAACAGCCGCCGATGCCCCGCCGCAACGCCCTGCGACCGTTCTTCCTTGAGCGGAATGATGTTGCGAATTCGCACATGCGCCACCAGCGGCGCGGCCTCTCCCAGGTCCACCAGATCGGCGAAAGCGAGGCCGGACGGGGCCGCCGCCGCCTCTGCCACCGTTGGCGCGGCGAGGGCAGGCATTTGGAAAAAAGCAGCATTTAGGGCTGAAATGAGGCACAGGGCGGATAAATTTCGTATACTAATGGTGGATTCCATGCTCAGTTTCGTCCTATGCTTACGGCCCGTGGCAGTGATGTCACAGGCAAGTCATTCTGGAGCTAAATGATACACGCAATCCTCCAATTCGATAAAGCGTTTGCGTGCCACGATGCGCCGCGATAGGAGTTCAAACGGTAGCAAATGGACGGAGAAGGGCCAAAGGTGGTCGGGCTTGCCCCGGACAGCTTAGGTCAGATTTGGCTGATTTGTATAAACCACTGGTAAGATGAGTTAAGGAGTGTCGTTGCCGAATGGCCTATGCTGACCACTCGCAAGGATCGAGTCGCACGATATCGATCATCATCGTCGCCCTGATTCATGCTGTTCTCGGCTATGCCTTCGTCACCGGTCTTGGCATGAAATATGTCAAAAAGGCGGCGGAACAGCTGAACGTGATCGACGTCAAGGAAGAGCCGCCGCCGCCGGACGAGGAGCCGCCGCCGCCGCCGCCCGATCAGCCGATCGAGCCGCCGCCGGTCGTCGCCCCGCC
>DAMDPH010000247.1:0-3017 GCA_032082785.1 Sphingobium sp. | reverse complement strand
ACCAAACCCGGCGCCGCTTCCCAGCAGCACCCCGTCCGGTGAAAGGGCATCTAGGCGAGACGGGCTGAACCGTCAACAGCTTTTTGCATTTTTATTTCAGACATTCTTTTCCCCTTCCCCTTAAGGAAAGCGCATGAGCGCGAAGGATCAGGCCACGGCCCCGCCATCGGGGGCCATCGATGCGGTGGACGCCAGCCATGGGGCATTTGCCGCCAAGGTGCGTCAGGCACTGTTCTGGCGATCGGGCGCGCAGGTGGTGACTCAGATCGTCAGCTGGGCATCGACGCTGGTGGTGATGCGACTCCTCAATCCCGCCGATTATGGCCTGTTCGCCATGGCGCAGGTGGTGCTGATGTTCGCGCAGTTTCTGAACGGCTATGGCATCTCCACCGCGCTGGTGCAGGCGCCCACGCTGACCCGGCACCAGTTGCGGCAGGCCTTCACGCTGATGCTGATCCTCAATGGCGCGCTGGCGCTGGTGCAATGGCTCAGCGCGCCGATGATCGCGGCCTATTATGGCAAGCCGGTGATCGCGACCATGTTGGAGGTGCAGGCACTCATCTATCTGTCGACGCCGCTGATCGCGGTGCCGGAGATCGTGATGGCGCGCAGCATGGACTATCGCAAGCCCGCCATCGTGCTGCTGATCGCGGCGACGGCGACCGCCCTCACCGCCCTGATCGGCGCACTGTCGGGTTGGGGCGTGTGGACTTTGGTGGTGGCGCCGATCGTCGGCTTCTATGTGCGGGGGCTGGGTTATCTGGTCGCGCTGCGCTTTCTGCCGGTGCCGACGCTGGACCTGCGCGGGACCGGATGGATGATCGCCTTTGGCGCGTCGCTGGTGGGATCGCAGCTTTTCTTCATGATCCAGACGCAGGCGGACATCGTCATTGGCGGCCGGCTGCTCGATCCGCATGCGCTGGGCCTTTATGCCGAAGCGCTGTTCATCACCATGATCTTCGCCAGCAAATTCCTGCCCCCGCTCAACGAAGTCGCTTTTTCGAGTTTCGCGCGGATGCAGGGGGACCGGCAGAGGATGACGCAGGCCTTTTGCCGGACGTCGCGGCTGATCCTGCTGATCGCCTGCCCCATCTGCCTTGGCATGGCGGTATCGGCGGAGCCGCTGATCGTCACATTATTGGGGGACAAATGGCAGCCGATGGCGCCGCTGGTGCGAATCATCGCGCTCTGCATGCCCTTTTTCGTGTTGCAGCAGCTGTTAAACCCGGCCTTGCAGGCGATCGGCCGGCCGGGGCTGATCATGCGCATCGCCAGCTATGGCGCGCTGTTCATGCCGGTCGCTTATTGGCTGGGCATAAGGGTCGCGGGGTCTTCGGGGCTGGCCTGGGCATGGGCTTGCGGCATTCCGCTGCTGACCCTGATCGCCATGCGAATCGCCGGGCGGGCGCTGGGCCTTGGCCTGGGCGATTTCGGCCGGATCATGGCGCCGGGCCTCGCCGCCTCCATCGCGATGGCGCTGCTGGTGCAGGGCGTCGACCTGATGCTGGCCGAGGGAAGCAGCGCGCCCGTCCGTCTGGCGTTGCTGGTGGCGACGGGTGTCGCCAGCTATGGCGCGCTGCTGTGGATCTTTGCCCGGGAGACGATGCGGGACATGTGGCTGCTGGTGCGCGGGCAGCCCGCCGCTATCGAGCAACCGGGCGGCTGACGAACGCCGCCCGATGGCTGTCGACTCGGAGAAGCCCCGGCGCTTCAGGCGCTCTGAATATAATCCCGCAGCGCGGCGGCTTCCGATTCGATATGGTCGATGCGGAATTTCACCAGGTCGCCGATCGAGATGAGGCCGACCAGCTTGCCGTTGATCACCACCGGCAGATGGCGGATGCGCCGTTTCGTCATCAGCGACAGGGCGTGCATGACCGGCGTATTATCGTCGATGGTGATGGCCGGGCTGGTCATCACTTCGGCGACGGGCTGGTCGAGTGCGGCCGCCCCTTCCCTGGCGACGCGATAGACAAGGTCGCGTTCGGACAGGATGCCCAGCACCTCCCCATCCTTCACCACGGGCAGGCAGCCGATGCGGCGATCGGCGAGCAGCTGCACGGCGGACAATAATGTGTCGCCCGGCCCGATCTGGAGAACCTCATGACCCTTGCCCTGCAAAATCGACCCGATCGTCATCTTCTTCTCCTCATCCTGTGCGCTCGCGTAGGTCCCGCCGCCGATGCATCTCGGCTCTAGTGTGGTTGATTTGAAATAGGCCTCCTTATAGCGGCTAGGTGCCGAGCCTATTTCAAATCCATAAACCACACTAGAATCCTAGATTGTCTAGTGACCCTGATGAATCTGAAGTTCGTACAGCGCCTACCTCACAATGTGACGAACTTCAGATTCGGGTCACTAGCGCGGCGGGTGACTTGATGATCCCATGTTCGATCCCCAAAGAAAAGGGATGACGCGCAAACATGCTCTGGACGATCCCGCCATCGCCGCCACCGCCTGGACGCGATTCCGGCGCATCATGCTCTATATGGCGCTGGTGGGGGCGGCCTGTGTCGGCGCGGCGCTGCTGTTCCTGCGATGGTGGTCGGGGCCGATGCCGATTCACATGATCATCGCCACGATATTGGGCGTGTGGCTGACCTTCATGCTGGGAACGGGGCTGATGGCGCTGACCTTTTTGTCGAGCGGCACCGGCCATGACGAGCAGGTGATGGACCCGATGAAGGACGAACTGCCCCCGATCGACGATTGAGCCGCTGGTGATGGCGTCCGCGCCGGACATGTAAAAGGGGACCGCGCGGGTGGCGCGATCCCCTTATTATCCCCATGACGGGATGATTATTCGGCGGCTTCGGTTGCCTGACGCGGGCGGCGGGTGCGCTTGCGCGGCGCGGCCTCGGCCGGTTCCGCGTCATTGTCGGCGCGACCGATGGCCGGCGGCAGCACCGCCATGTCCAGACCTTCGCCCGCATCCTTGGCCACATCGACCTTGCGCGGACGGCCGCGACGGGGACGGGGCGCTTCCTCGGCGGCGGCGGGCCCAGCCGGTTCGGCCG
>DAMDPH010000246.1:0-3020 GCA_032082785.1 Sphingobium sp. | reverse complement strand
GTATCGGGAAAGCGGCCGCCATGCGCGCCCGCCACCGCCCGCGCGCAGGCCAGCAGGTTGCGCGCCCGGGCATAATAGCCAAGCCCGGCCCAGGCGGCCATGACATCGGCGTCCGCCGCCGCGGCCAGCGCCTCGACGGTCGGCCAGCGTTCGGTAAAACGGGTGAAATAGGGAATGACGGCGGCCACCGTCGTCTGCTGCAACATGATTTCGGACAGCCACACGCGGTAGGGATCGGCGCCATTGCTGCCCAGCATCATGCGCCAGGGCAGCCGGCGGGCATGGATAGCATAATGAGCGAGCAGGTCGCTCGCGATTTTTCCGGCTTCACCCTCGACGCGCATGGCGGCCCTATGCCATTAAGCGGCCGATGACGGAACGCCCCGCAACGCCTCGAACCAGAACAAAAAGCCGTGCCGTGGCCGACTCGGAACGGCCGCGCTTCGGCGCGCCGCGTCAGATCGCCGACCTGATGCCCGATATCGGCCGCGCCGCCTTCCGCAAATTCGGTTTCGTGCAGTCGAGCATCGTCACCCGCTGGGCGGAAATCGTCGGCCCCCATTATGCCGCCGTCTCCGCGCCCGAATCGATCCGCTTCCCGGCGGGGAAGAAGGCGGGCGGCACGCTGCAACTCACCGTCCTCAGCGGCCATGCGCCGATGATCCAGCATGTGCTGCCCGACCTAGAGGAGCGGGTGAACCGCTTCTTCGGCTATGCCGCCGTCGCCAAGGTGGCGATGCGCCAGGGGGAAATCGCCGCAAAGCCGTCCGAACGCCGTCCGCAGCGCGCGCGCGTGCCCAGCCCGATCCCGGTCGAGATGGGCGATTCGCTGCGCGACATCGGCGATCCCGAACTGCGCGCGGTGCTCGAATCGCTGGCGCAGGGCCTTGCCAATTCGAACGGCCTGCCCAAGATCGGCTGATCCCGTTACGCTGCCGTTCAGCGCGGCGATGCCAGTTAGGACCGTTCACTCAGCCCCCCGCGTCAGGACCTTCGCTCATGACCCTCACCCGCCTGCTTCGCCCCGCTCTCTATGCCGCCCTGCTTGCCGTCCCGGCCGCGCTGCCCGTCTCGCTTCTGGTCGCCGCGCCCGCCGCCAACTGGCTGAGCCGCGTGGTGCAGTCGCCCATCGGCGGCCATGTGCAGGGCAATGCGGCGGCGCCGACCAAAGTGGTGGAATATGTGAGCTATACCTGTAGCCACTGCGCCCATTTCGTGAATGTCGACAGCCCCCGGCTGAAGGCCGACTATGTGAAGCCCGGCACCGTCAGCGCCGAAGTGCGCAACGCCGTGCGCGACAAATATGACCTCACCGCCGCCCTGCTCGCCCGCTGCGGCGGCCCGGCCCGGTTCCTGGGCAATCATGAGGCGCTGTTCGCCAACCAGACCGCCTGGATGGACCAGATCATCGCCTATGACCGCGACGCCGCCAAGCCGGACGGGGAACAGGCCGCGATGCGCGACATCGGGCGCAAGACCGGCCTCTACGCGCTGATGAACAAGCGCGGCTTCACCGACAAGCAGCTCGACGCCTGCATCGCCAATCCCGCCGCCATGAAGCAGGTGCTGGCGATGACGGACGAGGCATGGAACAAGCTGAAGATCGGCGGCACGCCCGCCTTCACCGTCAACGGCACGCTGGTCAAGGGCTCCACCTGGGAGCAGTTGCAGTCCGCATTGCCCGCAAGCGCGCGCTGATCTACACCCACGCAAACGCCAATTATCGGAGCTTATCTGTCGTGAAAGCCATATCCGGCCTCGCCCTGATCGCCCTCAGCCTGACCCTCGCCGCCTGCGGCAAGAGCGAGGAAGGCGCCAAGCCGACCGGGGAGCCGATCGCCGCCGTCGCCGCGCCCGCCGGCACCAGCTGGTCGCAGACCGTCACCGAATCGGCCGATGGCTATTATGTCATGGGCAATCCCGACGCGAAGCTGAAGCTGGTCGAATATGCCTCCTACACGTGCAGCCATTGCCGCGACTTCACGGCCGAAGCGTCCGAGGACATCCGCCAGCTGGTCGACAGCGGCAAGATGAGCTTCGAGATGCGCCCCTTCGTGCGCGATCCCATCGACATCTCCACCTCGCTGCTCGCCCGCTGCGGCGGCAAGGATATTTTCTATCCGCTGTCCGAACAGTTTTTCGCCAATCAGGAAACCATGTTCGAAAAGGCGCAGGGGCTGGGTGACGCCCGTTACCAGCAGCTGATGAGCGCCCCGCCGGCGCAGCGTTTCGGCCAGCTTGCCGATGCCATCGGCCTTGTCGATTTCGCCAAGCAGCGCGGCATTGCCGAGGATCAGGCGCGTCAGTGCCTGGCCGACACCAAGGAAGCCGAGGCGCTGGCCAAGAGCGTCGAAAAGGCGACCAGCCAATATCAGATCAGCGGCACCCCCAGCTTCCTCATCAACGGCGTGCTGGTCGACAATGCCGCCAGCTGGCCGGTGCTGCGCACGAAGCTCAAGGAAGCGGGCGTCTGATTGACCGGACGGGCGGGGGCCTTCCGGGCGGTCAAGCCTGACGGAGCCGGGGCGGCGCGCTACCCCGGAACGCCCCCGTGCAGATAAAGCGGCTCAAATTATCGGGCTTCAAAAGCTTCGTCGACGCGACGGAGCTGCGGATCGAGCCGGGCCTGACCGGCATCGTCGGACCCAATGGCTGCGGCAAGTCCAACCTGCTGGAAGCCATCAGATGGGTGATGGGCGAATCCAGCGCCAAATCGATGCGCGGCGGCGGCATGGAGGATGTGATCTTCGCCGGCACGACCAGCCGGCCGCAACGCGACTTTGCCGAAGTGTCGCTGCTGACCGTGCAGGAACAGGGCGAGCTGTTCAACATGGTCGAGGTTGGTGCCGACGGCGAACTGGAAGTGACCCGCCGCATCGAGCGCGGCGCGGGCAGCGCCTATCGCGCCAATGGCCGCGATGTGCGGGCGAAGGATGTGGCGCTGCTGTTCGCCGACGCCGCGACCGGCGCGCACAGCCCCGCGCTGGTGAGCCAGGGCCGCATCGCCGCCGTCATCGCCG
>DAMDPH010000245.1:0-3059 GCA_032082785.1 Sphingobium sp. | reverse complement strand
ATACGGCGGCGCAGGCGGCGGCGAGCGGGGTGCCGCTGGCGCGGGTGGAGGATGGCTTTCTGCGCTCGCGCGGGCTGGGCGCGGCGCTGCATCCGCCCGGATCGGTGGTGATCGACCGCAGCGGGCTGTATTATGACGCCCGCCATCCGAGCGATCTGGAGACGCTGCTCGCCACCCATGACTTTCCGCCGCAGCTGGTGGAGCGGGCGCGGCGGCTGCGCGCGCGCATCTGTTCGGCCGGCGTCACCAAATATGGGCAGCAGGGCGGGGAGATGATCGCCCTGCCCAAGGGGCGCCGCACGGTGCTGGCGGTGGGGCAGGTCGATGATGATCTGTCGGTGCGCTGGGGCGGCGCGGGCGTGGCGGGCAATCTCGACTTCCTCGCCCGCGTGCGCGCGGCCGAGCCGGACGCCTGGATCGTCTATCGCCCGCATCCCGATGTCGAGGCGGGGCATCGCAAGGGGCATCTGACCGAGGCGAGCGTGCGCCGCCATGCCGACGCCATCGACCGGGGGTCGCCGCTGATGGCCTTGGTGCAGGCGGTGGATGCGGTGCATGTCCTCTCTTCCCTCACCGGGTTCGAGGCGCTGATGCGCGAGCGGCCGGTGAGCGTGCATGGCATGCCCTTCTACGCGGGCTGGGGCCTTACCCGCGATCTCGCGGAGCCCAGTCAGCGGCGCGGGCGGACGCTCAGCCTCGACCAGCTTGTCGCTGCCGCTCTCATTCTCTATCCTCGCTATTTGGATCCGGTGACGCGCCTGCCATGCGGCCCGGAAGTGATGGTGGATCGCATGGCACATGGTTCGACGCCGCCGGTGACCTGGCTGATACGGGTGCGGGCGTTGCAGGGGAAGTTACGCAGATTTATGACCTTGTCCGCAGAATATCTTCATGGCTGAGCGCGGGATGAAGACCTTCCTGTTCCTGCAGGGGCCGCATGGTCCCTTCTTCGCCCGTCTGGCCGAGGCGCTGGAGGCGCAGGGGCACCGCGCGCTGCGCATCAACATCAATGGCGGCGACAAGGTGGACTGGCCGGGGAACGGGGCGACCGACTATCATGGCAGCTTCCGCAACTGGCCGCTGTTCTTCGACGATTATGTCGTCAACCATGGCGTCACCGACCTGATCCTTTATGGCGATTGCCGGCCCTATCATTTCTCGGCGCACAAGATGGCGCAGCTGCGCGACCTGCGGGTCCATGTGCTGGAGGAGGGCTATATCCGCCCCGATTTCCTGACCTTGCAGGATGACGGCGTGAACGGCAATTCCACCCTGCCGCTCGATCCGCAATGGTATCTGGAGCAGGCGGCGATGCTGCCGCCCGAGGAACCGGCCATGCCGCCGGTGCCCTCGACCTTCCGCCAGCGCGCGCGCAACACCATGCGCTATGGCCTGGCGGCGGCGCTGATGCGGCCGATCTTTCCCTTCTACCGCACGCACCGGCCGCACAGTTTCGTCGCGGAGTCCGCCGCCTGGTTCATGAAGCTGGCGCGGCGCAAATCCGACAAGCAGCAGTCGCGCGCCGACTGGGACGCGGTGAAGGATCAGCCTTTCTTCGCCCTGCCGCTCCAGCTCAACAGCGACTATCAGATCCGCATTCATTCGCCCTTCGGCAATATGCGCGCGGGGCTGCGCTTCGTCATAAAGAGCTTCGCCCAGCATGCGCCGGCGGGCGTGTCGCTGGTGGTCAAGCGGCATCCGCTCGACCCCGGCCTCGTCGCCTGGGACCGGCTCGTCCGGCGGCTTTCGCGCCGTTATGGCGTGGCGGACCGGGTCGTCTACCTCGCCGACTGGGACATGGGCGAGATTGTCGACCGGTCGCTCGGCGTCGTCACCGTGAACAGCACGGTCGGCACGCTGGCGCTCAACAGCGGCAAGCCGGTGATCGTGCTTGGCCATGCCGTCTACAAGGTGCCCGGCGTCGTCCATGACGGATCGCTCGACAGTTTCTGGGCCGCACCCCGTTCGCCCGATCAGAGCCTGTGGGACGCGTTCCGCCGGGTGCTGATCGACCGGTGCCTCATATATGGCGGCCTGTTGAGTGAGGTGGGGTTGAAGATGCTGGTCGATAACGCCATTCCCCGGCTGATGCGGGAGCGTGCCGCGTCCAGCGCCGGCCGTCGGGCCGAGGCGGTGCTGGCCCGGCTCGCGCCCCGTCCTGCCGCCCCGCGCGGGCGCGTGCGGGCGTGACCGGACAGGCTGCAAGGCCGAGCGAAGAGGAAGCTGCAAGCGATATGGCCAAGTTGAAGCGTCATTATGTCGACAAACCCTGGGGCCAGTTTGCGGTGCCCGCCCTGTTCGGCACCCCCGATGTCGAGCGGCTGGGCGAAATCTGGTATCAGGATGAGGATGGCCGCGACCTGCCGCTGCTGGTAAAATATATCTTCACCAGCGAGAAATTGTCGATCCAGGTCCACCCCGACGATGCGCAGGCGCAGGCGAGCGGCTTTGCGCGCGGCAAGGCGGAATGCTGGTATATATTGGAAGCCGGGCCGGACGCGGTGATCGGCATCGGCCTGACCGAGCCGATGACGCAGGAGGCGTTCGTGGCGGCGGCGAAGGACGGCACGGTCGAACAGAAGATCGACTGGAAGCCGGTGAAGCGCGGCGACTTTTTCTACATCCCGCCCGGCACCGTCCATGCCATCGGCCCCGATATCGCGCTGGCCGAGATCCAGCAAAATTGCGACATCACCTATCGGCTGTTCGACTATGGCCGTCCGCGCGAGCTGCATCTGGACGAAGGCGCGGCGATCAGCCATTTCGCGCCCTATGCCCTGCCGCCGCGCACCGTGCCGCTGGGCGTGACCGAGCGGCTCCTGTCCACCGATCAGGCGCCGTTCGAGGTCGATCTTGTCCATCTGGACGCCGGGGCGAGCCTGCCCGGTGGGGGGGCGGGGCAGCGCTGGTTCCTGCCGCTCGCCGGCACCGGCAGCCTCGACGGCGCGCCTTTCGGCGCGGGCGAATGCTGGCTGATCGAGGGGGATGTCGACCTGCGCATCGACCAGCCCTGCGACGCGCTGGTCGCCCGGCAGCCCTGACCGCTCCGCCCGACAGCT
>DAMDPH010000244.1:0-3080 GCA_032082785.1 Sphingobium sp. | reverse complement strand
GCGACCACCGCCACGTCGAGCAGCGGCAGCGTTGCATCGAAACAGGGGCGCAGCGCCACGACCGTCTCGATCAGTTCATCAGGGCTTTGGCGCAGCTCCACGCAGCGGCGGGCGATCATCTCAATCTCTTCGGCCATGGCGCTGAGGCGCATGGCGCCGAACTGGATCGACTCGCCTTTCAGCGTATGGGCGGGGATGACCAGCGCCACCGCGTCGCGGGCACGAAAGGCTTCCTCAATGGCGCCGATGGACTTTGGAAATAGCCGAGAATGCGGGTGAAATTCCCCCCCAGCTCGGTCTGGACGCGCCGCAGCGCGCCCGCATCCACATAATCCGCCTCTTCGAACGCCACCTGAAAATCTCCCTCTGCGCCGGCAACTTAGCCGATCGGGAGTAAAGGCAAGGTTAAGCGGCGGCGGGGCGCGTCAGCTGGAAATTTTGCGGGCCGAGCGCCGCGAACAGCCATTGCCGCTCCCGCGCCAGCGCTTCCAGCTCGCGCGCGGCGACCGGGTCGTCCGCCTCGACCAGCACGGCGTCGGCGTCCCGCATGGCCCGCGCCGCGCGCAGGGCGGGCCAGGGGCATTTCATCCCCCGCGCGTCCACCCGCACCGGCGCGGCATCACTTGGTGGCATAGGGATTTTTGGCGCTGCGCAGCGTCAGTCGCACCGGCACCGCGCCGAACCCCAATTCCTTGCGAATGCCGTTCACCAGATAGCGGCGATAGCTTTCGGGCAGGTCGTCCAGCCGCGTGCCGAACAGCACGAAGGTCGGCGGGCGGGTCTTGTTCTGGGTGATGTAGCGCAGCTTGATCCGCTTGCCCCCCGGCGCGGGCGGCGGATTGGCCTCCAGCGCGCGCTCGAACCAGCGGTTGAGGATGCCGGTCGACACACGCTGCGACCAGGCGGTGCGGGTTTCGAAGGCGACATGGATCAGATCGTCCAGTCCCTTGCCGGTCGCCGCCGACACGGTCATGATCGGAACGCCGCGCACCTGCGCCAGGCCATCGGACAGCGCCTGCTTGATGCCCTGATAAAGGGCGGAGCCATTCTCCACCGTATCCCATTTGTTGAGCGCCACGACCAGCGCGCGCCCTTCCTCCAGCACCTTGTCGGCGATGCGCAAATCCTGCGCCTCCAGCCCGCGCGTCGAATCGAGCAGCAGCACGACCACTTCGGCGAAATTGACTGCGTTCAGCCCGTCTGACACGGCGAGCTTTTCCAGCTTGTCCTGCACCTTGGCGCGCTTGCGCATGCCGGCCGTGTCGATCAGGCGCACGGGGCGATCCTCGCCCTCGCGGCTGGTCCACATCCAGTCGACGGCGATACTGTCGCGGGTAATGCCGGCCTCGGGCCCGGTCAGCAGCCGGTTCTCGCCCAGCAGCCGGTTGATCAGCGTCGACTTGCCGGCATTGGGGCGGCCGACAATGGCGAGCTTGAGCGGTGCGCTTTCCTCGTCCGGCGCCTCGCCCCGTTCCTCATCCTCGTCATCCTCGCGATCGAGATGGGGAAGCAGGCCCTGGAACAGGTCGGCCATGCCCTGGCCATGTTCGGCGGAAAAGGGGATGGGCTCGCCCAGGCCAAGGCCGAACGCTTCCATCACGCCCGGATCGGCCGCTCTGCCCTCCGCCTTGTTGGCGACCAGCACGACCGGCGCCTGACCTTCGCGCAACCAGCGGGCGATTTCCTCGTCCAGCGGGGTGATGCCGGCGCGGGCATCGATCAGGAACAGGGCGACGTCGCAATTTTCGACCGCCGCCTGCGTCTGCAACCGCATACGGCCGGGCAGGCTCTGCGCGTCCTCATCCTCATAACCGGCCGTGTCGATGACGGTGAAGTCGAGGCCGAGCAGATGGGCTTCCCCCTCGCGCCGATCGCGGGTGACGCCGGGCTGGTCGTCGACCAGCGCCAGCTTTTTGCCCACCAGCCGGTTGAACAGGGTGGACTTGCCCACATTGGGACGTCCGACGATGGCTACCGTGGGCAGCATGCCCGCTTTCCTTCCAAATCAAGAAACGCAAATGCTCCTGCGCCGGCGGCAGCCCGGCCCCACAGTGGAGGGGCAGGGGCGCCGCCGGCGCAGGAGCGGATATAGAGCGATTTCAACGCGGGAGGAATGGCGTTGGCCAAATGGCCGCCGCCGCCGTCCCGATCGGTCGCTCCGTCAGTCTATCGGCGTCAACGGAACGCCGTCAGCTTTCCGTCGTCGGCCAGCACATAGAGCATGTTGTTGGCGACGATGGGCGACAGCGACATGGATTTTTTCATCTCCACGGTCGACTGGACTTCGCCGGTGGCGGGGTCGGCATAGACCATCTCGCCCCGCGTCGACACCACGATCAGCCGCCCGCCGGCCAGGATCGGCCCGGTCCAGCGGATCGCTTTGTCCTTCTTCTTTTCCTTCTGCCAGCGGCGCAGCTGGCTGATCCAGCGGATCTTGCCGGTCGCGCGCGCGACGCAGAGCAGCTTGGCATCGCTGGTGACGGCGAACACCCATTCCCCGGCGACCCAGGGGGTGGAGATGCCGGCGATGTTGATTTCCCACAGGCGCTGGCCGCTGGTCAGCTCATAGGAGGCCATGCGGCCGCCCTGGCCGATGGCGAAGACGCGGCCGCGATCGATCACCGGATCGGCATCGATGTCGGTCAGCGTCGCCACCGCCGTCGAGATGCTGGTGCGCGAAAGCGCGTCACCCCAGAGGGTGCGGCCATTTTCGTAGCGATAGGCGGTCAGCTCGCCCGAGCTATAGCCGGCGATCACCGTGCCCTGCGCAGCGGCAGGGGCGGCGACGCCGAAAATGCCGGTCACCTGCAATGTGCCGCTGTCGGTCCATTGCACCGCGCCGTCCGACTGGTTGAGCGCGAAAATCTGATTGTCCTGGCCCATCACATAGACATGGCCATTTTCCACCGTCGGCGCGCCGCGCAGCGGGCCGCCGGGGCGCTTCTTCCACAGGACGGCGCCATCAGCGGCGTTGATCGCCGCGACATCGCCGATGCCGGTGCTGGCGAACACGCGGTCGCCGACCACGCTGACGCCGCCGCCGAACAGCGCGCGGCCATTGCCCTGCGCCGGCAGCGAGG
>DAMDPH010000243.1:0-3093 GCA_032082785.1 Sphingobium sp. | reverse complement strand
CCGCCAGCCGTCGGGCGCCCCCCAATGATCGAGCCGCCCGCCGGCGGGCCAGGCGCGGCGGTCGAAAGCGGGCGGAGTATAAGCGGGCGAATCCATCGTCGTCATGGTTACGGTTTGGTAAGCCGCATGGTCTAGTGCGTGATCCATGTCGGGGGAATTTTTCACGCTGCTGCTGATCGGGGCGTTAAGCCTTTTGCTGGTCGTGGCCATCGTCACCGACCTGCGTTCGCGCATCATTTCCAACCGGTTGAACATCGCCGTCGCGCTGCTGGCGCTGCCCTGGTGGCTGGCCTGCGGGCTGTCGCCATGGCCCGACATGGCGATGCAGCTGTTGCTCGGCCTGATCGTCTTCGCCCTGTTTGCCGGGCTGTTCGCCATCGGCATGATGGGCGGCGGCGACGTCAAGCTGCTGGGCGCGCTGGCGCTCTGGTTCCCGTGGCAGGCGATGCTGTCGCTGCTGATGCTGATGGCGATTTTGGGCGGGCTGGTCACGCTCGTCACGATCGTCGTGCATCGGATCGGGAAAAAAGCGGGTCAGCCGGAAATTCCTTATGGCGTCGCCATCTCACTCGCCGCGCTTTGGACGCTTGGCGAACGATATCTTAACCACTTTGGGCAATGACTCGAGCCCTTAGGGACAATGTACCCGCTCGAGGGAGGCGGAATTCACCATGGATGCTAAGAAAATCCTGTTGCTCGTCGGGGCGCTGATCATTGCGATCACCACGGCCCTGCTCGCGCGCAGCATGTTGAGTTCCTCGGGCGGAACACCGGTCACGACCGCGCAGATGCCGGTCGAGGCCGATCTGCCCCATGTGCTGGTCGCCACCAAGGCGATGCCGGTGGGCACGATCATCGATGCCGAAAGCTTCCGCTTCCAGCCCTGGCCCAAGGATTTGATCCAGCAGGCTTATTATATTCGTGGACAGGCCGATCCCGCCTCGCTCGCGGGCAGCGTCGTGCGCAACGCCATTGCCACCGGCCAGCCGCTGACGCAGGGCTCGGTGATCAAGCCGGGCGACCGCGGCTTCCTGGCCGCCGCGCTCGGGCCGGGGATGCGCGCCGTCACCGTTCCCGTATCCGCCCAGAGCGCCGTGGCCGGCTTCGTCTTTCCCGGCGACCGTGTCGACCTCGTCCTGACGCAGAGCGTCGCGGGCGGCGGCGATGGCGAGCCGCTCAAAGTATCCGAAACCATCCTGCGCAACCTGCGCGTGCTGGCCACCGATCAGCGCACCGATGCGCTGGGGCCGGACGGCAAGCCGGAAGTGCGCACCTTCTCCAACGTCACCGTCGAAGTGACGCCCAAGATCGCGGAGGAGATTGCCGTGGCGCAGACCGTGGGATCGCTGTCCCTGTCGCTCCGCTCGATCGTCGACAGCAATTCCGAACTGGATGCCGCCATTGCCGGCGCCGATGTCGACCTGCCCGATGGCAGCGACGCCAAGACGGAGAAATCCATTCTGACCAAGATTGCCGCGCGGCCGGCCGCTTCGGGCGGCACCTATTCCACCGGCGCCGACGTGTCCCGCTATCAGCGCAGCAGCGTGCCGGGCAAGGCCGCCACCGCGCCGATGCAGGGCGGCGGCGCGGCTGGCGCGCCTGCGGGCACCGTCACCTTCGACGGGCCGGTCGTGCGGATCGCGCGCGGCACCGCTGTCACCGATGTTCCGGTTGGGGGTAAGTGAGATGAAAGCCTTTCCCAAGCTCACCCGGCGCGCCATCGCAAAGCCGTTCATCGCTCCGGCGCTGGCCTGTGCGCTGATCGTCGCCACCACTCCGGGCACCGCGCTCAACGCCGCGACCAGCCCCGAGCAGGATGACGCCATATTGATGTCGGTCGGCGCGAGCCGGGTCGTCAATCTGCCCGGCAAGATGTCCGACGTGGTGATCGGCGATCCCGAAATCGTTGACGTGCATGTCCGCGCGCAGAACCAGCTTTACCTGATCGCCAAGAAGCCGGGGGAAACCACCGTCTTCGCCACCGCGCCCAACGGCAAGGTGCTGTTTACGGGCCGGGTCCGGGTCGGCAACAACCTCACCAGCATCGACCAGATGCTGCGCGTGGCGATGCCCGAGGCCGACATCGCCGTGAACAAGATGAACGGCATGATCCTGCTGACCGGCACGGTGAAGGCGCCCGAGGATGCGGCCGAAGCCGAACGGCTGACGCAGGCCTTTTCGGGCAAGGACGTCACCGTCGTCAGCCGCCTGCGCACCGCCACGCCGTTGCAGGTCAGCCTGCACGTCAAGATCGCCGAAGTGAGCCGCGATGTCGGGCATAAGCTGGGCGTCAATATTTCCGCGCTGGGCAATTCGACCGGCGGCATCATCGACTATGTGGGCCGGGCGGATCGCGACTTCATCACCCGGTCGGCCAATCCCGCCGGCGGCACCACCTATACGTTCAACCAGCCGAGCGATGGCACTACCACGCTGGGCGCGGTCGCCAACATATTGGGCATGGACGTCGCCGCAGCGCTGGACCTGGCTGAAACGAGCGGACTGGCCACGACGCTGGCGCAGCCCAACCTCACCGCCATTTCCGGTGAGACCGCCAGCTTCCTGGCAGGCGGCGAATATCCCTATTCGGTGAGCAACGGCCTGCAGGGCAACACCATCGAGTTCAAGCAATATGGCGTGCAGCTGGCCTTCACGCCGACGGTGCTGTCGGACGGCCGCATTTCGATGCGCGTGCGCCCGACCGTGTCGAGCCTGGACTTCACGGTCAACGCCAATGTCCCGGCGCTGCGCAGCCGCACCGCGGAAACCACGGTGGAGCTTGGCTCGGGCCAGGCCTTCATGATCGCGGGGCTGCTGGATAACGAGACCAGCAACGCGATCAGCAAGGTGCCGCTTCTGGGCGACATCCCGATCCTGGGCAGCCTGTTCAAGTCGCGCAATTTCCAGCGCAACCAGACCGAGCTGGTGATCGTCGTCACCCCCTATCTGGTCAAGCCGGTCAATGCCGCCGATGTGCGCTTGCCGACCGACGGCTTTCGCAATGCCGACGTCACCCAGGGGCTTCTGTCGCAGCAGGGCCAGGCCGGGGTGAGCGGCGCCCGGGCACCCGCGCCGCGCCGTGCGCCGCAGGCG
>DAMDPH010000242.1:0-3125 GCA_032082785.1 Sphingobium sp. | reverse complement strand
GGGCCGCGCCGGCGCGCCGCGCGCCCTCCTCGCCGCCGCTGCTGCCGGTCAGGGCATAGCGCACGCCCTGCCGATACCAGTCATAGCTCCACCACAGGCCGGTGAGCGCGCTCAGCAGATAGAAGAGCAGCACCCAGGTGCCGACCACCACATGCAGCGCGCGCCACAGATTGCGGCCGGTCTTGCGCAGGTCCAGCACCAGCCAGGCGCGCCAGTCGAGCGCCTGACGCGGCCAGCGCAGATAGAGGCCCGACAGCGCGAAGAAGATGAGCGCGATGGCGCTGAAGCCGGTGATGGTGCGGCCGATGCCGTTGCTGCCGCCCGGCAGCGCGAGCCAGCGGTGGAGATCGTCCATCAGGTGGAAAAAACCCGCGCTCGCCGGTTCGCCCAGCCATGCCCCGGTCGCCCGGTCGACATGGCCCTGCCGCCGGCCGCCGCCTTCTTCCTTCAGCAGCCGCACGATATGCGATCGCTCGCGCGGGACTTCCCAGTCGAGCCGGCTGATATAATAGCCCGGATTGTCGGCCTGCACCCGCGCGATCAGCTGGTCGGGCGTGAGATCCGGCGCGGCGGGGATGCCGGGCGCGTAGATGTCGGGCGAAATGGCCCGGCTGATCTCATCCTCGAAACTGATGGAGGCGCCGGTGACGCCCATCAGCGCCAACACCAGCCCGGCCGTGATGCCGAGGAACCAGTGTATCTGGAATAAAATCCGCTTCGTCACCGCAACCGCCATCCCGCCCCATGTGGATGCATGCTCCTGTCCCAAAAATGCAGAAAATGCAATTGCGATCTATTATCATCACCATTAGGCCACCCCCGGGGCGCTCAATAAGGGGGAAAATCATGTCTTACTGGTTCATCGCATCGGTTGCGGCCATGGCTGGCGGAGATGTCGCCGCCGATCCGATACAGCTGGAACGGCCGCTCGATGAGGAGATCGTCGTCACCGGCCAGCGGCCCAGCTTCAAGGCGGAAGTGGTGCAGGTCGGCGCCTTCCGCAATCAGTCGATCCTCGACACGCCGGCCAGCATCGCCGTCATTCCCAAGGCGCTGCTGGACGCGCAGGGGGCGACGGGGCTGGAGGATGCGCTGCGCAATGCGCCGGGCGTGACCCAGCAATCGACCAGCCCGACCACCAGCAATAATTTCGTGTCGCGCGGCGTGCTGATGAACGCGCGCACCAATTACCGGCTGAACGGCGCGTTGCAGGTGATCAACCTCAGCCCCGTCCCGATCGAGAACAAGCAGCGCGTCGAGCTGCTCAAGGGCGTGTCCGCGCTCTATTATGGGCTGGCGACGCCGTCGGGCATCGTCAATATCGTCAGCAAGCGCGCGGGCGAGCGGCCGGTGACGAGCCTCTATATCAATGGCGATGCTGAAGGCGGGCTGGGCGCGGGTTTCGACATCGGCCGCCAGTTCGGCGCCGACGACCGGTTCGGCATCCGCATCAACGGCTATAATGCCCATATCGAAACGCCGATCGATGAAGTGGACGGCCGCCGCTATCTGGCGAGCGGCGCGTTCGACTGGCGCGCGAGCGACCGGCTGACGCTGAAATTCGACGTCGAACATTATCGCCGCGCCACCGACGAGCCGGGCGGCATCGCGCTCGCCGCGTTCAAGCTGCTGGATCATATTCCCAGCCCGCATCACCGCTATGCGCCGGTCAACGCGCCCTATCGCACCTGGTCGACCAACCTGCTGGCCCGCGCCGACTATGCGCTGGGCGCGGCCTGGTCGCTCCGCGGCGAGGCGGGGCTGGCCACGTCGCGGCGGCAGCGCACCCGCGCCGATTTCAGCTTCACCAGCGCCGATACGGTCGAAAGCGGCGAGGGGCGGATCGCGGGCAGCTACACCGCCGATCAGGAATATCGGAACGCCTATCTGCGCGCCGAACTGGCGGGCACGGTGCCGACCTTCGGCATTCGGCATGAGCTGCTGCTGGGCTATGCCCGCAACCGGCAGGTACAGGAGGATCAGAATCAGCGCCGCTTCGCCGCCCTGCCGCAGAATATCCATGAGCCGCGCCGCATTTCGCTCGGCGACCTCAACTACACCTCCACCCGCTTCCTGGCCGGGCGGGTCAATGTCGATACCGGTTTCTACATGCTCGACATCGCCCATGTGGGGGAGAAGCTGTTGCTGATCGGCGGCGTGCGCCGGGTGCTGTATGACACCGACGATGCCAGCGGCGATTTCCGGCTGAAGGCCTGGACGCCGACGGGCGGCGTGGTGTTCAAGCCGACTCCCCGCTCCAGCCTCTATTTCACCTATATTGAAGGGCTGGAAAGCGCCGGCACCGCGCCCACCGGCACGGAGAATGAGGGCGACGTGCTGCCGCCCGTTCGCTCCAAGCAGATAGAGGCGGGCGCGCGGGTCGAGGTGGCGGGCGCGCTCGCCAGCCTCGCCTGGTTCCATATCGACCGGGGGCTGGACTATACCGACGCCAGCAATGTGCAGGTGGTCGACGGTCGCGCCATTCACAAGGGCGTCGAACTGTCGGTGCAGGGCAATCTGACGCCGCAATTGTCGGTCGCGATCGGCGGCCAATTTCTGGACGCGCGGCAGAAGGATACGGGCGTCGCCGCGCAAAACGGCCAGCGGGTGGACAATACGCCGCGCTGGTCGGCATCGCTGTTCGGGGAATATCGGCCGTCCGCGCTGCCCGGCTTCGGCATCAATGGCGGCGTTTATTATAATGGTCTGCGCTATGCCGATGCGCTCAACAGCCTGACCCTGCCGGCCTATACGACCTATAGCCTCGGGGCCAATTACCGGCTGAAACTGGCCGATGACCGGTCGGTCATGCTGCGCATCAATGGCGATAATCTCACCAATAAACGCTATTGGTCAACGGGTGGCGCGACCTTCTATGTCGGGCTGGCGCGGCAGGTGCGGCTGTCGGCGACGATGGACTTCTGACGCGCGCTGCGGGCATGATCGCCATCCACAGGCCGGGTTGAGGGTTTGCGCCGCGCGGCGCGTATCGTCAGCGGAGCCAAAGGAGGGCGCGAATGATGGATGATCTCGACCTGTCACTGGCGCGGCTGCGCGCGCGGCCGGCCGATCCGCGCCTGTCGGCCATCGACGGCGCGGTGATGGCGGGGTTGGCGCAGCGGCGC
>DAMDPH010000241.1:0-3133 GCA_032082785.1 Sphingobium sp. | reverse complement strand
CGCCGCCCCTGCCGCTGCATCCGCGCCTGACCTGCCGCGCGACGGCCAGGGCGCGCTCTGCGTCCGCGGGCAGGTGACGACCGCCGAGGGCAAGCTCGACATGATCCAGCAGGCGGACCGCCACGACGGCGCGATCATCGTGCCGGTGGATGATGCGGGCACGCTGCTCGCCTTCGACCCCGCCGCGCCCGGCAGCGGCTATCGCCTCTCCATCCATATGGTCGGCCAGACCGATCATTATGGCGTCTATGATCGCATCCCCAGCAGCCGCCAGATCGCCGCCATCATTGATGGCAAGGATCCCCAGACCGCGCAGGCCGGCAGCGTCGCCGTCTATGCCGCCAATGGCGAAATGAGGGTCCGGTCCGCACCGGCGCGATAGGCCGCCCCTCTCTTAGCCGTTGGCGCGATCGCCCGCCTGCCCTATCAACCTGGCATGATCCAACCGCCCGGCGCGACGCGGTTCGCGCGGATAAGAACGCATCTGGAAGGCGTCCGCGTCGAAGCGGGACCGCGCGCTTGGCTGTACGAATTTCTGCTGTTCGGCTTCAAACAGGGCTGGGCCTGCCTGTTCGGCGGGCTGATGCTGGCGCTGCTGCTGGAAACGCATCTCTTCTATCCCCGCGACGCGACGCTGCACCGCTATGATTTCCTGACGCTCGCCGCCATCGCCATTCAGCTGGGGATGCTGGCGCTGCGGCTAGAGACGTTGCGGGAGGCGCTGGTGATCGGCGCCTTTCACCTGATCGGCACGGTGATGGAGCTGTTCAAGACCCATGCCGGCTCCTGGATCTATCCCGAAGCGAGCCTGCTCCATATCGGCCCGGTGCCGCTCTTCTCCGGCTTCATGTATGCCGCCGTGGGCAGTTATATCGCGCGGGTCTGGCGCATCTTCGACTTCCGCTTTTCGGCCTATCCGCCGGTCTGGGCGACGGCGCTGCTGGCCACCGCCATCTATGTCAATTTCTTCGCCCATCACTGGCTGCCCGATGTCCGCATCGCGCTGTTCGCCGCCGCGCTGCTGCTGTTCGGGCGCAGCTGGATATGGTTCACCCCCTGGCGCACCCCGCGCCGCATGCCGCTGCTGCTCGGCTTCTTCCTCGTGGCGCTGTTCATCTGGGCGGCGGAGAATATCGGCACCTTCGCCAACGCCTGGACCTATCCCGACCAGCGCGACGGCTGGCGGATGGTGGGGCTGGCGAAGCTGGGCAGCTGGTATCTGCTGATGATCATCTCCTTCGTGCTGGTGTCGCTGATCCACGGCCTCGACCGTCGCGACTGAGCCGGGTTGCATCGCGCGCGCCCTTCGCCGACAAGGGCCGCGCCATGATGCTCAACTTTCTCGATGCGCTGCGCGCGGCCGGTATCAAGGCGGGCATGAAGGAGCATTTGCTGCTGCTCGAAGCGCTCGACCGCGACGTGATCGAACGGCGGCCGGAGGAATTTTATTATCTCGCCCGCGCCATTTATGTGAAGGATGAAGGGCTGCTCGACCGGTTCGACCGGGTGTTCGCGCAGCAGTTCAAGGGCCTTGTCGGCGATGCGGAGCTGGCGGCCGACATTCCCGAAGAATGGCTGCGGCTGGTCGCGGAAAAATATCTCAGCGCGGAGGAAATGGCCAAGATCCAGTCGCTTGGTGATTGGGACGAGATCATGGCGACGCTGCGCAAGCGGCTGGAGGAACAGGAAGGGCGGCATCAGGGCGGCAGCAAGTGGATCGGCACCGGCGGCACCTCCCCCTTCGGTCATGGCGGCTATAATCCCGAAGGCGTGCGGATCGGCGGGACAAGCCGGCACCGGCGCGCCATCAAGGTCTGGGAAAAGCGGGAATTCGCCAATCTCGACAATCAGAAGGCGCTGGGCACCCGCAATATCAAGGTCGCGCTGCGCCGGTTGCGCCGCTTCGCGCGGGAGGGCGCCGCCGACGAGCTGGACCTGGATGGAACCGTGGCCGGCACCGCGCGGCAGGGTTGGCTTGATATCAGGATGCGGCCCGAGCGGCATAATGCGGTCAAGCTGCTGCTGTTCCTCGACGTGGGCGGCTCCATGGACCCGTTCATCCAGCTGTGCGAGGAGCTATTCTCCGCCGCAACCAGCGAATTCAAGAATATGGAATTTTTCTACTTCCATAATTGCCTCTATGAAGGCGTGTGGAAGGATAATCGCCGCCGCTTTGCCGAGCGTATTCCGACCTGGGACATACTACATAGGTTCGGCCATGATTATAAGGTGATCTTCGTCGGCGACGCGGCAATGAGCCCTTATGAGATCAGCCATCCGGGCGGATCGGTCGAACATATGAATGACGAGCCGGGTGCGCTCTGGCTCCAGCGGGTGGTGCAGACATATCCCGCGACCGTGTGGCTCAACCCGACGCCGCGCGCGCATTGGGACTATAGCCAGTCGGTCGGCATCATCCGCACGCTGATGCAGGACAATATGTTCCCGCTGACGCTGGAGGGAATTGACGCGGCCATGCGCGAACTGACGCGCAAGCGCTGAGCGTCAGGGCGTGAACAGCCGCCCGCCGGTCATCGGCGCGGGCGCGCCGGTGGTGCCGGGGAAGCTGATCGGCAGATGCCGCAGATGCCGCACCGCCATATAGGCGAAGCCCTCCGCCTCCAGCGCGTCACCATTCCAGCCAAGCCCGTCGACCGGCTCCACCGCAATCCCGGTCCGCGCCGCCAGCATGCGCATCAGCGTGCCATTGTGCCGCCCGCCGCCCGCGACATGGATGCGCACCGGACGCTGCGGCAGATGATCGACAGCGCGCGCCACGGCGGCGGCGGTGAAGGCGGTGAGCGTCGCCGCCCCATCCTCCAGCCCAAGGCTCTGGACCGGATCGAGCGTGAAGGCCTCGCGATCGATGCTCTTGGGCGGCGGCAGAGCGAACCAGGGGTCGGCCAGCATCGCCGCCAGCCGATCCTCATCCACCCGGCCGCGTGCGGCGGCGGCACCGTCGGCGTCATAGGCGCCGGCGCCATGGGCCTGCATCCAATTGTCGATCAGCCCGCTCGCCATGCCGGTGTCGAAAGCGATCAGGTCGCCGTCCGTGCCGATGCTGGTGATATTGGCGACTCCGCCGAGATTGAGAATGGCCGCCGGCTTGGGCAGCGACGCGGCGAGCGCGCGA
>DAMDPH010000240.1:0-3208 GCA_032082785.1 Sphingobium sp. | reverse complement strand
TTCGTCGTTCCGGTCAGGCGAAAAGGCGGTCGCGGATCGCCTTGAGATCCTCTTCCGGTCGCGCGCCCCAATGGGAGATGACCTCGGCCGCCGCAGCGGCGCCCAGCGCCAGGCACTGGTCCACCGGGCGGCCGTCGATATGCGCGGCCAGGAAGCCGGCGGCGAAAAGGTCGCCCGCCCCGGTCGTGTCGATGATCTGCGCGACGGGTGCGGCCGGCGCGGCATAGCGCACGCCATCGACCACCGCGATCGCGCCCTGCTCGCCGCAGGTCGTCACCAGCACCGGCACCTGCGCGGCGATGCTCGCCACCGCATCGTCGAAATTGTCGATCTGCGCCAGGAACCGGATTTCGCCTTCATTGGCGAACAGAATGTCGATCTGCCCCTGGGCGATCAGGTCGAGAAAATCGCCGCGATGGCGGTCGATCACGAAATTGTCGGAGAGGGTGAAGGCGACCTTGCGGCCGGCCTCCCGCGCGGCGTCGATCGCCGCCCGCATCGCCGCGCGCGGCTGTTCGGGATCCCACAAATAGCCTTCGAGATAGAGGATGCCGGCCGACCGGATCAGGTCGAGGTCGAGCGCCTCTTCGGGCAGATATTGCGACGCGCCGAGAAACGTGTTCATCGTCCGCTGCGCATCGGGCGTGACCAGGATCAGGCAACGGGCGGTCGGCACGTCGCCGGCGGGAATCGCCGGCGTGTCGAAGCGGACGCCGAGCGCGCGCACATCATGGGCGAAGACGGCGCCGAGCTGATCGTCGCACACCTGCCCGATAAAGCCGCAGCGCTTGCCGAACGCGGCCAGCCCCGCCAGCGTGTTGGCGGCCGATCCGCCGCTGATCTCCTTGGCCTGCGGCATGTCGGCATAGAGCGCCTCGGCCATGTCGGCGTCGATCAGCTGCATGCCGCCCTTGGTCAGCGCATGCTGCGCGAGAAAGGCGTCGTCGCTGCGGGCGAGGACGTCGACGATGGCATTGCCGATCGCGACAACGTCAAGCGTGGGGGCGGAAGCGGTCACGCAAAATCCTTATGATGAAGGGAAGAGACGGGTTTAAATTGCGGCCGTCTCTATCGGTGCGGGCGGCCCCATGCAACGCCGCTGATCGCCCGCCCTGCTTGACGGCGCCGCCGCGCGGCGGGATGATCGGCGCCATGGTCCTGACCGCCGCCTTGCGTTCCCTGCCGCTGATCTTTCACCGCGCCGCCCGCCGGCTGCTGGTCAAGACGCTGCTGCTGACTTTGCTGCTCTTCGCGCTGCTGGCGGTCGCTTTGTGGAGCGGGTTCCATGCGCTGCGCCAGCAAATGGGCTGGGACTGGGGCGGGGCGGCCATGGCCGAAACGGCGGCGACGATGCTGGCGATGCTGGCGGCCGGCTGGCTGTTGTTCCGCGCCACGGCGATGGCGGTGATGGGCCTGTTCGCCGACGACATCATCGACGCGGTGGAGCGGGACCGCTATCCCGCCGCCGCGGCGCAGGCAAAGCCGGTCGGCTGGACGCGCAGCCTGCGCTATGCGCTCGCCTCGCTGGCGCGGGCGCTGGGCTGGAACCTCATCGCCCTGCCGGCCTATCTGCTGCTGCTGGTGACGGGAATCGGCACGATCGGCCTGTTCCTGCTGCTCAACGCCTATCTGCTGGGCCGCGACATGGCGGAGATGGTCGAGCCGCGCCATCCCGACCTTCCACCCATCCCGCGCGGCAGCCGGTGGCTCATGGGCCTCGTTTCGGCCTGTCTGGTCCTCATCCCCCTGGTCAACCTGCTTGCGCCGATCTGGAGCGCGGCTATGGCCGTCCACATGCTGCACGGGCCTCGAAGGAAAAGTCTATGATCTCTCGCCGCGCCCTGCTGGCCCTGTTCCTCGCGCTGCCGCTTGCCGCCTGCGGTGCGGGAAGCATCGTGCCGCCGGCTCCCGGCCCCATCGCGCCGCCGCCCGGCCCCCCGGCCAGCGCCTTCACCAAACCCGGCCCGCTCCGCGGCGCCGATGCCGGGCGGCTTACCCATATGTTCGGCAAGCCGCGCCTCGACATTCGCGAAAATACCGTCCGCAAGCTGCAATTCGCCAATGGCCGCTGCGTGCTGGATGCCTATCTCTACGCGCCGGCGCGGGGGAAGGAGCCGGTCGTCACCCATGTCGATGCGCGCAATGCAGCGGGCGCCGATGTCGATCCCGCCTCCTGCGCGGCGGCATTGCAGGACCGCTGACTGACGGTGCGACGCGTCCTAGCGCGGTTTAAGCGAAGTCTAAGCCGCCTCAGCCCGTCAGCCGCCCGATCGCCCAGGCGGCCGCTTCCGCCACCACCGGATCGGGATCGTGCCGCAGCCGCTCCAGCCGGGGCAGCAGCGTGGGGTCGCCGCTATTGCCCGCCGCGATGGCCGCATTGCGCACCATCCGGTCGCGCCCGATCCGCTTGATCGGGGAGCCGGAAAATATCTCCCGAAAGGCGGCGTCGTCCAGATCCATGAGGTCGCCCAGTGCCGGCGCGGCCAGTTCCGCCCGGCCGACAAAGGCGCGGTTGGCGGCGGCGGTCTCGGCAAATTTGTTCCAGGGGCAGACCGCCAGGCAATCGTCGCAGCCATAGACGCGGTTGCCGATGCCGGCTCGCAGCGCCTCGGGTATCGGCCCCTTATGCTCGATAGTGAGATAGGAGATACAGCGCCGCGCATCCACCTGATAGGGCGCGGGAAAGGCGTCGGTGGGGCAGGCGGTCTGGCAGGCGGTGCAACTGCCGCACCGGTCCTGCTCGGGCGCATCCGGCTCCAGCGCCAGCTCGCTATAGATGGCGCCCAGAAACAGCCAGCTGCCATGGCGGCGGCTGACCAGATTGCTGTGCTTGCCCTGCCAGCCAAGCCCCGCCGCCGCCGCCAGCGGCTTTTCCATCACCGGAGCGGTATCGACGAACACTTTGAGCGCACCCGGCTGTTGCTCGACCAGCCAGCGGGCCAGCGCCTTCAGCCCCTTTTTGACGATGTCGTGATAATCCTTGCCCTGCGCATAGACGGAGACGCGGGCGCGGTCGGGCACGTCGGCCAGCGCCAGCGGATCGCGCGCGGGCGCATAGCTCATGCCTAGCATGATGACGCTGCGCACCTCGGGCCAGAGCGCCTGGGGCGCGCCCCGCTGTTCGGCCCGCTCCTCCATCCACAGCATGTCGCCATGATGCCCCGCGTCCAGCCAGGCGCGCAGCCGCGCGGCGGCACCGGGCGCGGCG
>DAMDPH010000239.1:2032-3216 GCA_032082785.1 Sphingobium sp. | reverse complement strand
GGTGGAGGTGAGCCTGGTCAGCCACCCGATGCAGCCGCTTGCGCGCGTGATCGCGGTGGGGGCGGGCTCGGACCGGTCGGCGCGATGATGCCCGGAAGAGCGCGGCACGGCATCCCCGCCGCGCTTAGTCCACACCCAGCCACGCCAGCCCGCCGGGCAGCCTGTCGGCGCTATAGTCGACATGCAGCACGCGGCGACGGCGGGGACGGGCGGCGGCCTGCGAGGCGTGGAGGATGGGCGTCGCGTAAAGCCAGATGTCGCCCCGCGCGGCGAGGCAGGCATGGCTGCCGCAGCGGGCGACGAGCGCGGGAATGGCAGCTTCCGCGACCCGGCCATGGTGATGCGAACCGGGCGCGATCAGCAGCGGCGCATTATCCTCGTCCACCGGGTCGAGATGCAGCCGCAGCGTCAGCATGGCGTCGAGCAGCTTCTGCGGCGGCGCGACATGGGGGATGCCTGATTTGACGGTCCAGGGGCCATAGCCCGGCACGTCGCGACGCTCCCGCACGGCGATGGTGCGGTCCTGATGCCAGCCGAGCGCCCAGTTGGTCGCAGCCGTCTTGTCGAACAGGATCACCCGAACCGGCCGCGCCGCCGGCCCCATGCGCGCGGCGGCATGGCGACCGATGGCGCCCTCGGCCGACAGATGGGGGTGCAGCGCGGGAAAAGCCGACAGCCGCTGCCCCGCCCGTTCTTCGGGCAGCGCGGCCAGCAGCTCATCCAAAGCGTCGAGATCGGCAGGGGCCAGCGCGCCCGCCAGATGCGCCGCGCCATCGGCGGTCAGGGTGAGAGTCATGGGAGCGATGATGCGCGGGTGAGGCGGGGGAGGCAAGGGGACGTGCTTTGGAGGGCCGGGCGGCGGTGCTGGGAGAGCAATGGTGGAGCGACAGGGCGCGCGTTTTCTGGAGAGGGAAGTCTGTTCCCCGCCGCGGGTCGGGGTTCAGTTGCGGCGCTGTGGCGGAATGCCGGCCTTTGTCGGAAAACGGCCCTGTTCGTCGGCTGTGCGTCGGGATGATTTTGGCGTCATTCGGTGCGACTTCATCCTTGGCCTCACCGCCTCCCATGCTCTGCGCCTGTGCGCGAACCCGGCTGGTTATGAGGTTCGCGCGGAGGCGCAGAGGCGCGGAGAGGGTGCGGCTGGGGCCGGTGCGTCGTGTTGGCACTGGCGGCGGTGGGGTGGGCTA
>DAMDPH010000239.1:0-1932 GCA_032082785.1 Sphingobium sp. | reverse complement strand
GGGTGCGGCTGGGGCCGGTGCGTCGTGTTGGCACTGGCGGCGGTGGGGTGGGCTAGCAGCATTTGCTGACGCGGTGCGCCATGGTTGGTGGGACGGGAGTCGGGCCGGTTCGATGGTCCTGTTCTCCGAAGCAGGTCAGGGTCCAGCCGGGACGGTGGAGCGGGGGGCCGGCCTTCATCGGGACATGCTTTCAACGACGAGTCGCGCCGGCAGGCTCTGGCCGCCGGCATCCCACCCTTCAATGTCACGCCGCGCCATAGATGCGCGGCTTCTGGTGGCGGCGCTCCTTGGGGGCGCTTTTTTTGTGCAAGCAGGAGATGAGCATGAGCGAGACGGCAGGGGACGGTCTGGAGAGCGCGTTTGAGCAGCTGCTTCAGCAGGAGCGGATCGACACGCTGGAGGGGGAAGTAAATGCGCTCAAGGGGCGGATCGATGCGGCCTTGCTGGCGCAGCGGCGCTTGCCGCTCGACGGGGTGAAGGGCGGCGCGACCGACCCGGCGCACAGCGCCTTTGTCGAGCGCTATCTGCGCCAGGGCATGGAGGCGGGGGTGGAGCTGAAAAGCTTTGCCGGCAATAGCGGCGCGGCCGGCGGCTATGCCGTCCCGCGCGAGATCGACCAGCAGATCGACGCCCTGCTCAAGGCGGCCTCGCCCATCCGCGCCATCGCCAATGTCGTGCGCACCGGATCGGCGGGCTATCGCAAGCTGGTGACGGCGGGCGGCGTCACGTCCGGCTGGGCGAGCGAGACCGGCGCGCGGCCGATGACCAACACGCCCATTTTCAACGAGATCGCGCCGCCATCGGGCGAGCTTTATGCCAATCCGGCGGCGAGCCAGGCGATGCTGGATGATGCGCAGTTCGATGTCGAGGGCTGGCTGGCGCAGGAGATTGCGCGCGAATTCGCGGCGGCCGAGGGCGCGGCCTTCATCAACGGCAATGGCAGCAGCAAGCCCAAGGGCTTTCTGACCTATGCCGCCACCGTCGACCCGGATGCGACGCGGCCGTTCGGCACGCTGCAATATGTCGCTTCTGGCGCGGCCGGCGCTTTTGCCGCGACCAGCCCGCAGGACAGACTGATCGATCTGGTGCAGAGCCTGCGCGCGCCCTATCGGCAGGGGGCGAGCTTTGTCATGAACAGCGCCACCCTGGCCCAGATCCGCAAGATGAAGACCAGCGACGGCGCCTTTCTGTGGCAGCCGGCGCTGGCCGCCGAACAGCCCGCGACGCTGCTCGGCTATCCGGTGGTCGAGGCGGAGGACATGCCCGACATCGCCGCCAACAGCCTGTCGATCGCCTTCGGCAATTTCCAGGCCGGCTATGTCGTCGCCGAACGGGGCGAGACCAGCATCCTGCGCGATCCGTTCAGCAACAAGCCGTTCGTCCACTTCTACGCGGTCAAGCGGGTGGGCGGCGCAATCGCCAATAGCGAGGCGATCAAGCTGATGAAATTCACCGCATCCTGATGCGGTGGCGGTCTGCCGCGTCCGGGGGCGGGCGCGGCAGCCGTTGCGCGGGGGCGCGGCGGCGACCGGAGGAACGGGGCCTTTGGGGGGAAGATGGAGATGGCGAGCGATGATGCGGCGGTGCCGCTGGCCGAGCTGAAGGCCTATTTACGGATTGAGAGTGCGGACGATGACGCGGTGCTGACCGGCCTGCTGCGCGGGGCGGCGACGCTGTGCGAGCATTTTGTCGGCCAATGGCTGATCCTGCGCGAGGCGCGCGAGCGGCTGGTGGGCGACGGCGCCTGGCAAAGGCTGGCGGCGCGGCCGGTGGCGGCGATCCTGGCGGTGGAGGCGGAGGAGGGTAATGGCGCGATCGTGCCGTTGCCGGTCGACGCCTATGCCATCGATATTGACGCGTCGGGCGACGGATGGGTGCGCGCGACCGGCGGGACGGCGGGTGGCATAGCGGGCGGGGCGGCGGAGGGACGGG
>DAMDPH010000238.1:0-3266 GCA_032082785.1 Sphingobium sp. | reverse complement strand
CCCGCGCCGCGCCGCACCGCCCGCTCCATCCGCAAACCCTGCTCGCGCAGCATCGCCAGCAGCTCCGCCCGCACCGGCACCGCCATTTCGGCGGCCGCCGTGGGCGTGGGCGCGCGCATGTCGGCGGCATAGTCGCACAGGGTCGTGTCGGTTTCATGCCCCACCGCCGAAATGGTGGGGATGCTGCATTCGGCGACCGCGCGGACGACGATCTCTTCGTTGAAGCTCCACAGATCCTCGATGGAGCCGCCGCCGCGCGCGACGATCAGCAGGTCGGGGCGCGGCACCGGGCCGCTGCCGTCCATCGCCGAAAAGCCGCGTATCGCCCGCGCGATCTGCTCGGCCGATCCGGCGCCCTGCACCAGCACCGGCCAGAGCAGCACATCGGTGGGGCAGCGGTCCGACAGGCGGTGCAATATGTCGCGGATCACCGCGCCGGTGGGCGATGTCACCACGCCGATGGTGCGCGGCAGGAAGGGCAGCTTGCGCTTGCGTTCGGGCGCGAACAGCCCCTCGCCCGCCAGCTTCGCCTTGAGCTTTTCCAGCAGCGCCATCAGCGCGCCTTCGCCCGCCAGCTCCATGCGATCGATCACGATCTGATATTTGGAGCGCCCCGGATAGGTGGTGAGCTTGCCGGTCGCGATCACCTCGACCCCGTCCTGCGCGGCAAAGGCCAGCCGCTGCGCCCCGCCCTTCCACATCACCCCGTCGATGACGGCATTATCGTCCTTGAGACAGAGATAGAGATGGCCCGACGCCGCCCGCTTGAAGCCGCTAATTTCGCCGCGCAACCGGACATGGCCGAACCGGTCCTCGACCGTGCGCTTGAGCAGGCCAGACAATTCGCTGACCGACAGCGGCGGCGCGTTGTCCCCGGCCCTCTCCTCCGCTAACAGGCGGCCCGAACTGTCATAGGCATCATATTGCGGGGACATGGGCGAAATGAACATCCTTCTGCTTGGCGGCGGTGGCCGCGAACATGCGCTGGCGTGGAAGCTGGCGCAATCGCCTGCCCTGCAGACGCTTTACGCCGCGCCGGGTAATCCGGGCATAGCGCAGCATGCAACGCTGGTCGACCTTCAGGCGACGGATCACCGCGCCGTGCTGGATTTCTGCATCCGCCACTCGATTGGCTTGGCCGTCATCGGGCCGGAAGCGCCGCTGGTCGATGGCCTTGCCGACAATCTGCGCACCATGGGCGTCGCCGTGTTCGGCCCCGACAAGAAGCCCGCGCAGCTGGAAGGCTCCAAGGGCTTCACCAAGGATCTGTGCCAGCGCGCCGGCATTCCCACCGCCGCCTATCAACGGGTAACGAGCAAGGACGGCGCCATCGCCGCGCTCGACGATTACGCCCTGCCGCTGGTGATCAAGGCCGATGGCCTGGCCGCCGGCAAGGGCGTGATCATCGCCGAAACCCGGCAGGAGGCGCTCGACGCGCTCGACAGCATGTTCTCCGGCGCGTTCGGCACGGCGGGTGAGGAAGTGGTGCTGGAAGAATTTATGACCGGCGAGGAGGCGAGCTTCTTCGCCCTCACCGACGGCAGCGCCATCCTGCCCTTCGGATCGGCGCAGGATCATAAGCGGGTGGGCGATGGCGACACCGGCCCCAATACCGGCGGCATGGGCGCCTACAGCCCCGCCCGCGTGCTGACGCCCGA
Source organism: Sphingobium sp. (assembly GCA_032082785.1). Taxonomy (GTDB): domain Bacteria; phylum Pseudomonadota; class Alphaproteobacteria; order Sphingomonadales; family Sphingomonadaceae; genus Sphingobium. The sequence goes on along the minus strand of DAMDPH010000238.1, from coordinate 1,608 downwards.
ACTGGAGGCGCAGGTGATGGACCGCATCATCCGCCCGACGGTGGAGACGCTGGCGGCCGAGGGGACGCCCTATTCGGGCGTGCTGTACGCCGGCCTGATGCTGACGGCGGAAGGGCCGAAGCTGATCGAATATAATGCCCGCTTCGGCGATCCCGAATGTCAGGTGCTGATGAGCCGCTTCGACGGCGATCTGGTCGAGCTGCTGATGGCGGTGGCGCAGGGGCGGCTGGCCGAACAGGGGCCGGTGCAGCTGGCCGACCGCACCGCGCTGACCGTCGTCATGGCGGCGAAGGGCTATCCCGGCACGGCTGAAAAGGGCGGCGCGATCCGCGGCATCGCGGCGGCCGAAGCCGATGGCGCCAAGATTTTCCATGCCGGCACCGCCGAACAGGATGGCGCATTGGTCGCCAGCGGCGGGCGGGTGCTGAACGTCACCGCCACCGGCGACAGCGTCGCCGCCGCGCAGGCCGCCGCCTATGCCGCGGTCGACGCGCTCGACTTCCCCTCGGGCTTCTGCCGCCGCGATATCGGCTGGCGGGAGGTCGCGCGCGAACGCGGCTGATAGATGGCGGAAAGGGGCCGGCGGCGGCCCCTTGCGCCATGACACCCTTGCCCCGCGACGGAAACCGCCCCTAAATAGCAGCAACTATTGGATGCGGGAGGCAGAGCGATGCAGGAATTCTTCATGGACTATGGCTTGTGGCTGCTGATCGCGCTGCTGGTCGTCATCGGCCTCGTCGTGCTGCTGTCGGGCCGCAACAAGGGCGCGGCCGATGCATCGGACGGCGCCGACGGGCTGGGCGTGGTGCCGGAAAATGTGTCGCCGGCCATGCCCGCCGAACCGTCCGACGTGCCGCCGGTGCCGGTGATCGCGACCCCGCTCGATCCGCTGCCCAACCCCATCGTCCCCGCCCCGCTCGCCTCGGAGATCGAGCCGCAGCCCGCCGAGGACAAGCCGGTCGAGCCGGTTCGCGCCGATCCCGTTCCGTCTCAGCCGGTCAGCGAAACGCCGGTGCCGGCCGCGCCCGCCGCCGCGTCGAGCGATGCCGACGATCTGCTCAAGCTCAAGGGCGTGGGGCCGAAGCTGCGAACGCAGCTGATCGAGCTGGGCGTCACCCGCTATGCGCAGATCGCCGCCTGGACCGACAGCGACATCGCCGCCATCGACAGCCGCCTCGGCAATTTCAAGGGCCGCCCGGTGCGTGACCAGTGGGTGGATCAGGCCAAATATCTGGCCGCCGGCGACATTGCCGGCTTCGAGGCCAAATATGGCAAGCTGTAACTAAGGTATCGCGCCTCAAAGAAGACCCGTCCGGGCTGAGCCGGGTCAGTCCCGCGCCAGCATCTCCTGCGCGCGGGGGGCGAGCCGCTCCGTGGCGGCGGCATGGATGCCCGGCGCGGCGCAGAGCAGGCCGAAGGCGGTCGGCTCGGGCCGGTTGAAATGCAGCGGCGCGCCCAGCGCATCGGTGACGATGGCGCCCGCTTCCTGACAGATGAGCGCGGCAGCGGCGATGTCCCATTCATTGCCCCAGCGCACGGTGGCGACCAGGTCCGCCTCGTCCGCCGCCACCAGCGCCATGCGCAGCGCGATGCTGTTGGGCTTGGCCA
>DAMDPH010000237.1:0-3332 GCA_032082785.1 Sphingobium sp. | reverse complement strand
GGCGCCTTCACCTTCGAAGGCTATCGCCGCGCCGACGGCAGCGTCGGCACCCGCAACCAGATCTGGGTCATCCCCACGGTCGGTTGCGTCGGCCGCACCGCCGAGCGGGTGGCGCAGGCGGCGGCGCGGCTGCATGGCGACAAGGTCGACGATATCCTCGCCTTCGCCCATCCGCTGGGCTGTTCGCAGCTCGGCGACGATCTCGACGATACCGCGCAGCTGCTGGCCTCGCTCGCCTGCCATCCCAATGCCGGCGGCGTGCTGCTGCTGGGGCTGGGCTGCGAGGAAAATCAGCTCGGCCCGCTGATCGAGCGGCTGCCGCCCGAACGGCGCGCGCGGGTGCGCAGCGTCGGCGCGCAGATGAGCGCGGACGAATATGATGCCGCCGCGCAGGCGATCGCCGAACTGGTGGAGATCGCCGCCGCCGACCGGCGCGAGACGGTGGGGCTGGAGGCGCTGCGCCTCGGCCTCAAATGCGGCGGCTCGGACGGGCTGAGCGGCTTCACCGCCAACCCGCTGATCGGCCGCGCCGCCGACATGGTGACGGCTGCCGGCGGGCAGGCGGTGCTGACCGAAATTCCCGAAATGTTCGGCGCCGAACGGCTGCTGATGGCGCGTGCCACCGACGAGGATGTGTTCGACGCGCTGGTGGCGATGATCAACCGCTTCAAACGCTATTTCCTCGACCATGGCGAGCCGATCTCCGAAAATCCCAGCCCCGGCAATGTCGCGGGCGGCATCACCACGCTGGAGGAAAAATCGCTGGGCGCGGTGCAGAAGGGCGGCCGCGCGGCGGTGGTCGATGTGCTGCGCTATGGCGAGCGGCTGCGGCGGGCGGGGCTTACCCTGCTGGAATCGCCCGGCAATGACGCGGTGTCGACCACCGCGCTGGCGGCGTCGGGCGTGACGCTGACGCTCTTTTCCACCGGGCGGGGCACGCCGCTCGGCAGCCCGGTGCCGACGATGAAGCTCGCCACCAACCATGAACTGGCGCGGCGCAAGCCCGGCTGGATCGACTTCGACGCCGGCATCGTGCTGGACGAGGGGATGGACGCCGCCGCCGAGGCGCTGATGACCGAGATCTGCGCCGTCGCCAGCGGCCGGCCCGCCCGCAACGAACAAAATGGCGAGCGGGACATCGCCATCTGGAAACGCGGCGTCACGCTCTGACGGGCAACTCTAGACGATAGGATCGACCAGCCGACGCGGCACGCGCAGCAGCGATCCGTGGCGGGCGCCGGCCGGCATCTCCAGCCGGTCGCCCACATCCTGCCATGTCGTCATGTCGCGCGTCAGCGCCGCGCCCCAGCGGCCTTCCTTGTAGATATCATAATAGCAAAGCAGCGCGTCGCCGACCTGCGCCGTCATCGGCCCTTCGACCCAGGCGGGGGAGAAGGGGCGGGACAGCGGGCCGAAGGGGCCATGCGGGCCTTGCGCCCTGGCGATTTGCAGCCATTTGGCCGGCGGCTGCACCGTCTCATCCTTGACGATCAGGTAGAGGCCGCCGTCCGGCCCCTGCGCGAAGGTGCCGTCGATGACGCTGAAGCCGGGATCATAGAGCGGCGCGGGCGCGCTGAACGTCGCGAAGTCGCGCGTCGTCACCTGCCACAGCCGGTGATTATAGGCCGATTCCGACGTGCCCGCCGTCTCGGTGAAACGGCCGTCCACCGTGCTCGACCAGAAGAGCATATGCTGGCCGCTGGCGGCGTCATAATGGGCCTCGGGCGCCCAGCAATTGCGGGTGCCGGGCACGTCCGCCATCACCGGCAGTGCGCGCTGCGGCGACCAGTGGATCAGATCCTCGCTGGTCGCATGGCCGATGGTCACGCCCTCCCAGGCGGTGGTCCAGAGCAGATGATAGAGCCCGCCCGCGCGGTAGAGGAAGGGATCGCGCATCAGCTTCTTCTCGCCCACCTGCGGCACCAGCAGGCTGCGTCCTTCGGCCAGCGCGCGGAAGCGGAACCCATCGTCGCTGACCGCCAGCCGAAGCCCGTCCGCCTCGCCCTTGCCGGTGGTGAAATAGGCGAAGAGCAGCGGATCGCCCGCATCTCCCTCGATCCGGGGGCGGGGCGGGGTGGCGCAGGCGCTCAGCGCCAGTGCGCTGAGACCCATGGTGAAGTCGCGACGGTTCATCGATAATCCCTGGCCATCTGGCGATAAAGGTCGAGCTGGGCGTTGGCGACATAGTCGCCGCCCCGGCCCATGGGACCGGTGGGTTCGGGCTTGGGCGCAGGCTGAGCTGGCTGGGGGGCAGCGGCGGCGGCCGCCAGCCCGCCGGGCGCCTCCGCCCCGTTCAGCCCCTGCGACAGGAGATCGGGCTTCGGCCCGCCGCCGGCATTGCGGCCGTCCAGGTCGAACAGCGCCTCCTGATGGCGGATCGGCTCCCAGATGAAGCTGCCCCAGCCGCGCTGGCCCGGCAGCTCATGGACCAGATCGTTGATATAGCGTTTGCGGCTGGAATATTCGGCGACCAGCAGCCCCTTGTCGGAATAGCGTTCGACGAACGCCTTGAAGGTCCGCGCCCAGTCGCCCTGTTCGCGCTGCTGGTAGCAGGACAGGCCGATAACGTCGAAATCCACCTGCCGCGCCAGCAGCGCATCGGTCCATTCGCGCACGATCGGCCAGTGCCGGCCCAGATGATTGTGCAGCTGGATGGCGATGCCCGGCTCGGCCCGGCGCGCGCCCGCAATGCCGGCGCGCAGCAGCGCGGCAAAGCCGTCAAAGCCGCCGACTTCGCCCACCTTGGCATGATTGGCGTCGGTCACCGGATTGCCGGTGGGGGTGGAAAGCTTCACCCGCCCCTTGGGCCACAACATGCCGAAGGTCGTTTCATTGCCGATCACCGCCATGTCGACCGGCGCGCCGCCCGCGCGCATCGCGACCAGCGTGTCATGCGTATGCGCCTCCACCGCTCGGGCGAGCGCGGGCAGGTCCATCGCCGCCCAGGCTTCGGGCACGCCCTGATGCTCGGGATCAGCCCATATGTCGCTATAGTGAAAGCTCAGCACCAGCCCCATGCCCGCCGCGCGCACGCGGCGACCGAGCCGCACCGTCTGCGCCAGTCCGGCCCAGCCCTTGTCCGGCTCGCGCCGGCTATAGCCTTTGGCGGGATCGACGAAGATGCGCAGGCGGATGGCGTTGAAGCCGGCATCGCGCAGGATGCGGATCGGGTCCTGCTGCGTGCCGTTCACGAAATAGCGGGCGCCGGCGGCCTCATCCTCGGGCACCCAGCTGATGTCGGCGCCGATCAGATAGGGGCCGGGCCGGGCGCCTTTGGCTCGCTTGGCGGCGAAGGCGGGGCGGGGCAGCAGCGGCAGCGCGGCGGCGGCGGC
>DAMDPH010000236.1:0-3338 GCA_032082785.1 Sphingobium sp. | reverse complement strand
GCCTGCGCGCGGGCGATCTCGGCGGCGCGGGCATCCACCTGCGCCGACAGCGAGCTGCTGGTGGCGCTGGCCTGCCGGAAGCGGCGGCGCGCTTCGGCCAGATCGGCCTCGGCGCGGGCGACGGCGATACGGGCGTCGCTGTCGTCCAGCTTCACCAATATGTCGCCGCGCTTCACCGTCTGCGTATCCTTCACCCGCACCTCTGTGACCTGCGCGGACACCAGCGGCGTCACCTGCGCCATCTCCGCATTCACATAGGCATTGTCGGTGCTGACATGGTTGCGCCCGACCAGCAGATACCAGGCGGTCCAGAGCAGGCCGAGAATGACGAGCGCGATGGCGAGGCGGATCAGCCAGGTCTTGCGCGTCGCCTTGCGCCGGGCGTCGGTGTCTTCGGGGGTGTCGTTCTGGGCAAGGGTGGCGTCAGCCATGGGAGGGATCCTTGGACTGGATGTCGCTGGCAGCGAAGCCGCCGCCCAGCGCACGGATGAGGGCAATGTCGAGGGAGAAGGCGCTGGCCTCCAGCGTGGCCACCGCCTGACGCGCGGCCAATAGCTGATCCTCGACATTCAGCAGGTCGAGATAGGTGGACAGGCCGCCTTCATAACGTTTGCGGGCGATCTCATGCGCTTCGCGCGAGGCGGTGAGCGCCGCGCGGGCGTCGGTCAGCCGCTGGTCGAGCGCGCGCCGGCTGGTGACGGCATCGGCCACCTGCTGATAGGCGTTGAGCACGGTGCGGTCATAATTGGCGACCGCCTCGTCATAGGTGGCGCGGGCGCCGCGATACTGGCCCTGCAAGGCGCCGCCATGGAAGATGGGCAGGCTGACCGCCGGGCCGACGCTGCCGAAGATCGCATCCTTGCTGAGCAGATTGTCGACGAAGGGCTGCGCGCTGCCATCGGCGCTGCCGGTCGCGGCGTTGAAGAGCGTGCTGTAGCCGAGCGACTGCACCCCGATCAGCGCGCTGAGGCGAATGGCGGGGAAGAAATCGGCGCGCGCAACCTTGATCCGCTTGGCCGCCGCCTCGGTCCGGGCGAGCGCGGCGGCGATGTCGGGGCGGCGCGACACCAGATTGGTGGTGACATCGGCGGGCAGGCCGAGCGAGGCCAGTTCGGCCACTTGCGGGCGGGTGATCGACAGGCCGCGATCCGGGCCGGCGCCGATCAGCGCGGCGATCTGATGCTGGCGCAGCTGGATCGCCAGTTCGGCGGCGGCGAGCTGCGCGCGGGCGGACGACACGGTCGCATCGGCCTGCCGCTCCCCGCCCCGTGTTTCCAACCCGTTGCGGCGGCGATCGGCGACCAGCTTCTGGCTGGCCGTCCGAATCTCCAGCGCTCGCCGCTGAATATCGGCATCCTCATACAGGCGCGCGAGATCGGCATAGGCGTCGGCAATGGCGGTGGTCAGCGCCAGCCGCGCCTGCTGCGCCTCCAGATCGGCGGCCCGTGTCTCGGACGTGGCGGCGGCGAGGGCCGCGCGGTTGCGGCCCCAAAGATCAAGGTCCAGCCCCAGATCGAGCGCCAGCCGCCCGGTGCCGAGCCAGCCCTGCGGCACGAAATCCTTGGGCATGCCCATATTATAGCTTTGCTTGGTCGCGCCCGCGCTGGCCGTGCCATCGACCGAGGGGAGCAGCGGCGCGCCGGCCTGCTGCGCCATCGCCTGCGCCCGGCGGAAACGGGCATTGGCGGCGGCAAGGTCGGGCGCGTTGCGCAACCCTTCCTCGATCAGCGCAGTGAGCTGCGGATCCTCATAGGCGGTCCACCAGCCATCGCCCGGCCAGGCGCGCTCCGCGCCGGCGAAACTTTGCGTCGCCGCGACCGTTTCGGGCGCACGGACGATCGGCTTTGGCCCCAGATCGGGCACGGCCGCGCATCCCGAAAGGAGCAGCAGCGTCGCCGTCATCAGCAAGGGGCGGTGAGAAAGGGGGGGACGACTCACGAGCATATCTTACCGTACCAGATAGTATGAAAAGTGCCCTTGCGCCTGACGCAGCACCTTGTCAACAGAATTAGCATACTCTAGAGTACGGTTTTATGACGCTCCCGCCATTACCCTCCTGCCTGAGCCGGCGTGAAGCCCGACGACGCGATCGCCGCGCGCATATCCTGCGCGTTGCCGCCGCCTATTTCCTGGAACATGGCTATGCCGGCACCACCATGTCGGGGATTGCGGCGGAACTGGGCGGGTCCAAGGGGACGTTGTGGAATCACTTTCCGTCTAAAGAAGATCTGTTCACCGCGGTGCTGGACCATGCGACCACCGCCTACCGAACGCGATTGTCTGAAATACTCGATCCGTGCGGGGAGTTGTGGCCGACGCTGCATCGGGTGTGCGTGAGCCTGTTGGAGAAAGTCACCTCGCCCGACGCCATCGCGCTGCACCGGCTCATCACGTCGGAAGGCGCGCGCTCGCCGGAAATGAGCCGCATCTTTTTCGAAATGGCGCCGCTCGGCACGCGGCTTTTGCTTGCGCGCTTTCTGGAAGGAGCAATGGAGCGCGGTCAGTTGCGGCGCGACGATCCGGTCAAGGCGGCGCGCGCGCTGATGATGCTCAGCATGTCGGGCTGTCACCAGCAATTGATGTTCGGGCAAATCACCAGCGCGTCACCCGACTTGATCGAAGAAGATGCGCGTTTTGCCGTCGACCTCTTCTCCCGCGCTTATGCACCGGAGGCAGAGGCGACGGCCTGACGTCGCGCTCAGTCGTGATTGCGACGCTTGCGACGCGCCATATAGATCAGCCCGGCACCGACCAGACCAAGACCGAACAGACCGATCGTGCCCGGCTCGGGCACTTGCTGCGGCTCGACATAGCCGCCGAAACGGCCATATTCAGCGGCAGCAGGCGACGCCATAAGCGCGCCGGCCATGGACAAGACTGCGAAACGAACAAAAGATTTCATGATTTAACCTCCCCCTAGTCTTGCGACATTGCCCGATTCACCAGCAATTGACAAATGATTCCGGAGGAAGTTCAGGCCGGTATGTCCAGCCAGAGCGACAGCCCCACCCCCGGATCTTCCGGCGGCGCGGTGGCGGCGATGCGGGCGGCGTCGGCGCGGGCGCGGTCCAGGATCGATGCCGGGACATGAGCGGCATGATAGACGCGATCCGCCTCCCCCAGCAGCCGCGCGGCGCGCAGCGTCAGATCATCGGGATCGGCAGAAGTCAGGACGATGGCGACGCAGCGGGATGGCGTGGTCACAAGCGGCGCATCGAGCCAGACCGGCAGCGCGTCGGCGGCAGTCTCCGTCAACGGATCGATCGGCCCACCCGGCTGCAAGCCGGCGTCAATGGCGCGGCGGCGCGCATCGGCATCGGGCCAGCGCGCCCGCAGCG
>DAMDPH010000235.1:0-3338 GCA_032082785.1 Sphingobium sp. | reverse complement strand
CACCCGCGGCGCGTCAGGCTGGCGGCTCTCCGGCGCGGGCGGCAGGCCAACGGGCGTCCCCATCTCGCTCGCCAGCGCCTGGAGCGCGGCGATGCGCTTGTCGGTTGCGGGATGGGTGGAGAAGAGTTCGCTCACATGCGTCGGCACGATATAAAGCTGCGCGGCGGCGGGATTGCGCGCGGCGACCGGATTGGGGATGCGCGCGGCCTGACCCGAAATCTTGGCGAGGGCGGAGGCGAGCGCGGCCGGATTGCCGCTGATCTCCGCGCCGGCCGCGTCGGCGCCATATTCGCGCGTCCGGCTGATCGCCATCTGGACGATCATCGCCGCAAAGGGCGCGACGATCACCGCCAGCAGGCTCGCGGCGATATTGGCATGGCCATTCTCGCCATTGCCGCTGCGGAAGAAGAGGCCGAAATTGGCCAGCATCGAAATCGCGCCGGCGATAGTCGCCACCATCGTCATGATCAGCGTGTCGCGATTGCGCACATGGGCCAGTTCATGCGCCATCACCCCGGCCACTTCCTCCCGGCTCAGCATCGACAACAGGCCGGTCGTCGCCGCCACCGCCGCATGGGCAGGGTCGCGGCCGGTGGCGAAGGCATTGGGGTGCGGCTCGTCGATCAGATAGACGCGCGGCATCGGCAGGCCAGCCCTCTGGGCCAGCTCGGCGACCAGGCCGTAAAAATCGGGGGCGCTGGCGGCATCCACCTCGCGCGCATTATGCATGGACAGGACGATCCGGTCCGCATTCCAGAAGGTGAACATGTTCATCCCGGCCGCGACCAGCAGCGCGATGACCGCCCCGCCGGTGCCGCCCAGCGTATAGCCCAGCGCCATGAACAGCGCCGTCAGCGCCGACAACAGCATCGCCGTCTTGAAACCACTCACTTGCGTAACGCTCCTTCACCGCCCAGATAGCGGGCTATAGGGAAATATGGGGTTGCGCAGGCGGCTCCGCAATCGAAAGCAGGACGCATGGGAACCTTCAACGGCAAGCGGCCGGCGCATGTGAAGCCGCCCGCGCATCTTTCCAAAAGCCCGCCGGTGCCGCAGCCCGATCCGATCGACAGCCCCACGCCCCATGACGAGCCGCTGAGTCCGGTCCGCTATGGCGATTGGGAGCGCAAGGGCATCGCGATCGATTTCTAGGCGTTCTTCCTGAGGAGGCGCGCGGGCGGCGACTCGGTTCGCCGCCGATTTGGCACGGCAGCCGCTGGCCTGTGCCGCTGTTGCGGGGAGAGTAGCCTGCCGCTCTGGCCTTTCCGCCCGACGCTGCGCAGGACTTGGGGAAGCGAAGGGAGAAGAGGGGCGTGAGCCTGCAATTGGTTTCTGATGTGAAAGCGGTGTCGGAATATGCGCCGGAAGATGCGGCGCTTCTGTGCGGGGTCGGTCGGCTGGTCTGTGCCTGGACCATGTTGGAGCAGAGCCTGGAGGCGAAGATCGGCGTCATGCGTGAAAGCATGGGCGATGTTCGCACCGTCGGCGCGCGGACCCGGCCCACCATGACCAAATTGCTGACCGAAATCCGCACGATGGTGGCGATGCGCGACCGTCGCAACGCCGCCGCACTCGGGGAAATTGCGGAGATCGAACGCGAATTGCAGCGGATCGACCGTTTTCGCGCCCTCATCCTCGGCGGTTTTCAGGAACCCGCGCCCGGCGGCTTCGTCTGCCGCGATTCGCGCAACAACGCCCAGCATATCGCGCTGGAGCAACTCGAAACCGAAATCGTCTCGCTGGAACAGGTAGCGCAGCGCCTGCTGGCCATCTGAGCCATATACGAGACTACCCCTACTTGATTTTCCACAGACGCGGGGCGATCCCCGTCGCCATCGCGTGACCAGCGAGAATGGAGTGTCCATGACGAACAAGCCGATCCGCAAAGCCGTTTTCCCCGTAGCCGGACTCGGCACGCGCTTCCTGCCGGCGACCAAGTCGGTGCCCAAGGAATTGCTGCCGGTGGTCGATCGCCCCCTGATCCAATATGCGGTCGATGAAGCGCGGGAGGCGGGCATCGAGCAGATGATCTTCGTCACCGGGCGCGGCAAGGGCGCCATCGAGGATTATTTCGACATCGCCTATGAGGCTGAAGCCACCCAGCGGGAGCGCGGCAAGGATCTGTCCGCCCTGGAAGGGACGCGGCTGGCGCCGGGCAATGCGGTCTTCCTGCGCCAGCAGGAGCCGCTTGGCCTTGGCCATGCGATCTGGTGCGCCCGCGACATCGTCGGCGACGAGCCTTTCGCCGTGCTGCTGCCCGATGAATTCATGAAGGGCGCGCCGGGCAAGGGGTGCCTCAAGCAGATGGTCGAGGCCTATGAGCAGGTCGGCGGCAATCTGGTCTGCGCGCTCGAAATCCCGATGGACCAGACGCCCAGCTATGGCGTCATCGATCCGGGCGCCCGCAACGGCGCGCTGACCGAGGTGAAGGGGCTGGTCGAAAAGCCCAAGCTCGGCACCGCGCCGTCCAACCTGATCCTGCCCGGCCGCTATATCTTGCAGCCCGAAGTGATGACGATCCTGGAGACGCAGGAAAAGGGCGCCGGCGGCGAGATCCAGCTGACCGACGCCATGGCCTCCATGATCGGCCAGCAGCCGTTCCACGGCGTCACCTTCGACGGCCGCCGTTTCGACTGCGGCTCCAAGGCCGGCTATATCGAGGCCAATCTGGCGCTGGCGCTCGACCGGCCCGACCTTGCCGACCATATTCGCGAATTCGCGATCGCCGAACTGGGCGTCAACAGCGTGGCCGTCGCCGCCTGACCCGACACCCGGCCGGTCCGCTTGTGCAGAAGCGGCCCGGAGGCATCCGAACCAAGGGCCGCGCTTCCCCAGGGAGGCGCGGCCTTTGTACGTCTGGGGGGGAAGGGCGCCGGTTCGGCCTGACCAGATTTGGCGGAAATATAGGATAGGCAACAAGGGTGAGACAGTTGTCGCTAAAATGCGAAATGCTCAACCCGCTGTAAAAGCTCGCAAGTCAGATGGCAGCGGTGACTAAACTGGTCTGACCAATTATGCCAGAGTCGCGGCGGCCGATCGGTGTCACCTCAGCTGGATGACGCCCAAATCAGGGGCTGGGCCTGACGGAGCCATTTCCTGCTGGGCAGGCGAAGGCCGCTTTAAGACGCCGGATGTCTTGACCTGCCGGGAGCCGCTTCGAAACGACTCCCGTAGATCAGTCCCGCATGCGGGGTTCAGAACGGCACTTCATCATCCAGGTCGTTGTCGAAATTGGGGCCGCCGGCGCCGCCGCGATTGCCCGCGCCGCGATTGCCGCCGCCGGAACCGCCGCTGCTGCCGCCGCCGAAATCGTCATAGTCGCCGCCGCCAAAGCCGCT
>DAMDPH010000234.1:0-3355 GCA_032082785.1 Sphingobium sp. | reverse complement strand
GGCCTGTCCGTCGCCGCCAGGGCCCAATGCACCGCCAGCCCCTCGACCCGGCCGATCTCCACCTTGCGGCGCAGCCGGTAGAGGGTCAGCCGCTTCGCCAGCGCATCGGCCTGCGCGGCTTCGCAATCGATCAGCACCGCCTCGCCGTCGGCCCAGAGGATGAGGTCATAGAGGATCTTGCCCTGCGGACTGAGCAGCCCGGCCCAGCGCGGCGCGTCGGGCGCGAGCGTCAGCACGTCGCGGGTCAGGAGCCCCTGGAGGAAGGGGCGCGCCTCTTCGCCGGCAAGGCGCAGCAGCGCGCGGTCGCGCAGGGTGGTTGCTGTCATGCGGTGCAACTTAAGCGGCACGCTTGATTTTTCCACCCTGTTCGTGTGGACACCAACCATCCCCATGCGGCGCGCGCATCAACGGAGGCGATCCATGACCCAAAGCTATGACCTGATCCTCAAAAATGGCACGGTCCATACGCCCGGCGGCGCCGAGCGCGTCGATGTGGCGGTGCGCGGGGGCCGGATTGTCGCGATCGGCACCGGCCTTGGCGATGCCAGCGAGACGATCGACTGCACCGGGCTCGACATCCTGCCCGGCTGCATCGACAGCCAGGTCCACTTCCGCGAGCCGGGGCTGGAGCATAAGGAAGATCTGGAATCGGGCAGCCGCGCCGCGGTGATGGGCGGGATCACCGCCGTGTTCGAAATGCCCAACACCAACCCCAACACCGATTCGGCCGAGCGCATCGCCGACAAGCTGGCGCGCGCCCATCATCGCATGTGGTGCGACCATGCCTTTTATGTCGGCGCGACCGCCGACAATGCCGAACAGCTCAAGGAGCTGGAGCGGATTCCCGGCACGGCGGGCGTAAAGATTTTCATGGGCGCCTCGACCGGCAGCCTGCTGGTGGACGATGATGCCGCCCTCTCGCGGGTGCTGGCATCGGGCAGCCGCCGCGTCGCCATTCATGCCGAGGATGAGGCGCGTATGAACGCGCGCAAGGATGAGCGGGTGGAGGGCGACCCCTCCTCCCATCCGGTATGGCGCGACGATGAAAGCGCGATGATCGCCACGCGGCGGATCATCGCGCTCGCCCGCGCGGCGCGCCGGCGCATCCATATCCTGCATGTGACGACCCCGGCGGAGCTGGAATATATCGGCCAGAACAAGGATATCGCCAGCTGCGAAGTCACGCCCCAGCATCTGACTCTGGCGGCGGAGGATGCCTATCCGCGCCTTGGCACCCATGCGCAGATGAACCCGCCGATCCGCTCCGCCGCGCATCGCGACGGCCTGTGGTTCTGGCTCAATCAGGGCGTGCCCGATGTGCTGGGCAGCGATCATGCGCCGCACACGCTGGAGGAAAAGGCCAAAACCTATCCCGCCTCGCCCAGCGGCATGCCCGGCGTGCAGACGCTGGTGCCGCTGCTGCTCAACCATGTGGCCGAAGGACGGCTCAGCCTGCGCCGCTTCATCGAACTGACCTCGGCCGGGCCGCAGCGGATTTTCGGGCTGGTGGGCAAGGGGCGGATCGCGCTCGGCTATGATGCCGATTTCACCGTGGTCGACCTCAAGAAGCGCTGGACGGTGGACAAGGACTGGCTTGCCTCGCGCTGCGACTGGTCGCCCTTTGACGGAATGACGCTGACCGGCAAGGCGGTCGGCACCATCATTCGCGGCCATCGCGTCATGTGGGAAGATGCGCTGGCGAACGCGGCGGTGGGCGAGGCGATCCGGTTTGAAGCCACGCAATTCGCCTGATTGGGCGCGTCCCCGCCGCGCCCTAAGGCGTCAGGCGGGGAGCGGCCGGTTGCGGCGGGCGGCGCGGTAGCTGTCCGTCGCGAACAGGATGAGGCCCACCCAGATCAGGCCGAAACTCGCCATCTGCCCGTGGCTCAGCGTCTCGCCATAAAGCAGCACGCCGACCAGAAACTGCATGGTCGGGGCGATATATTGCAGCAGGCCCAGCGTCGCCATCGGCAGCCGCTGCGCCGCCGTCGCGAACAGCACCAGCGGCACCGTCGTCACCGCGCCGGTCAGCACCAGCATCAGGCTGGTGCCCATATCCTGTCCGAAGCCCAGCGTCCCCTGCTGCGCGCTCCAGCCCAGATAGCCGAGCGCGACCGGGATCAGCAGCAGCGTCTCCGCGCCCAGCCCCGCCATCGGCGGCACCGGCGTCATCTTGCGGACGAGGCCGTAAAAGGCGAAGGACAGCGCCAGCATGATGCTGATCCACAAGGTGGTGATTGCGCTCGCCGCCAGGATCGCGACGCCGCAGGCCGCGACGATGATCGCCAGCGTCTGCCCCCGCCGCAACCGCTCGCGCAGCACCAGCACGCCCAGCAGCACATTGACCAGCGGGTTGAGGAAATAGCCAAGGCTCGCCGCGACGATATGATTGTCGCTCACCGCCCAGACATAGACGACCCAGTTGATGCCGATGAACAGCGCCGACGCCGCCAGCGCCATCAGCAGGCGCGGCGTCGTCAGGATGTTGCGCAGCGGCCCCATCGTCCCGCGCGCGGCCAGCAGCAGCAGGATCAGCAGCAGCGACCAGGCCACGCGCTGCGCCACCAGCTCGAACGGGCTGATATGGTGCAGCAGCTTGAAGAAAATGGGCAGCAGCCCCCAGGCGCCATAAGCGGCAACGGCCGCGATCAGCCCCTTGCGCGCTTCCTCCGGGCTGATCGCCTCGCTCAGAAAATGCCTCCGCCCAGGAACAGGCGGAAGGCGCCGGAGGCGGCGACCAGCAGGCAGAAATTCTGCCCGGTCTTGCGCGAGGACATCAGCCCGACCAACGCGCCCAGCAGCGCCACCGGCACCAGCAGCCAGTTGAGCGCGCCCAGCAGCGGAAACAGCGCCGGGATCATCAGGATGAGCGTCACCAGGCCGATGAAGATGGACAGAATGTTCAGCATCGGGCGTAGATGGTCCTTTCGCACCCGCAGGACAAGAAGAGGCATCGGGCCATTCGCCACAAACTGGCCTTGCGCCGGGCGGGCTGATACGGACCGGTGACAGGCCGCTTTGCGCCTTTTCCGGGGCGCTCTAAGCGAAAATCAACCTTTCTCGGCCATTTCGGGGTCGAAGGAGTGAGGGACATGGGGATGAGCAGATATTGCGGCGTGGCGGCGCTGCTGCTGGCGCTGCCGCTGGCGGCCTGCGGCAAGGGGGAGGATTCCAGCCTCGCCGCGCTCGACAGCAAGCTTGGCAATGAGGGCGGCGACCCCGCCGGCAATGGCGCGCTGGCCGATCCCATCATCGTCGATCCACAGCTGCTGGGCCAGTCGGACCGCAATGCCGTGCGCTCCACCGCCACGCCGGCCGACGGCGCGCTGCCGGCGGTGAGCGGCGACGCGGCCAA
>DAMDPH010000233.1:0-3356 GCA_032082785.1 Sphingobium sp. | reverse complement strand
CGTCACCGCGCAGGTGGGCGACAGCGTGCGGCAGGGCGAGCCGGTGGCGCTCGCCGGGCAGGGCAGCCCCACCGTCACCATAGAGCTGCGCCGCAACGGCCGGCCGGTGGACATCCTGCCGCTGGTGGGTCTTGGCTGAACGCGCGGCACCGGCCCCGTCCGGCGGATTGCGGCGCCGCCCGGCGCATGGCGAAACCGGCGCCGAACATCGTTTCCGCGCGTTAACCCGACGCTCATCGATGACAGGCAACATTGGTCGCGCTGCGCTTTTGCGTCGCGCCGTAAATCGTTATAGTGGAATCAGATGTCACACCCAAGGACGGCCATGAAATCCACCTTCCTCCAGGGCGCGGTCGCGCTCGGGGCGCTCGCGCTCATCCCCGCCACCACCGCCGCGCTCGCCGACGGGGAGGCATCGAGCTACAAGGCGCTCGACGAGTTCATGGACGTGTTCCAGCGCGTGCGCAGCGACTATGTCGAAAAGGTCGATGACGAAACGCTGATCAAGGGCGCGATCGACGGCATGCTGGCCAGCCTCGACCCGCATAGCAGCTTCCTCGATGCACGGGATTTCGAAAATCTGCGCACCCAGACGGAGGGCAGCTATGGCGGCCTGGGTCTGGCGGTGACGCAGGAGGATGGCGCGGTGAAGGTGATCGCGCCGACGCAGGACACCCCCGCCTGGCGCGCGGGCATCAAGGCCGGCGATTATATCACCCATATCGATGGCCAGCTCATCTATGGCGGCACGCTGAACGAAGCGGTGGAGAAGATGCGCGGCGCGCCGGGCACCAGCATCAAGCTCAGCATCGTGCGCCCCGGCCGCGACAAGCCGATCGAACTGAGCATCACCCGCGAGATCATCGAGCTGAAGCCGGTGAAGTGGGAGGTCAAGAACGGCATCGGCGTCATCAATATCGTCAGCTTCTCGGCCAACACCGGGTCGGACGTCCGCCAGGCGATCCGCAGCATCGACAAGAGCCTCGGCCACAAGCCGACCGGCTATGTGCTCGACATGCGCTCCAATCCCGGCGGCCTGCTGGACGAAGCGGTGGCGGTGAGCGACGCCTTCCTCGAACGCGGCGAAATCGTGTCGCAGCGCGGCCGCAGCAAGGGCGATGTCGAACGCTATTATGCCAAGCCCGGCGACGATGCGAAGGGGCTGCCGGTGATCGTGCTGGTCGATGCCGGTTCCGCCTCGGCCTCGGAAATCGTGGCCGGCGCGCTGCAGGACCAGCATCGCGCGCTGGTGATGGGCGAACGCAGCTTCGGCAAGGGCAGCGTGCAGACCATGTTGCCGCTGTCCAACACCACCGCGCTCAAACTGACCACCGCGCGCTATTATACGCCCTCGGGCCGGTCGGTGCAGGAAGGCGGCATTCAGCCCGACATCCGCGTGCCGCAGCTGAGCGATCCCGATTACAAGAATCGCCCGAAATTCCGCGAAAGCGACCTGCGCCGCCATCTGATCAATGAGATCAAGACCGACGACGCCGCGCTTGAAGAGGATGTGAAGGACGATCCGCGCTTCACCGCCACGGCCGAAGAGCTGAAGAAGAAGGGCGTCACCGACTTCCAGCTCGACTATGCGCTCAAGACCATCGGCCGGCTGGGCAGCACGCCCGCCGTCGCCATCGCCCAGGCGCAGCAGGCCCGTAAGCCCGGCGCCAAATGATCCGGTTCTGATGATCCGGTTCTGATGGTTCCAGCCGGCGCGCGCCGTCCCGGGCGGCGGCGCGTGCAGGTTCAGCATGACGAAAGGCGGCGGAGTGTCTAAACGGTCATCATGACCAGCCTGTCGCGCGCGCGCCTCCTGTCCCTCCTCACCCCCGTCCTGCTTCTGGGCGGCGCCTATGTCTCGCAATATTGGGGTGGGCTGCACCCGTGCGAAATGTGCTGGTGGCAACGCTATCCCCATATGATCGCCATCCCGCTGGCGCTGATCGCCTGGCTGCTGCGCGGCCGCGCCTGCGTGAGCGCATTGTTCGTCGGGCTGGCGGGCCTCGCCATCGGCATCAGCGGCGGCATCGGCCTGTTCCATGCCGGGGTCGAATATGGCTGGTGGCAGGGACTGACCGCCTGTTCGACCGTGCCGACCGGCGGCGGCGACATATTGAACCAGATCATGGCCGCGCCGATCACCCGTTGCGACGTCGCCCCCTGGAGCCTGTTCGGCGTGTCGCTGGCGGGCTATAACGGCCTCTTGTCGGGCCTTGCCGCGCTCGCCATCTTGGGACTGCTGCTGAAAGCGAGGAAGGCATGAGCGCGACCAAGGATTTCCCCCGCCCCGGCCGGCGCACCGACGACCGCGCCCGCGCCTCCATGATCCGCGTCGATCAGGCGGGCGAGTTCGGCGCGACCCGCATCTATGCCGGGCAGCTGGCGGTGATGGGCGACCGTCATCCCGATTCGCGCCTGATCGCCGGCATGGCCGCGCAGGAGGAACGGCATCGCCAGACCTTCGACGCCATGATCGCCGAGCGCGGCGTGCGCCCGACCGCGCTGTATCCGCTCTGGAACGTCGCCGGCTTTGCGCTGGGCGCGGTGACGGCGGCCATCGGGCCAAAGGCCGCCATGGCCTGCACCGCCGCGATCGAGACGGAGATCGACCTTCATTATGCGGAGCAGCTGCGCGCGCTGGACGCGGACGATCCGGAACTGTCCGGGGTAATCGCGGATTTCCAGGCGGAGGAAGCCGAGCATCGCGACACCGCGCTCGCCCATGGCGCCGAGCAGGCCATTGCCTATCCGCTGCTGTTCAACGCCATTCGCCTCGGCTGTCGCGCCGCCATCGCGCTTTCGAAGCGCATCTGAAAAGGACCGACCGATGACCTACAAGCCGATGATCGCAGCCCTGACGGCGCTGATGCTGGGCGCGTCCGCGCCCGCTCTGGCGCAGCAGGACAGCGCGCCGACCGCGGTCGAAAGCAGCGGCTCGGAAAAGGTCAATCTGGTGATCGTCTATGGCGACGATCCCTGCCCGCAGAGCGCCGGCAGCGACATCGTCGTGTGCGCGCGCAAGGGGGAGGAGGAACGCTACCGCATTCCCGAACCGCTGCGGGGCAATCCCAATCAGCCGAGCAACCAGGCATGGGGCGAGCGGGTGCGCGGCATGGAATATGTCGGGCGCAGCGGCACCGAAAGCTGTTCGCCCGATGGCGCGGGCGGCGCGACCGGCTGTTTCGCCAAGCTCGCGCGCCTCGCCAAGGCGGAGCGGCAGGCGGCCGACAATGCCGACTGGAAGGATCTGGTCGCGGCCGAACGCGCCCGCCGCCTCTCCACCATCGATGAGGATAGCAAGGAAATCGAGGCGCGCGTCCGGGCCGAGGAAGAAGCCCGCGCCGCCGCAGAGGCGC
>DAMDPH010000232.1:0-3455 GCA_032082785.1 Sphingobium sp. | reverse complement strand
GGTCGATCGCCCGGTTCGACCGACAGGATGACGCCGCTGTCCTGCATCACCCCCACCGTGCCGAAATGGGTGAGGACCGGCCGGTCGCCGGCGAGCGGCGCCGCCGTCGCCAGCCCGCTCGCGCGCAGGGCGGCCGCACCCTCTTCGTTCGGCCATCCCGCCTGTCCGTCCGCTGCAACATCGCTCGGCAAATGCATCGATCACCATCTTGTTTTCCGATGCACGTCCCTAGCCCGATCCGCGCGGGGAGGCCAAGATGACAGGCGGCAGACGCAGCCCTTTCCGCGCCGGACGACCCGTTGCCGCCATCGCACTGACGCTGGGCCTGCTGCCCTGCGCCGCCATTGCCGCGCCGGTGCCCGGCATCAACCTTGCCGGCGGCGAGTTCAACAGCGGTCGCAAGCCGGGCGTCTATGCGAAGGATTATGTCTATCCCAACGGCCGCATCGCCGCCGATTTCCTGAAGATGGGGATGAAGATGGTGCGCGTGCCCATCCTGTGGGAGCGGGTGCAGCCGGTGGCGATGCAGCCGCTGTCCGAACGAGAAATGAAGCTGCTCGACAAGTCGCTCGCCAGCCTCAGCGGGTTCGAGACGATCATCATCGACGTTCATAATTATGGCAAGCTGAACGGCCAGCGGCTCGACCAGATGCCCGATGGCGCGCGCAAGCTGGCGGACCTGTGGTCGCGGCTCGCCAGCCATTATCGCGACGATCGCCGCATCGCCTTCGGCCTGATGAACGAACCGAACGGCACGCCGCCCCACGCCTGGCGCAAGATCGCCGACGCCAGCGTCGCGGCGATCCGCAAGACCGGCGCGCGCAACCTGATCCTCGTGCCCGGCTCCAACTGGAGCGGCGCGCATAGCTGGACCCGCGGCGGGCCGCGGTCCAACGCCGCGGCGTTCAAGGATTTCCGCGATCCGGCGAACAATTATGTGCTGGAAATGCACCAATATCTCGACGCCGACAGCAGCGGCATGACGATGCGCTGCCAACCGGCCGAGGTCATCACCAAGCGCATGAGCGCCGCCACCAACTGGCTGCGCGCCACCGGGCAGAAGGCGGTGCTGGGCGAGTTCGGCGCACCTGCCGACCCGCAATGCCTCGACAGCCTCGACGCGCTGCTCGACCATATGTCCCGCAATGGCGACGCCTGGATGGGCTGGACCTATTGGGCGGGCGGCGGCTGGTGGGGCGCCAATTATCCGATGAGCGTGCAACCGTTGAAGGGCAAACGCCGGCCGCAAGCCGCCGTGCTGGCCCGCCATATCCACGCCGCAGGGGGGCGGAAATGAAATCAGTCTGGATCATCTCTCTATGCTGTGCATCGGCGCTGTTGCCGGTGCAGATCGCCCATGCCCAGGTGGAGGTGCCGCCCGAGGGGCTGCGCGTCGTGCCGACGGTGCGGCTGCTCTATGACGATAATCTGCTGCGGCAGAATGACGACCTCATCCCCGGCGACAAGGATGACCTGCGCATCACGCCCAGCGTCGACGTCACTTTCAACCGGCAGTTCGGCATGCACCGGGCAACGCTGGTCGGATCGCTCGGCTATGATTTTCATCAGCGGTTCGAGGGGCTGGACCGGGAGCGTATCACGCTGGTGGGGACAGGCGACCTTCAGGTCAGCGGCACCTGCCACATCCGCCCGCGCGCGCGGCTGAACTTTGCCCAGTCGAACCTCGCCGATCAGGGCGTGCGGGTGGGCAATTCGCAGCGGACGCAGGATTATCAGGTCACGGCCGAATGCGACAAACCCTATGGCTATTATCCGGTCGTCACGCTGGGCTATCTCACGACCCAGAACAGCGCCCGCTCGCGCGAGCCGTTCGACATCAACACCAAGAGCGCCGGCATCGGTTTCGCCTATAGCAAGGCGAGCCTGGGCGACCTGCGGCTGATGCTGAATTTCGACGCCTTTCGCCGGCCCAATGTCGATCAGATGACGATCCGGCGCAGCAGCGGCGCCGACAATTATCGCGTCGGGCTGGAGTTTAGGCGTTCGGTGGCGCCCCGGCTCAGCTGGTATCTGGGCGCCAGCTATATCCACACCCGCGCGCTGGATGCGGAGGTGGAGGATTTCTCCGGCCTCGGCTTCATGGCGGGCGCCGCCTACAAACCATCGCAGCGTTTCTCGCTGCTGGTCGATGCGCAGCGCAGCACCCGCAATCAGAGCAATACCGGCGCCACCTATATCGTCCAGACCGACATCACCCTGCGCAGCGACCTGCGCGTCGGATCGCGCACCACCTTCTCGGCCGGGGCCGCCTACGCCAAGCGCGATTTCGAGGGCGAGCTGCTGATCGACACCGAAACCGCGCGCGGTTCGGACAGCACCAAGTCGCTGTTCGCCGGGGTTCGCTACAATCTGAGGAACCGCATGAACATCGGATATGAAGTTCGCCACGAATGGCGAACCACCGATGTCGACCGATACCGATACAAGTTCACATCAGCGATGCTGCTTGTCGGCTTCCAATTGTGAGGATGGGATTATGACCTTGAAAATGGAAAAGCTGTTGTCCGCGCTCATCGCGGGCTTCGCCTGGTTCATCGCCACGACGGCGTTCGCCGCGACGACCAACGCCACCGCGGCGGATCCCGCCTATATATTGGGAGCGAACGACGAAATTCGCGTGTCCGTCTTTGGCGCCTATCCGTTCGACGTAAAGACGCGGATCAAGGAAGATGGCCGCATCACCCTGCCCAGCGTCGGCGACGTGCTGGCGGAAGGCAGCACCACCAACGCGCTGGCCGCCAAGGTCCGCACGCAATTGCAGTCGGGCGGCTATTTCGTCGATCCGATCGTCAATGTCGAAGTGGTCAACTATGTCAGCCGCTCCGTCACCGTCTTTGGCAATCTGCAAAATCCCGGCCTCTACCCGCTGGACCGGCCGCAGACCGTCGCGATGATGCTGGCGCGCACCGGCGGCGCCCGCGCCGACGCGGCCGATTATGCCGTGTTGCAGCGCGAGGGTGAGGCCGACCGCCAGATCCCGCTGGACGATCTCAACAGCACGACCGGCACCGGCCAGTTCCTCAAGGCGGGCGACTCCCTGTTCGTGCCCAAGGCCGAGGACGTGTTCATCTATGGCCAGGTCAACAAGCCCGGCCGCCTTGCCTTCGAATCCGGCATGACCCTGCGCCAGATGCTCGCCCAGGCGGGCGGCCCGACGCTGGGCGGTTCGGAAAAGAAGATCACGCTTCATCGCGGCACGCAGAAGTTCAAGCGCGCCGACCTCAACATGCTGGTGAAGCCGGGCGACGTCTTCACCGTCAATGAGCGGGTGTTCTGAGCTTTGACGACCGACACGGAAAGGAGCAGCGCCTTGACCTTCATGCAACGCATCAGCCGCTGGCTGCGGCCAAATTCAGGGCGGACCGGGCGCGCCCGCGTCGCCGACCAGGCACTCGCCGCGCGGATGGCGGCGGTGCGCTCGGCGACCCAGCGCA
>DAMDPH010000231.1:0-3522 GCA_032082785.1 Sphingobium sp. | reverse complement strand
GCGGCGCGCCCTGCCCGCCGGCCGCGACATCGGCGCTGCGCAGGTCGGCAACCACCTTGATCCCGAACGCCCCCGCCAGCGCGGCGCCGTCGCCAATCTGCCAGGTCCAGCGCCGCTCCGGCCGATGCGCCACGGTGTGGCCGTGAAAGCCGATGACGCCGATGTCTGCCGCGACATGACCGCTGCGGCCGAGCAGGTCGGCGACCGCCTCGACATGATGCTGCGTCAGTTCCTCCTCGACCGCCGCGATCAGCGGCTCATGCCCCGGCGCGTCCATCGCCATCGCCCGCGCGCAGGCTTCGGTCAGGCGCAGGCGGAAGCCGCTGTCATAGGCCATGGCGTGAAAGGCGACCGGCCGCACCTGCCCCTCGCCATCCGTCTCGATCAGCGCCGCATCGATGCCGTCGCGCGACGTCCCGGACATGAGGCCGATGGCAAGCAGGGATGCGGCAGTCATATTGTCCTCCGTGGCGCGATCATGCTGTTCATAGAGGGGAATGGCCGGTGCCGGTAGCTGCCTTGTCGCCGGCGAACGGGGAGACTTTTCCCGCCCGCGCGCCGGTGCTAAAGGCGCGCGCCATGAGCAATTATCAGTCCGACCTCCTTCGCCTGCTGGAAACCCGCGGCTATATTCATCAGCTGACCGATGCGGAGGGGCTGGACGCCCTCGCCGCCAAGCAGGTGGTGCCGGGCTATATCGGCTTCGACCCGACGGCGCCGTCGCTGCATGTCGGGCATCTGGTGTCGATCATGATGCTGCGCCAGTTGCAGCGCGCCGGTCACAAGCCGATCGTGCTGATGGGCGGCGGCACCGGCAAGATCGGCGATCCCAGCTTCAAGGACGAGGCGCGCAAGCTGCTGACGGTCGACACCATTCAGGAGAATGTCGCCAGCATCAAGCGGGTGTTCGAACGCTTCCTGACCTTTGGCGACGGCCCGACCGACGCGATCATGGTCGACAATGCCGACTGGCTCGACAAGCTGGAATATATCCCTTTCCTGCGCGACATCGGCCAGCATTTCTCGGTCAACCGGATGCTGAGCTTCGATTCCGTGAAGATGCGGCTCGACCGGGAACAGTCGCTGTCCTTCCTCGAATTCAATTACATGATCCTCCAGGCCTATGATTTTCTGGAGCTGTCGCGCCGCGCGGAATGCCGGCTGCAGATGGGCGGGTCGGACCAGTGGGGCAATATCGTCAATGGCGTCGAACTGGCGCGCCGCGTCGATGGCACGCAGGTGTTCGGCCTGACGACGCCGCTGCTCACCAATGCCGACGGCAGCAAGATGGGCAAGACCGTGGGCGGCGCGGTCTGGCTCAATGAGGACCAGCTATCGACCTATGATTATTGGCAATTCTGGCGGAACACCGCCGACGCAGATGTCGCCAACCGGCTGCGGCTCTTCACCGACCTGCCGATGGACGAGGTGCAGCGCCTCGCCGCGCTGGAGGGCGCCGAGATCAATGAGGCGAAGAAGATCCTCGCCAATGAGGCGACGTCGCTGTGCCGGGGTTCCGATGGCGCTGCCGCCGCCGCCGAAACCGCGCGCAAGACGTTCGAGGAAGGCGCCTCCGACGCAAACCTGCCGACTGCCAGCCTTGGCGCGGAGGGGCTGACGGTGGTGCAGGCAACGACCGCTCTGGGCTTTGCCACCTCCAACAAGGAAGTGCGCCGCAAGCTTGGCGAAGGCGCGATCCGCGTCAATGGCGAAGTGGTGAGCGACCCCGCCGTCGCGCTCAAGGCCGGCGACAAGCTGAGTTTCGGCGCAAAGAAGCACGGCATTATCGTGACATGACAGCCATGGCGGCGGGCAACTGCCCGCCGTCAGGCACGGCCCGTCGTTGCGGCCCGCCGCGATCCCCATTGCGGCTTGCGCCCCTCCTGAGCGGTTCCTAAGCCGGAGCCATGTCTTTTTCGCCTCCCGGCAAACCTACCAACATTAACAAAGACATAGGCGCGTCGCGCGATCAGCGGCAGACGCGCCGGGATTTGGTTGATCTGCCCAGCCAGCTGCGGCTCGGCCGAACCAGCTATGGCGCGCAGATCATCAACATCTCCCCGCGCGGGCTGATGTGCCGGACGGACGCGGTCCTGCTGAGCAGCGATCAAGTGCAGATCGACCTGCCGTTGCTCGCCGGTTTTTCGGCGGTGATCCGCTGGACGCTGGACGGCCGCGCCGGCATGGAATTTGTCGAGCCGATCCCGCGACGGCTCTATCTCGATATGCTGGCGCTCATGCCGCCCCGACAGACGGGCTGGTAAAGCCCTCCCCCGCCTCCAGCCGCTGGCGCGACCGCACCAGCGCCTCGGGCATGTCGGTGCGCAGGAAATCGAGCATCGCTTCGCGCACTTCGCAGCGCAGGTCGAAGGCAATGCCGGCATTGCGCGCGCTCAGCAGCCCGCGCAGTTCCAGCGCGTCGGGCTTATGGTCGGTGACCTGCAACAGCGCCACGCGTCCATCCCATCGCTCGCTGGCCTTGGTCGCCGCGATGAACCTGGCGCGGATGCGCGCCACATCGGCGGCGGGATCGACATAGAGGAAGACGGTGCCGAGCAGGTCGGACGTCTTGGTGGTCCAGTTCTGAAAGGGCTTTTCCAGAAAATAGGACACCGGCACGACCATGCGCCGGTCGTCCCAGATGCGCACCACCACGAAGGTGAGGGTAATATCCTCGATCCGGCCCCATTCCCCTTCGACGATCACCACATCGTCGAGCCGGATCGGCTCGGAAAAGGCCATCTGGATGCCAGCGATGAGATTTTTGAGCGCCGGCTGGGCGGCGGCGCCCACGGCGAGGCCGACAAGACCCGCCGACGCGGCCAGCGTCACGCCGATGGAGCGCACGCCGGGAATGGCGATCAGCATCATCGCAATCACCAGCACGGCGACGATGCTCTGCACGATGCGGTAGAAGATGCGCACCCGCGTATGCCGCCGCCGCGCCTTGAGATTATCCTCCACATTGATGTCGGAGTGCGATTCGATGAGGATGCGGACCGCGCGCATGACGCGGAACAGCAGCCATCCGACCAGCAGCGCGAAGATCATCTTCGACCCCACCGACCAGAGCGACTGGAGCCGCCGCCCCATGTCCAGCGACTCCATCCCCGCGCCGAGCGCGATCAGCACCACCAGCCAGCGGCTGGGCTGGAAGATGGCGGGCAGCACCACCGGCGTCATCCGGGTCCGCATCAACCGCACCGCCACGGCATAGAGCAGCCAGTGGAGGAGGAAGGCGATCACCACCGGGATGATCAGGGCGAAGGCCGCCGTCGAACTGATATGGGTGAGGCTGATGTCCGTCATGCCCGGTGAACGCCGTCTGCGCGCCGATTGTTTCGCAGCCGCAGCACAATCCGACCGGTGCAGGCGGCGCCCGGCCGGTTCAGCCGCCGCGCAGCAGGCCGACGGCGGCGTCGCGTTCGAACAGATAGAGGCAGGTGCGCGCCGCCTGCCCGCGCGCTTCGCTGAGGCCGCCGTCGCGCTCGATCAGCAGATGCGCGTCGTCCCGGGCGGCAT
>DAMDPH010000230.1:0-3541 GCA_032082785.1 Sphingobium sp. | reverse complement strand
CCCCCAGAGCAGCAGCACCAGCGCGATCACCGCCACGCCCGCCAGCCGGCGCTGACGCGGCGCGGTCAGGCGACGCCCCGCCAGTTCGAACGCCAGCCCGCCACCGACCAGCAGCACCGCGGCGGCAGCAAAGTCGAAGCGGGTCCAGGCCATGTCCGCCCCCGCCTGCATGGCGATCGCCGGCAGCAGCAGCAACAGGGCGATCGCGCCCCACATCATCCGCGTATCGGGCAAGGTCATGCGCATCCGTCCATCCTCTGTCATGCGGCGAAATCGTCGGTCGCGCGAATGAGCGCGTCCAATATGCCCGGCTCATTATAGGCATGGCCCGCGCCCTCGATCAGCTCGAACCGCGCCTGCGGCCAGGCCCGGTGCAGCGCCCAGGCGGTTTCGGCCGGGCAGGCCATGTCATAGCGGCCATGGATGATGACCCCCGGCACATCGGCCAGCTTGCCCGCATCGCGCAGCAGCTGCCCGTCCTCCATCCAGCCGCGATGCACGAAATAATGATTTTCGATCCGCGCGAAAGCGAGCGCGAAGTCATCGCCTTCATGCGTCGCCGACAGGCTTTCGTCGGGAAGCAGGCGGATCGTCTCCCCCTCCCATATGCTCCATGCCTTGGCGGCGGCGACACGGGCCGCCTTGTCCTCGCCGGTCAGGATCGCGCGATAGGCCGAAACCAGATCGCCCCGCTGCGCCTCCGGAATGGGGGCGACGAACCGCTCCCATTTGTCGGGATAGATGCGGCTGGCGCCTTCCTGATAATACCAGTCGATCTCCTGCTGGCGGATCGTGAAGATGCCGCGCAGCACCAGTTCGCTCACCCGCTCGACATGGGTCTGGGCATAAGCGAGCGCCAGCGTCGATCCCCAGCTGCCGCCGAACACCAGCCAGCGCTCCACGCCCGCCATCTCCCGCAGCCGCTCGATATCCGCGACCAGATGCCAGCTGGTGTTGGCGGTTAGATCGGCATGAGGCGTCGATCGGCCACATCCGCGCTGGTCGAACAGCAGCAGGTCGTAGCGGGCCGGATCGAACAGCCGGCGATGATCGGGCGCGATGCCGCCGCCCGGCCCGCCATGCAGGAAGACGGCCGGCTTCGCCCCTGGCGTTCCGCACCGCTCCCAATAGAGGCTGTGGCCATCGCCCACGTCGAGATGGCCGGAGGCATAGGGTTCGATCGGGGGATAAAGGCTGCGCATGATCCTTGTCTATCAGGTCGGCGGCGAAACGAAAATGGCGCTGTTGCGCGCGGCGGAATCGCGATCAGCCGCGGTTCAGACGAGCCGGTTACAGTTTGCGACAAAGCCGGGCGGCCTTTGCCAGATTTGTGCGACAAGTTCCCGCTAGTGGGTCAAAGGGTCAGCTCTGCCAATGGGGTAAAAACGTGCGCCGCTCACTTTCCATCATCCTTCTTCCCCTGATGTTCGGCACCGCGCCGGGCGCCCTGTTCGCGCAGGAAGAGCGCGAGATGAAGGGCGGTCCCGCACTCGAACCCGTGGAAGAGGTGGAGGAAATCATCGTCACCGGACAGCCCGAACGCGGCGCGGTGGTCGGCGACATCCGCCCCGAACAGCAGTTCGACAGCGCCGACGTGCGCGCGCTCGGCGTCACCTCCATTTCGGAACTTGTCACCGAACTCGCCCCCCAGACCAACGGGCCGCCGATCATCCTGCTGAACGGCAAGCGCATCTCCAGCTTCTCCGAAATTCAGGACATCCCGTCGGAGGCGATCCAGCGGGTCGACATCCTGCCCGAGCAGGTGGCGCTGAGCTATGGCTATGCGCCGACGCAGAAGGTGCTGAACTTCGTGCTGCGCCAGCGTTTCCGCGCCGAAACCGCCGACCTGCGCGCCGGCGTCACGACGCAGGGCGGCCGCGAAAACGGGCAGGCGGAAGCGGGCATGCTGCGCATTCGCGGCGACAACCGGTTCAGCCTCAACCTCAAATATAGCCGCGCCGCCCAGCTGCTGGAGAGCGAGCGCGACATCATCCCCACCACGCCCGGCCGTCCCTATGCGCTCGCCGGCAATGTGACCGCCCTCACCCGCAATGGGGAGATCGACCCGGCCCTGTCGGCGGCGGCGGGGCAAACGGTGACCGTGGCGGCCGTGCCGGACAGCGCGGCCGGCGGCGCGCCCAGCCTGACCGACTTCGTCGCGGGCGCCAACAGTCAGAGCATCAGCGACATCACCCGCTATCGCACGCTCAGCCCGGCGACGGAGAATTTCTCCGCCAACGCCTCGCTCGCCCGCGCGCTGGGCAATGTGTCGGCGACGGTGAACGGGCGGCTGGAGCTGTCGGACAATGAATCGCTTCAGGGCCTGTCGCAGGGGGCCTTCACCCTGCCCGGCGGCAATCCCTTCTCTCCCTTCGCCGACGATGTCAGCCTCTATCGCTATCTCGGTCAGGGCGACGCCCTGCAACAGCAGATACGCGGCACCACCGGCCATATCGGCGTTACGCTGAACGGCCGGCTGGGCTTGAAATGGCAATGGTCCTTCACCGGCAATGGCGACATTTCCCATACCCGCACCCGCACCGACCGGGGTGTCGATGGCGGCGCGATCCAGGCGGCGCTCGATGCCGGCGATCCCGGCGTCAATCCCTTCGGCACCTTCTCCAGCGACCTGCTCGCCACGCGGCTGACCGACCGCGCCACCGCCAAGTCGCAGGCAATCGGCGGCGACCTGCTGCTGAGCGGCCCGCTGCTCACCCTGCCCGCCGGCAATGTCACCAGCTCGGTGCGGGTCGGCGCGTCGGCCAATGGCTTTGAAGGCTGGTCGATCCGCTCCGGCGTCGAGAATAGCAACGACTATAGCCGGGAGATTGCCAGCGGCCAGCTGAGCCTCGACCTGCCGATTACCAGCCGCGCCAAGGGCGTTCTGGGCGGGATCGGCGATATCGGCGTCAACCTTAACGCCGCCGCGCAGCAGCTGTCGGACTTCGGCACGCTCTCGACGCTGGGCTATGGGCTGCGCTGGAAGCCGGTGGCGGCGGTGCAGCTGCTGATGTCCGCCAATCAGGACCGCGCCGCGCCGACCGGGTCGCAGATTACCGATCCGCTCATCTCCACGCCGAACGTCTCGCTGTTCGACTATCGCACCGGCGAGACGGTGTTCGTCACCCAGCTGTCGGGCGGCAATACCGGCCTTCGCGAAAGCGTGCGAGACCAGTTCCGTATCAGCGCCCGCGTCAAGCCCTTGGACAAGCCGGACCTGACGCTGACCGCCACCTATCTCAACAGCCGCACCAGCAACCCCATCGCCGCCTTCCCGACGCCGACGCCGGCCATAGAGGCGGCCTTCCCGCAGCGTTTCCTGCGTGATGCCGATGGCAATTTGCTGCAGGTGGACGCCCGCCCGATCAACTTCCTGCGCGCCCAGAGCGAGCAGTTGCGCTGGGGCGTCGACCTGTCGCTGTCGCTCAAGTCGCATCTGCAAAAGGTGATCGAAGCCTGGCGCGCGGCCGGTGCGAAGCCGGAGGATCGGCCCAAGGAACTGGAGGCGCTCGCCGGCGGGCGGCAGCCGCGCGGCGCAGGG
>DAMDPH010000229.1:0-3626 GCA_032082785.1 Sphingobium sp. | reverse complement strand
GCCCGGCGCCGGTGTCCGCCACGGCGGCCCGGCCCCGGCTGATCCCGGTCACCGATGTCGACCGGCTCAAGGCTGATCCCTATGCTTTCTACGCGCGGCGCATCCTGCGCCTCAATCGGCTCGATCCGGTGGATGCCGACGCCGGTCCCGCCTGGCGCGGCACGGCGGTGCATGAGATTTTGCGCCAATGGGCCGAAGCGGGCGGCCGCGACCCGGCCGAGCTGGAGGCGCGGGCGCGGGCGATGTTCGAACGGCCCGAAGTCCATCCGCTGCTGCGCGCGCTCTGGCAACCGCGCCTGGTGGAAGCGGTGCGCTGGATCGCGGCCGAAGTGGCGGCAGATCGCGCCATCGGCCGCACTATATTGTCGGTAGAGACGGAGGGGCGCGCCGACATTGCCGGCGTCACGCTGATGGGCACCGCCGACCGCATCGACCGGCTGCCCGACGGTCGGATCGGCATTATCGACTATAAGACCGGCAAGCCGCCCAGCGCCCGGCAGGTGAAGGCCGGCTATGCGCTGCAGCTCGGGCTGCTCGGCCTGATCGCGGAGGCGGGTGGCTTTGCCGGCGTGGCGCAGGGCACGATCGCAGGGGCATTCGAATATTGGTCGCTCGCGAAAAAAAATGACCAGTTCGGCTATCGCGACTTTCCGGTGGACGACGCCGGCAAGCGCGACAAGATCATCACCGCCGACTTCACCGCCCATGCAATGGACCAGTTTACAGAGATCGCCCGTGACTATCTGCTGGGCAGCGCCCCTTTCATGGCGCAGGTGAACCCTGAAGTGGCCAGCTATGGCGAATATGACCAGCTGATGCGGCTGGAGGAATGGTATGGGCGCGACGATGGCTAAGCTGGCGCGCGCATTACAACCCTTGCTGGGTGATCAGGCGCTGGCGGCGGCGCCGGACGCGCATGTCTGGCTGTCGGCATCGGCGGGCACGGGCAAGACCCATGTGCTTACCGCCCGCGTGTTCCGCCTGCTGCTCCAGGGGGTGCGGCCGGAAAATATCCTCTGCCTCACCTTCACCAAGGCCGGCGCGGCGGAGATGGCGGACCGGGTCCATGACCGGCTCGCCGCCTGGGTGCAGATGGACGGGCCGTCGCTGGCCGCCGACCTGATGGCGCTGGGCGAGGATCATGGGCCGGAGGCGCTGGAGCGGGCGCGGCGGCTGTTCGCGGAAGTGCTGGAATCGACCGGCGGCGGCCTGCGGATCCAGACAATCCATGGCTTCTGCCAGCAGTTGCTGGCCGCCTTCCCGCTGGAAGCGGCGCTGATGCCGGGCTTTCGCCCGCTCGAACAGCGCGAGCAGGCGCAGCTTGCGCGCGAGACGCTCGCCGATCTGGTGGTGCGCGCGCAGGAGCGCGGCGACGACGCGCTGATGGAGGCGTTGCAGGCGATCAGCCTGCGGCTGGGTGAGGGCGGGGCGGAAGCCTATCTGCTGCGCTGCGCCGCGCGGGCCGATGCGCTGGAGCTGCTGCCCGCCGATATCGGGCCCTGGGTTGCGGCGGAGCTGGACCTGCCGGACGGCGACATCATGGCGCATCTGGCCGAACAATGCGCCGACAGCCTGTTCGATATGCGGACGCTCGGCTGGCTGGCGCAGGCCAATGCCGATTGGGGCAAGGGGCGCGGGCTGGAGCGGTGCGACCGGATCGCGCGCTGGCGGGCGATGGACGGCGCCGCCCGCGCGGAGGCGCTGGAGGAGTTGCACGGCGCCTGGGCCAAGAAGGATGGCGAGCTGATCCAGTCGAAGGGCTGGGTGCCGCCGCTCGACGGCTATCTCGACGCGGCGGCGCGGCTGCATGACCGTTGCGGCCAGTTGCTGGCCCTGCGCCAGCGCGCCAATTATGCCGCCTTGCTGGCGCAGGCGCTGCATGCCGGCCGCGCCTATGCGCTTGCCTATCGCGATGCCAAGCGGCTCGCCGGAGCGGTGGATTTCGACGATCTGATCGCGCGGACGGCGGCGCTGCTGGAACAGCCGGGGATCGCCGAATGGATCCGCTACAAGCTCGACCAGCGGATCGATCATATATTGGTGGACGAGGCGCAGGACACCAATGCGGCGCAATGGCGGATCGTCCGCACGCTGGCGGAGGAGTTTTTCGCCGCCGAATGGACGCCCGACGCGAAGATGCGCACCATCTTCACCGTCGGCGATTTCAAACAGGCCATTTTCGGTTTTCAGGGCACCAGCCCGCAAAATTTCTCCGCCGCCAAAATCCTGTTCGAGCGCGATGCCGAAGCGGCGGCGCATATCTTTCATGATCTGTCGCTGGAGCGCAGCTTCCGCTCGACCCCGGCAGTGCTGGAGGTGGTGGACCGGACCATCGCCGAACTGCGCCCCGAGCGCATGGGGCTGATGGCCGAGGCGGTGCGCCATGTGAGCGCCAATCGCTATCCGGGCGAGGTTCAGCTGTGGAAGCCGATCGTCGCCGGCCTGTCCGAAGAGGCGGAGGGCGAGGAGGATTGGGCGGCCGATCAGGAACGGGTGCTGGCGCAGAAGATCGCGCAGCAGATCCGGCAATGGATCGACGATGGCCTGCCGCTCCACGGCCGGGGCCGTCCCGTGCGCGCGGGCGACATCATGATCCTGGTGCGGCGGCGTAGCGAGCTGGCGCGGCTGATCGTCGCGCGGCTTTATGAGGAAAAAGTGCCGGTCGCGGGCATCGACCGCCTGCGGCTCAACGCGCCGCTGGCGGTGCGCGACCTGCTCGCCGCCCTGCGGTTCGCGGTGCAGCCCGACGACGACCTGAACCTTGCCGCCCTGCTGGTGTCGCCGCTGATCGGCTGGAGCCAGGAGATGCTGATGGCGCGGCTCATCGGGCGGGAGCGGGGGGCGAGCCTGTGGCGGCATCTGCGTGGCACCGCCGGCTCGGTGCAGGACGCCGCGCTGCTGGACCCGCTGCGCGAGCTGCTGGGGCAGGCGGACCTTGTCACCCCTTATCGCTATCTGGAGGCGCTGCTGTCCGGGCCGATGGAGGGGCGGCGCAAGCTGCTGGAGCGGCTGGGGGCGGAGGCGGCCGATCCGGTCGAGGAATTGCTGAACGCCGCGCTGGCGTTCGAAAGCGACGATCATCCCTCGCTCCAGCGCTTCATCGACTGGTTCGACCGGGGCGAGGTGGAGATCGTCCGCGACGCCGCCGCGCAGGGCGACTCGCTGCGGCTGCTGACCGTGCATGGGGCCAAGGGGCTTCAGGCGCCGATCGTGATCCTCGCCGATGCCTGCCTCGACCCCGATGCCGGGCATCGCGCGGATTCGCTGCTGTGGAACGGCCTGCCGATCCTGCCGCCGCGGAAGGCCGAGCGGCAGGGACCGATCGGCGCGGTCGCGGAGGAAGCGGCCGCCCAGGAGCGGGAGGAACATTGGCGGCTGCTCTATGTGGCGCTGACCCGCGCCGAGGAGCGGCTGGTTGTGGCAGGCTCGCTCGGCCCGCGTGCCAAGGGCGAGGTGAAGCCCGAAAGCTGGTATGCGGCGGTCGACCGCGCGATGCTGGCGCTGGGCGCGGAGTGGGAGGCCGATCCGCTCTGGGGCGGGGTGCGCCGCTGGCATGGCCGGGAGGAACTGGCGCCGCGCAAGGCGGAGCCGGAG
Organism: Sphingobium sp.; assembly: GCA_032082785.1. Lineage (GTDB taxonomy): Bacteria > Pseudomonadota > Alphaproteobacteria > Sphingomonadales > Sphingomonadaceae > Sphingobium. The sequence continues at coordinate 32 of DAMDPH010000229.1, read as the reverse complement.
GCGGCGGCCGAGCAAGCATTGGTGCGCGAGCC
>DAMDPH010000228.1:0-3634 GCA_032082785.1 Sphingobium sp. | reverse complement strand
GCTGCCGCCCGGCACGCTGCGCGATGCGACGCTGCGGCAGACCGTCCGCCCGTCGATAGCGGGCAAGCGGCTGCGGGTGCGGCTTTCCAATCTGGCGGGCAGGGCGCCGCTGCATCTGTCGGGCGCCAGCATCGCCCGCGCCGTCCGTGCCGGATCCCCCGCGCTCGATCCGACGACTCTCCGCCCGCTGCGCTTCGACGGCAAGGCCGACGTGACGATCCCCGCCGGCGCCGACTATCTGTCCGATCCGATCGACATGCCGGTCGCGGCGCTCGCCGATCTGGCGATCTCCCTCCGCTATGCCGGCGAGCCGGATGCGCAGACATCGCATCCCGGATCGCGCACGACATCCTATCTGCTGCCCGGCGATCATCTGGCCGATGCCGTCATGCCCGACGCGCGCCGCTTCGATCACTGGTTCAGCCTCGCGGCGATCGAGGTGGAGCGGTGCAGCCCCGCCGGCCTGATCGTCGCGCTGGGCGACTCCATCACCGACGGAAAGGGATCGACCACCAACGGTAACGACCGCTGGACGGATCGTCTGGCGGAGCGGTTGCAGGCGGGCCCGCGCCGCCGTCATCTGGCGGTCGTCAATCAGGGCATAGGCGGCAACCGGCTGCTCGACGATGGGCTTGGTCCCAATGCGCTGGCGCGGCTCGACCGCGATGTGCTGGCGCAGCCGGGCGTCACCCACATGATCCTGCTGGAAGGGATCAACGATCTGGGCATGCTGACCCGCGACGCCCCGGTCGATGAGGCCGCGCACCGGGCGCATGTGGCGCGGATCATCAGCGCTTATCGGCAGATTGTCGCCCGCGCCCGCGCGCACGGCATCAAGGTGATCGGCGCGACGGTCATGCCCTTTGTCGGCAACGATTATTATCATGCCGACGCCCGGAACGAGGCGGATCGACAGGCGGTGAATGCCTGGATCAGGACGCCGGGCCATTTTGACGGGCTGATCGATTTCGACCGCATCATGCGCGATCCGGCGCGCCCCGACCGGCTGCTGCCGCGCTATGATGATGGCGACGCGCTGCACCCGTCGCCGGCGGGCTATCGGGCGATGGGGGAGGCGATCGCGCTCGACCTGTTCGACTGAGTAGCGGCGCTATTTCACCCGCACCCGTGCCGCGCCGGCGTCGAGCACGGTTTCCATGGCGACGAAGGTCGAGGAACTGGACACATGGGGGAGGCTGGAAATCTTCTCGCCCAGCACCGTGCGATAGCGGCGAATGTCGGGGGTGCGCACCTTGAGCAGATAGTCGAAGCTGCTCGCGATCATGTGGCATTCCTCCACCTCCGCGATGCGACGCACGGCGGCGTTGAACTCGCGCAGCGCTTCCTCCCGCGTGTCGGACAGCTTCACCTCGGCAAAGGCGACATGATCCATGCCCAGTTTTGCCGGATCGACGATGGCGCGGAAACCGCGAATGACGCCGCGCTCGGTCAGCCGCTTGAGCCGGACCTGACAGGGCGTCTTGGAAAGCCCCACGGCGCGGGCCAGATCGGTGACGGCCATGCGGCCATCTTCCACCAGCGCGGCGATGATCTTGCGGTCGAATTCGTCCAGATCGACCATATCATTCGTTTTCGTCATCCGACCTGCCTTTTGCTGGCGTAATAAAAAGGCATTTAGCCTAGGAAGCGGCTCGCGAAAAGTCACGTCTGAGGACCGGAAACAGCTTATATGCCGGCCATGACGACACAGCCGCCCTTCAGCGCCTTCGCGCCCGCCATCCGTGACCAGTCGCCGCTTCGCCAGGCGATCACCGCAGCCTATCGCCGCGACGAGGCCGAATGCCTCGCGCCGCTGATGGAAGCGGCAACGCTGCCCGACGATCAGCGGGCGGCGGTGCGTGAGACGACGCGCATGTTGGTGACCGCGCTGCGGTCCGCGCACAAGGGCACGGGCGTCGAGGCGCTGGTGCAGGAATATTCGCTGTCCAGCCAGGAAGGCGTGGCGCTGATGTGCCTTGCCGAAGCGCTGCTGCGCATTCCCGATGCCGGCACCCGTGACGCGCTGATCCGTGACAAGATCGCCGATGGCGACTGGGGCGCGCATCTGGGCGGCGGCAAGTCGATGTTCGTCAACGCCGCGACCTGGGGCTTGGTGGTCACCGGCAAGCTGGTGGGCAGCGTCGACGACCGCGGCCTTGGCGCTGCGCTCACCCGGCTGGTGGCGCGTGCGGGCGAGCCGGTGATCCGGCGCGGCGTCGACATCGCCATGCGCATGATGGGCGAACAGTTCGTGACCGGGGAAACCATCGGCGAAGCGCTCAAGCGCGCGAAGGAGATGGAGGCGAAAGGGTTCAGCTACAGCTATGACATGCTGGGCGAGGCGGCCACCACGGCGGCCGATGCCGACCGCTATCATGCCGATTATGAGCGCGCCATCCACGCCATCGGCAAGGCGTCGGCGGGACGCGGCATCTATGCCGGGCCGGGCATTTCGATCAAGCTGTCGGCGCTCCACCCCCGCTATGTTCGCGCGCAGGCGGACCGGGTCATGGGCGAGCTGCTGCCGCGCGTGAAGCGGCTGGCGCTGCTGTCCAAAAGCTATGACATCGGCCTCAACATCGACGCGGAGGAAGCCGATCGGCTCGAACTGTCGCTCGATCTGCTGGAGAGCCTGGCCATGGACCCGGAGCTTGCCGGGTGGAACGGCCTTGGCTTCGTGGTGCAGGGCTATGGCAAGCGTTGCCCGCAGGTGATCGACTGGATCGTCGATCTGGCCCGCCGGGCCGAGCGGCGGATCATGGTGCGGCTGGTCAAGGGCGCCTATTGGGATGCGGAGATCAAGCGCGCGCAGGTCGACGGCCTCGCCGACTTCCCGGTCTATACGCGCAAGCTCCACACCGACGTCGCCTATGTCGCCTGCGCCCGCAAGCTGCTGGCCGCGCCTGAAGCGGTGTTCCCGCAATTTGCGACGCATAATGCGCAGACGCTGGCAACCATCTATCATCTGGCGGGGCCGGACTTCGCCATCGGCAAATATGAATTTCAGTGCCTGCACGGCATGGGCGAGCCGCTTTACGAGCAGGTGGTCGGCAAGGACGGGCTGGAGCGGCCCTGCCGCATCTATGCGCCGGTCGGCACGCATGAGACGCTGCTGGCCTATCTGGTCCGGCGGCTGCTGGAAAATGGCGCAAATTCTTCCTTCGTCAATCGCATCGCCGACCCGACGGTGTCGATGGATGAGATGATCGCAGATCCGGTCGATCTGGTGCGCGCCATGCCCAATCCGGGCCAGCGTCACGATCAGATCGCGCTCCCGGCCGAACTCTTCCCTGACCGCCGCAATTCGGACGGCATCGACCTCAGCAACGAAGCCGCGCTGGCGGCCCTCAGCGCGGCCTTGCTGGAAAGCGCCGCCATCGACTGGCGCGCGGCGGCCGAACATGGGGCAGGGCAGGAGCGTGCCGTGCTGAACCCCGCCGATCATCGCGATGTCGTCGGCTCCGTCTGGGAGGCGTCGCCGGAGCAGGCGCAGGCAGCGGTGACGCGGGCGGCGGCGTCAAGCTGGATGGCAACGCCGCTGGCCGAGCGCGCCGCCATGCTCGACCGCGCGGCCGACGCCATGCAGGCGCGCATGCCGATCCTGCTGGGCCTGATCGTGCGCGAGGCGGGCAAG
>DAMDPH010000227.1:0-3686 GCA_032082785.1 Sphingobium sp. | reverse complement strand
CCGCGCAGCTGGCGGCCGCGCGGGCCGGGGATGATTATGAATTGCTCTTCGCACTGCCGCCCGGCGCGCCCTGTCCGGTGCGGGCGATCCCGGTGGGGCGCTTTTCGGCCGGGGCGGGGCTGTCGCTCTGGATCGACGGCGCGGCGCTGCCGCTGCCCGACCGGCTCGGCTGGGAACATTAAGTCCCGCTAACGGGCCGCGTCATCCGGCTTGACGCCCGCAATTGGGCCTGTAGCTTGTTTCCACCCTATTTTCAGCCCGGTTGGACCGCATATGCTGCGAGACCCTGATGCTGATCGATGCGCTGCCGCAAGCCGGGCGCCTCCGCGCCCCGGCGGCACCGCCGCACGCTATGTTGTCCGCCCGTTTTCCCTGCGGAGCGGCCGATGAACAATAGGAGAGGGGGAGAGGAACCGTAATGCAGATAGTCTATATCGCCATAGGATGCGGCCTGCTGGCCGTGCTCTACGGCCTGTTCACCAGTCGACAGGTGCTTGCCGCGCCAGCCGGCAATGACGTCATGCAATCCATCGCCGGCGCTATTCAGGAAGGGGCGAAGGCCTATCTCGCGCGCCAATATACCACCATCGCCATGGTCGGGCTGGTGGTCGCGGTGCTGGTACTCATCTTCCTCGGCGTGACCTCTGCGGCCGGCTTCGTCATCGGCGCCGTGCTGTCGGGCGCGGCGGGCTTCATCGGCATGACCATCTCCGTCCGCTCCAACGTCCGCACCGCCGAAGCGGCGCGCGGGACATTGCAGCAGGGGCTGACCGTCGCCTTCCGCGCCGGTGCCGTCACCGGCATGCTGGTCGCCGGCCTTGCCCTGCTCGCGATCAGCCTCTTCTTCTGGTATCTGACCGGTCCGTCCGGCTATGCGCCCGACGACCGGCTGGTGATCGACAGCCTGGTGGCGCTGGCTTTCGGCGCCAGCCTCATCTCCATCTTCGCGCGGCTGGGCGGCGGCATCTTCACCAAGGCGGCCGATGTCGGCGCCGATCTGGTGGGCAAGGTGGAAGCCGGCATTCCCGAGGATGATCCGCGCAATCCGGCGGTGATTGCCGACAATGTGGGTGACAATGTCGGCGATTGCGCCGGCATGGCCGCCGACCTGTTCGAAACCTATGTTGTGACGGTGGGCGCGACCATGGTGCTGACCGCGCTGCTGGTGACCGGCGTCGACAATCGCTTTCTGATGCAGCTGATGGCGCTGCCGCTGATCGTCGGCGGCGTGTGCATCATTACCTCGATCATCGGCACCTATATGGTCCGTCTGGGCGCCAGCCAGTCGATTATGGGCGCGCTCTACAAGGGTTTCTGGACGACGGCCTTGCTGTCGATCCCGGCGCTCTATGTGGCGACCAGCTATACGCTGGGCGATCTGGGCGCGCGCTTCGGCACCGATCTGGATGGCAATGGCGGCTATACCGGCATGGCCCTGTTCTGGTCGATGATGGTCGGGCTGGGCGTCACCGGCCTGATCGTGTGGATCACCGAATATTATACCGGCACCAATTATCGCCCGGTCCGCTCCATCGCCCGCGCGTCGGAAACCGGCCATGGCACCAATGTCATCCAGGGTCTGGCCGTCAGCCTGGAAGCGACCGCCCTGCCGACGCTCGTCATCGTCGTCGGCATCATCGTGGCGCATCAGCTGGCGGGCCTGATCGGCATTGCCTTTGCCGCGACGGCGATGCTGGCGCTGGCGGGCATGGTGGTTGCGCTCGATGCCTATGGTCCTGTCACCGACAATGCCGGCGGCATCGCGGAAATGGCCAATATGGACGAGAGCGTGCGGGTGAAGACGGACGCGCTCGACGCGGTCGGCAACACCACTAAGGCCGTGACCAAGGGCTATGCCATCGGCAGCGCCGGTCTGGCCGCGCTGGTGCTGTTCGGCGCCTATACGGAGGATCTGAAATTCTACAACAGCGCGCTCGGCCTGACCGAGCCGGTCGATTTCAGCCTGTCCAACCCCTATGTCATCGTCGGCCTGCTGCTGGGCGCACTGCTGCCCTATCTGTTCGGCGCCATGGGCATGACGGCGGTCGGCCGGGCGGCCGGCGACGTGGTCAAGGATGTGCGGGAACAGTTCGCCAGCAATCCGGGCATCATGCAGGGCACGTCACGACCCGATTATGCCCGCACTGTCGATCTGGTGACGCGCGCCGCGATCCGCGAGATGATCCTGCCCAGCCTGCTGCCGGTGCTGGCGCCGATCGCGGTCTATTTCATCATCGCCGCCGTCGCGGGCGTCCCCAATGGCTTCGCGGCGCTGGGTGCCTTGCTGCTGGGCGTCATCATCTCCGGCCTGTTCGTCGCCCTGTCGATGACCTCGGGCGGCGGCGCCTGGGACAATGCGAAAAAATATATCGAGGACGGCCATCATGGCGGCAAGGGGTCAGAGGCGCACAAGGCCGCCGTCACCGGCGACACGGTGGGCGATCCCTATAAGGACACCGCCGGCCCGGCGGTCAATCCAATGATCAAGATCACAAATATCGTCGCGCTGCTGCTGCTGGCCGCTCTGGCCCATGGAGTCTGACCGGCCGCCCCACAGCGACGATCAAGGATGACAGGATGAAAGCCCCCTTCTAAGGAAGAAGGGGGCTTTCTTTGAAGCAACATATGCCACGAGGATGGTCAGTCGCAGATTTAACGAACCGACTATGGCAGAAACCGAATCGCCGGCTTGCGTTCAGGGAACCGTATAGCTGGAGCAATCGGGCAGCGGCGCTCCCTCGGGCCGATAGGCGCCCAGCGACGGCGCGAAGCGGAACAGGCGGGCGTAGCTGCATTTCGGGTCGGTGGCGGTGACGAGGTCGCTTTTCGCGAGCGGCGGGCGCTCAAGCGAGTCGGCATTGCGGGACACAGGACCGGGGAAGGATGTCGCCCGCGTGCGATAGTGCAGGACGGGCATCCCTGCCTCCATCCGGCCCCCTAGCGATACGATTCCCGTGAAGTCATATTCGTCATGACAGGCGTCGGCGCGCTTCTTCACATCCTCTTCGGAAAAGCAGGCGCGGATCAGGATGTTCGCCTTCACCGGCACCCGCAGGACGGCGACGGGCGGCCTGGCAGGACGGAACAGGATCAGATGCAGATGCGTGGCCTGTCCGCCGCCACCGGAATAGCCCGTCGACAGGCTCGTCTCGACGCCCATCAGCACGCCATCCCCGACCCGGATCGCGTGCGGCCATATAGCCGATGCCTCTTCATCCGCGTCCGGCAGCGAGGCGAGCGGATAGCGCGCAGGACGGGCCGGCAGCCGATCATTGCTGACAAGAATGGTGCCCTCGCCATCGAGACGCGCGCACCAGCGCCGGTCTTCCGTGCAATGCCGGCCCTCATCGCCCGCGTCCTGCCGGAGCGGTTCGATGCGCGACGCCGGGGGAGGGGCGGTGGCCGCGCTGGCCGTCAGCATCAGGGCGGGCAGGATCGACATGAACTCGCTTGTACATGGCGCGCCCGCAATCTCAACTTCGGCCGGGGATGCTGGCGAGCTGCCCGCGGCCGAACAGCCGCTTGGCGGGTGCGGCTTTTCGCCGGCGCAAGCACACCCCTCTCGGGTGCCGGGTCGAGCAGCGCTGCCGGGGCTGTTCGCTCCGCCTGCCGCCCAGGTTGCCCAGCCGTGCCTTGCCGCCCCGCCCTCCGCGGCCTATAGCGCCGCCATGACAGCCGAGCCCTTA
>DAMDPH010000226.1:1108-3696 GCA_032082785.1 Sphingobium sp. | reverse complement strand
ACCTTCGAAAAGCCGGCCAAGGCGGTGCGCGCCGGCGCGGCGGAACTGGCGCGCAACCCCCGCGCCCGGTCCGCCACATTGCGCAGCGCCGTCCGCAGTTCCGCCCCCTCATCCTCCCCCGCCACGGCTCCGGCCAATGCCAAACGGAGTGCCCGTTCATGATCGCGGTCAAGAGATTGCAGAGCCTGATCTGGGTGCTTCTGGTCGCGCTCGGGGCGCTGGGCGCCTATCTCGTCTCGCTCAAGGTTGCGACCGAGCGGAACGAGCTGATGCGGGTGCGCGCGCAGATTGCGCAGGCGCGGGGCGACATCCGCTATCTGGAGACGGAGTTCAGCGCGCGCGCGTCGATGCGCCAGCTCGAACGGTGGAACCAGGAAGATTTCATGTATGCGACGCCCACCGCCCAGCAATATCTGGCGGGCGAGCGCGCGCTGGCGCAGCTGGACGGGGTGCAGCCCAATGGCCCCGACTATGTCGCCCCGCCGGTGATGGTCGCCATGGTCGAAACCCCGGCCGACCTGCCGAGCGCCGCGCAGGCCGCGCCCGCCAGCCCCGCCGCCAGCCAGATCCGCAGCGACATGGCGGTGATCCGCGAGGCGCATGCAGCCGACAATGTCGAGAAGCTGGCCAAGGCCGAACCGAAAAGCCCGGTGCAGAAGGCACGGGACGAGGCCGACATATCGCGGCCCAACCCCGTCGCCCGCCGGGCCGAGCGGATGGCGATGCTGGACGCCAAGCTGCTGGACGACAGCACGCTGGGCGACCTCAGCGCCCGCGCCGCGCGTGAGCGCAAGAAGGGCGGCCGCTGATGGCGACCATCATCGTCCAGCCCGGTGGCGCGCGCGCCGGTCGGCAACGGGTCAACCTGACCGCCACCGCGCATAACCGGCTGATGCTGCTGCTGATCCTGTTCATGGCCATTACCCTGCTGCTGGTCGGCCGTCTGGGCTGGATCGGCATTTTCGCAGGCAGCGGCAGCGGCGACGGATCGCTGTCGGGCATGCTGCCCGCGCGCGCCGACATCGTCGACCGCAACGGCGTGCCGCTGGCGCGGACGATGGACGCTTATTCCATTTCCGTGCGCCCCTCGCGCCTGATCGGCGATCCGGCCGAGCTGGCGCGCAAGCTGCACGAGATTTTTCCCGACGAACCCGAAGCCGATTTCTACAAGAAGCTGACCGGGCGCGGCTGGGCCTATCTGCGCCGTCGCGCGCTGCCCGAGGAAGTGGCGGCGGTGAACGCGCTGGGCGAAATCGGCATCGAATTTCCGCGTGAGAAGGAGCGGCTTTATCCCCAGCGCACGCTCGCCGCGCATGTGCTGGGCTTTGCCCCCAACCGCGAGGGCGTGGGCGGCATGGGCGTCGAGGCGGCGTTCAACGACCGGCTGATCGATCCCGCGCTGCGCGGTCAGCCCTTCGTCATGTCGATCGACAGCCGCGTTCAGGGCGCGCTGGAGAGCGAGCTATATGCGCAGATGGTGTCGCAAAATGCCAAGGGCGCGGGCGGCATCATCCTCGACGTCGAAAGCGGCGAAGTCATCGCCATGGCGTCGATCCCGGTGTTCGATCCCAACAAGCTCGCCAATTATGCCGGCAAGAAGTGCAGCGAATCGCCGCTCTGCAACCATATGGTGCAGGCGCGCTACGAGCTTGGCTCGACCTTCAAGCCGCTGTCCATCGGCGCGGCGATGGATCGCGGCATCGTCACCTCCATGTCGCAGCGCTATGACGCGACCGAGCCGTTGCAGGTCGGCCGTTTCCGCATCAAGGACGACCATCCGCTCGGCCGCTGGATCAACGTGCCCGATACGCTGGTCCACAGTTCCAACATCGCCACCGCCCGCATCGCCGACGCCATGGGCGCCGAGCCGCTCCAGCATCTGTTCCGCAACCTCCAGTTCGACCAGCGCGCACCGATCGAGCTGAACGAACGGGCGGGCACCCTCTGGCCGTCGAGCTGGGGGCGGATCACCACCATGACCGTGTCCTATGGCCATGGCATCGCCGTCACTCCGCTGCACCTGGCGAGCGCCTATGCCGCGCTGGTCAATGGCGGCATCTGGCGGCCCGCGACGCTGCGCAAGCTCAAGCCTGGGGAGGCGCCGCAGGGGCATCGCGTCTTTTCCGCCGCCACCAGCGCGCGCATGCGCCAGCTGTTGCGGTTGATCGTCGCGGACGGTACAGGGCGCAGCGCCGACGCCAAGGGATACCGGGTGGGCGGCAAGACGGGCTCTGCTGAAAAGCCCGAAGAAGGGCGCTATAACAAGAGTTCGCTGGTGACCACGTTCGCAGCCGCATTTCCGATGGACAATCCGCGCTATGTCGTGCTGGCGATGATGGACGAGCCGCGGGGCAATGCGCAGACCTTTTTCCTGCGCACCGCCGCCTGGACCGCAGCGCCGGTGGTCAAGCGGGTGATCGAGCGGACCGGCCCGATGCTGGGCGTGATGCCCGATGAGCGCCGCGACGTGGACCTGTCGGACCTGACGCCGCTGCTCTACAAGGAAAAGAAGGATATTTCCGAATGACGCGCCTGGGCTCGCTTATCGATGGGCTCCATGTCGAGGTCGGCGGTGACGCCGGCCTCGA
>DAMDPH010000226.1:0-1093 GCA_032082785.1 Sphingobium sp. | reverse complement strand
GCGCCTGTGACCGGCTTTGCCATCGACAATCGCAAGGTTGCGCCCGGCACCGTCTTCGGCGCCTTTCAGGGGCTGCGCGTCAATGGCGAGGATTTCATCGATGAGGCGGTGAAGGCCGGCGCGCTGGCCGTGGTCGCCCGGCCCGAGGCGCGGGTCGAGGGCGCGCTGCATATCGCCAGCGCCACGCCGCGCCGCCTGTTCGCGCAGATGGCCGCGCGCTATTTCGCGCCCTTCCCGGACGTGACCGTCGCCGTCACCGGCACCAATGGCAAGACCAGCACGGTGGAGCTGGCGCGCCAGCTGTGGCGGATGCTGGGCCACAAGTCCGCATCGATCGGCACGCTGGGCGTCACCACATCGGTCGATCAGGTGTCGACCGGCCTCACCACGCCCGACATCGTGACGTTCCTTTCCAACATGGCGGGGCTCAAGCGCGAGGGCATCACCCATGCCGCGTTCGAGGCGTCGAGCCATGGCCTGGCCCAATATCGGACCGAAGGCCTGCCGGTGACCGCTGGCGCCTTCACCAACTTGTCGCGCGATCATCTCGACTATCATGGCGACATGGACAGCTATTTCGACGCCAAGATGCGGCTGTTCGATGAAGTGGTCGGCGAAGGCGGCGCGGCGGTGATCTGGGCCGATGATGCCTGGTCCGACAAGGCGATCGAGCGCGCCGGCCGGCGCGGCCTGCGGCTGATCACCGTGGGGACGAAGGGGCAGGCGCTGCGCCTCGCCAGCCGCACGCCCACGCAGCTTGGTCAGCGGCTTGAGATCGAGGCGGACGGGCATGTCTACAAGGTCGACCTGCCGCTGATCGGCGCCTATCAGGCCGCCAATGCGCTGACCGCCGCCGGGCTGGTGATGGCGGGCGGGGCGGACGTGGCCAAGGTGCTGGAACTGCTCGGCCGGGTCCAGCCGGTGCGGGGGCGGCTGGAGCGGGCGGTGATCAGCCGCACCGGCGCGCCCGTCTATGTCGACTATGCCCATACGCCCGACGGCCTGCGCGCCGCGATCGAGGCGCTGCGTCCCCATACGCGCGGCCGGCTGATCGCGCTGTTCGGCGCGGGCGGGGATCGCGATGCGGGCAAGC
>DAMDPH010000225.1:0-3716 GCA_032082785.1 Sphingobium sp. | reverse complement strand
CCACGGGCGTCAGCGCGACGGCGCTGCCGGCCAGTGCCAGGCCAAGGGTCAAGATGCTGCGGGTCGCCATGTCAACACTCCCAATGTCGGGCAGCCGCATTTGCTGCGGCCATTTGTTAACATCTTGTTTAGCATCAAGTTGCGCGCAATTCCATGCGCAGGGGCGGGGCGTCCTGTCTCGAAACGGGTCGCTCGGGCTTAAGTGGCGGGGGCGAGGCGGGGTGCGATGCGGGCACAGAGCGCCTCCAGCCCGTCGGCGTCCCGCTGGTCGAAGCGGGCGGTGCTGGGGCTGTCGAGGTCGAGCACGCCGATCAGCCGGCCGTCATGCCGCACCGGCACCACCAGTTCCGACGCGCTCGCCGCGTCGCAGGCGATATGGCCGGGAAAGGCATGGACATCGGCCACCAGCTGCGTCTCGCCGCTCGCCGCCGCTGCGCCGCACACGCCCCGGCCGATGGGAATGCGGATGCAGGCGGGCTTGCCCTGAAAAGGGCCGAGCACCAGCTCGTCGCCGACCGCGCGATAGAAGCCGGACCAGTTGAGATCGGGCAGGAACTGCCAGATGAGCGCGGCGACATTGGCCATATTGGCGATGGCGTCCGGCTCGTCGCGGGTCAGCGCGTCGGCGGCGGACAGCAGGTCGGCATAAAGGGTCGCCTTGTCGGCGGCATGATCGGGGGCGAAGTCAAACATGACGCCGATGTAGGATGCGCGGGGCGTCAGCGCCAGTGCCATACGGCCAGTGCCAGACCGGACGTCTTGGCTTTATCCGCCCGCAACGGCTATACCCTTTGGGGAGGGGAGCAGAATATGGGCGAAATGTCCGTCACCAGAGTGGCCGCGATCGGCATGACCGTCATGGTCGTGGCATCCTTATATGCGAACAGGAAGTTCCGGCATGTCGACCGGATACCGATGCAATGGTCGATGGACCATGAGGTGGACGGGACCGCATCGCGCGCCGTCGCCTTTGCGCTCGTCCCGGTCGCGACGATCATGACCTATATCATGCTGATGATCGCCCATGGCGGCCGGCTGCCGCTGGCGCCGGTGATCGGCATCGGCATCGCCTTCAACCTGGTGCATCTGGTCCATATCTGGCTGGTCGGCAGGACCGTCGGCCAGCCCAAGGCGGGGCAAGCCGCAGCGGATCGGGATCGCCGCTCCGTCCGCTCGCCCTGAAAGGCGTCGGTCGAGGGCCGGCATGCCGCCGGCACCCGCCTTGTCCCGCGTCAGTCCATCTTCACCTTGCCGCGTCCGGCCTTGACCGAGCTGCGCGCTTTCTTGGCGTCGACGCGGCGGGCCTTGGCGGCGCGGCCGGGCTTGGTCGCGATGCGGCGGGCGTCGCGCTCATGCGCCTTGGCGATCATCTCCGCCAGCCGCTCGCGCGCGTCCTGCCGGTTCGCCTCCTGCGTCCGGAAGCGGGACGCCTGGATCAGGATTTCATTGCCCGAGGTCAGCCGCGATCCGGCCAGCTCCTTCAGCTTGCGATAGGCATAGGGCGGCAGGCCGAGCTTGAAGAGGTCGACGCGCAGCTGCACGCTGGTCGCGACCTTGTTGACATTCTGGCCGCCCGGACCGCCGCCGGTGATGAACCGCTCCTCCAGCGCCTCTTCGGGAATGTCAAAGGGCGGCATTTTCCAGCAACTCCGGCTCGAACCCGGCCGCCAGGAAGGTGGCGGGCAGGGGGGCGAGCGCTTCCGCCGCCGGCTTGTCGCCGCGCGGGATGCTGAGGAACCGGCTGTGCAGCAGCATCGGCCCGGTCGGCTGTCCGTAAACCGGATCGCCGACGATGCTGAGGCCCAGGCCGCTGGCGGCATGGACGCGGATCTGGTGGGTGCGGCCGGTCTCGGGGGTGAAGGCGACCAGCGCCCGCCCGTTCCGCTCGGCAATCTTGCGCCAATGGGTGACGGCCGCCTTGCCCGCCTTGGCCGGGATCATGCGCCAGCCCTGCGCCTGGGTGCTGACCTTTTTCAGCGCCAGCTCGATGGTGCCGCTGTCCTCCGCCGGCAGGCCTTCGACGATGGCAACATAGCGTTTGACCACCGTGCCAGCCTCGAACGCCGCGGCGAACCGCTTGTGCGCCTTGGGGTTGCGGGCGAGCAGCAGGCAGCCGCTGGTGTCGCGGTCCAGCCGGTGGACCGGCAGCGGCCAGCGCTGGAAACCGAAGGTCAGCGAGGCGAGATGATTTTCCAGGCTCATCGATCCGTCGCGCGGCGCGTCGACGGGCAGGCCGGCGGGCTTGTCGAGGATGATGGCCTCGCCATCGATAAACAGCACATGATCGGTCAGCAGGGGCAAGCTATCGGTCCATTCGGAAAGAGGGGCGCAGATTGACGCGCGCGCGCCTTCCTATAGGGCGTGGAGGCGATGGATAACAGGGGGCATGATGCGCCGCGCGCGCTCTTCCGGCTCGACTGGGTCGATGTCGCGCGCGGGCTCGGCATCATCGCCGTGGTGATCGGCCATGTCTGGACGCGCGGGCCGCTGCGCGACGCCATGTACAGCTTTCACATGCCGCTCTTTTTCCTGCTGTCGGGGCTGTTGTCGCGGCCGCACCCGGTCGGCGCCTTCAACCGGCGCCAGCTGGCGGGGCAGATGCGCCCCTATGCCGCCTTCCTGCTGCTGCTGGTGGCCGCCGACTGGATCATCGAGTCGCTCAAGGGGAATCAGCCGATCTTCCACGACTGGCCGCGCGACCTGCTGCCGATCCTGCTGGGGGGAAGCTGGCTGCGGGGGCCGTTCACCATCTTCTGGTTCGTGCCCTGCCTGATGATGGCGCGCATCCTTTTCAACCTGCTGCTGGCGCGCTGGCCCGATGTGCTGGACCGGCGCTGGGCGCTGGCGATGCTGCCGCTGCTGGCGCTGGCCCATGCGATGGGGAGGTGGATGCCGGCCTCGCCGCTTGGCCTGTCGGCGGTGCCGATGGCGCTGCTGCTGCTGTGGGTCGGCGCGCTATGGCCGCATCTGGGGTGGCGGCGCTGGTGGGTGGTGCCGCTGGGCGCGCTGGCGCTGGCGGGGCTTGCCGGGATCAGCCCGACGCTGAACATGAAGGCGGCCGACTATGGCTGGCCGCTCTTGTCGATCGGCGCGGCGGTGGCGGTATCGCTGCTGCTGTTCCGCCTGTCCGCCCTGATCGCGCCTTATGCCGGTCCGCTGGCGGCGATCGGCCGCGCGTCGCTCGTCATCATGTATCTGCATGTGGCGGTGATCCATTATCTCAGCCCCTATCTGGCGCGGCCCTGGCTGCTGGCGCTGGCCCTCGGCCTGCCCTTCCTCGCCTGGCACGCCATGCGCGCCTGGGCGCCGGCGCGGCGGATCTTTCTCTAGTGGCCCGATTCCGACCATTTGCTACCCTTCGCCGCACGAGCAGGAGCAACTCAATTGAGCGCGAGCCCGGTTGTAAGGGGGGACTCAAATGTCACATTCGCTCCACCAGGCGCGCGCCGCTTTCCTCAATGCAGGTGGCGCAGCTTGTCGGGGTTGCGCATCACATAGATGGCGCTGATCCGCCCATCCTCTATGTCGAGCGCGGTGGTTTGCAGTTCGCCGTCCGCCTCGCGCGTGACGAAGCCGGGCAGGCCGTTGATCCGGCAGGTGCGCAGCAGCGTGGAGCCATATTTGCCGAACAGCACCGCCAGCGCGCGATGCAGCTGCATGACCTGATCGAAGCCCAAAGCCGGCCGCACGGTCGCGGGCCGCTTGCCGCCGCCATC
>DAMDPH010000224.1:0-3730 GCA_032082785.1 Sphingobium sp. | reverse complement strand
GGCGAAGTCACGTCGGGCGGCTTCGCGCCGACCGTCGGCGCGCCGATCGCCATGGGCTGGGTCGACCTGCCGCATGCCGCGCCCGGCACGGCGCTGGAGATCGAGGTGCGCGGCAAGCGCCTCGCCGCGACCGTTGCGCCCATGCCTTTTGTGCCCCACCGTTACCGCCGCAAGGCCTGATCTGTTCCGCTAGGGAGTATTCCATGAGCCGCTATTTTACCGACGAACATGAATGGATCGATGTCGAGGGCGAAATCGCCACCGTCGGCATCACCGATTATGCGCAGGAGCAGCTGGGCGACATCGTGTTCGTCGAACTGCCCGCCGAAGGCACCAGCTTCACCAAGGGCGACGATGCCGCCGTGGTCGAATCGGTCAAGGCCGCGTCCGACATCTATGCGCCGGTGTCCGGCGAAGTGGTCGAAACCAACAGCGCGCTCGAGGATGAGCCGGCGCTGGTCAACAGCGATGCCGAGGAAGATGGCTGGTTCTTCAAGCTGCGCGTCACCGACGCCAGCGAGCTGGACGGCCTGATGAACGAGACCGCCTACAAGAAGTTCGTGGCGAGCCTTTAAGCACCATGAATAAGCCCCTCCCTTTCAAGGGAGGGGGAAGGGGTGGGTCGCGACCGCAGGGAGCGTCTGCCCTAATCGAGATGGCAGCAGGCTCGCTTTGCTCGCCACCCACCCCCGGCCCCTCCCTTGCAAGGGAGGGGGGAGTTTCTGGATTATGCGCTACCTACCCCTTACCGACGCGGACCGGCAGGAGATGCTGTCCGTCATCGGCGTGTCCAGCGCCGACGATCTGTTCGTCGACGTGCCGGTCGAAGCCCGGCTGAGCGAGACCATCGCCGGCCTGCCGCCCCATGCCAGCGAGCTGGCGGTCGAGCGTCATATGGGCGCGCTCGCCCGGCGCAACCTGTCGGCCGGGGAGGCACCCTTTTTCCTGGGCGCCGGCGCCTATCGCCATCATGTGCCCGCCAGCGTCGACCATCTGATCCAGCGCGGTGAGTTCCTGACCGCCTACACCCCCTATCAGCCGGAAATCGCGCAGGGCACCTTGCAGGTGCTGTTCGAATTCCAGACGCAGGTCGCGCGGCTGCTGGGCTGCGACGTGGCGAACGCCTCCATGTATGACGGCTCGACCGCCTGCTGGGAAGCGATCGGCATGGCGCGCCGCATCACCAAGCGTGGCAAGGCGCTGCTGTCGTCGGGCCTGCATCCCCATTATGTGTCGGTCGCGCGCACCATGGCGAAGTTCACCGGCGACACGCTGGTCCATGAACAGCCCAGCCTGGACGCCGCGCCCGATCTGGACGCGCTGATCGCCGGCATCGACAAGGATGTGAGCTGCGTCGTCGTCCAATATCCCGACATTCTCGGCCGCATCGGCGACCTGACCCCGCTGGCCGAAGCGGCCCATGCCGCCGGCGCGCTGCTGGTCGCGGTGGTGACGGAGCCGGTTGCACTGGGAGCGATCAAGGCGCCGGGCCAGATGGGCGCCGACATCGTCGTGGGCGAAGGCCAGTCGCTGGGCGTCGGCCTCCAGTTCGGCGGACCCTATCTCGGCCTGTTCGGCTGCAAGCAGAAATATGTCCGCCAGATGCCGGGGCGCCTCTGCGGCGAGACGGTGGACGCGGCGGGCAAGCGCGGCTTCGTGCTGACGCTCTCCACCCGCGAACAGCATATCCGCCGCGAAAAGGCGACGTCGAACATCTGCACCAATTCGGGCCTGTGCGCGCTCGCCTTCAGCATCCATATGACGCTGCTTGGCGAGAAGGGGCTGCGGCAGCTGGCGGCGGTCAATCATGGCCTGGCGGTGCAGGCGGCCGAGCGGCTGGCCAAGGTGCCGGGCGTGACGCTGCTCAACGACCGTTTCTTCAACGAGTTCACGCTGGTCCTGCCGCAGGATGCGCGCGAGACGGTGCGCCGTCTGGCCGACCGGGGCGTGCTGGGCGGCGTGTCGCTCGGCCGGCTGTTCCCCGACGCGCCGGCGATCGGCAACGGCCTGGTCGTCGCGGTGACCGAGACGGTGAGCGCGGAGGATATCGAAGCCTTCGCCAGCGCGCTTGAGGAGGAACTGGCATGACTTTGCCTCTCACCACCGTTCGGTTCGAGACCCTGAGCCAGTCGAAGGGCGAGAACCGTTGCACTGAAGGCTTCTCGACTTCGCTCGAAGCGAACGGATTTGGGAATCCCATGACGGAGATCGCGCTATGACCATGCTCAAGGAAGGTCGTCCGACCGCCCCCGTCGCCGTGACCGACGGCGCCGACGCGCCCGCCACCGTCACCGGCAACCGCGCGCTGATGCTGGAAGAGGCGCTGATCTTCGAGATCGGCTCCAGCGACACGACCGGCGTCGATTTCGCCGATGCGCCGCAGGGCGCAAGCCGGCTGGGCGATCTCGCCCGCACCGACGCCATCGGCCTGCCCGGCCTGTCGGAGCCGGAGACGGTGCGCCATTATACCCGGCTCAGCCGGCAGAATTACGCCATTGACCTGGGCCTCTTCCCGCTCGGCTCCTGCACGATGAAGCATAATCCGCGCCTCAATGAAAAGGTCGCGCGGATGCCGGGCTTTGCCGACATCCACCCGTTGCAGCCGCAATCGACGGTGCAGGGCGCGCTGGCGGTGATTCATGAACTGGCCGGCTGGCTGGTGACGCTGACCGGCATGCATTCGGTGGCGATGAGCCCCAAGGCGGGCGCGCATGGCGAGTTGTGCGGCCTGCTCGCCATCCGCGCCGCGCTGGAAGCGCGCGGCGATGCGCGCAGCGTGGTGCTCGTGCCCGAAAGCGCCCATGGCACCAATCCCGCCACCGCCGCCTTCTGCGGCTATAAGGTGGAGGATATTCCCGCCACCCCCGACGGGCGCGTCGATCTGGAAGCGCTCAAGGCCCGGCTCGGCCCGGACGTGGCGGCGGTGATGATCACCAACCCCAATACCTGCGGCCTGTTCGAGCGGGACATGAAGACCATTTCCGACGCGGTCCATGCGGCAGGGGCCTTCGTCTATTGCGACGGTGCCAATTTCAACGCCATCGTCGGCCGGGTCCGCCCCGGCGACCTGGGCGTCGACGCCATGCACATCAACCTGCACAAGACCTTTTCCACCCCGCATGGCGGCGGTGGGCCGGGCTCCGGGCCGGTGGTGCTGAGCGAGGCGCTGACCCCCTTCGCGCCGCTGCCCTTCGTCGAGCGGCAGGGCGATGGCTTCATACTGGTCGAGGAGGAAACGGCGCAGGATCATCATGGCCAGACCTTTGGCCGCATGGTCGCCTTCCACGGGCAGATGGGCATGTTCACCCGCGCGCTCACCTATATCCTCAGCCATGGCGCGGACGGCCTGCGACAGGCGTCGACCGACGCGGTGCTCAACGCCAACTATATCCTGCGCAGCCTGGAGGATGTGCTGGACGCGCCCTTCGGCCCGAGCGGCCCGTGCATGCATGAGGCGCTGTTCAGCGACAAGGGGCTGGCCGAGGGCTTCACCACGCTCGACATCGCCAAGGGGCTGATCGACGAAGGCTTCCACCCGATGACCATGTATTTCCCGCTGGTCGTCCATGGCGCGATGCTGGTCGAGCCGACCGAGACGGAGAGCAAGGCCGCGCTGGACCAGTTCATCCTGGCGCTGCGGAGCCTGGCTGAGCGGGCCAAGGCCGGCGACGCCGCGCTCAAGGCCGCGCCGCACTTCGCGCCCCGCCGCCGCCTTGACGAGACGCTGGCC
>DAMDPH010000223.1:0-3774 GCA_032082785.1 Sphingobium sp. | reverse complement strand
GGCGACATTGCCCCGGAACAGGATGATGCGTGCATCGGGGCGCAGTCGGCAGACCTGCGCCGACCGGCGCGGCGAGCTGGTGCCGACCACGGGATTGGGCGGCAGCGCGGCAAAATCCTCCGCCCCCACCAGCCGGTCGCGCATGTCGGCGCGGGGCAGCATCGCGGCAATGCTGATCTCGGCCGGGCGGATGGTCTCGACATCCTTCATGCTGTGGACGGCGAAGTCGATCTCGCTCGCGCGCAGCGCCCGGTCCAGCTCCTTGGTCCAGAGCGCCTTGCCGCCGATCTCGGCCAGCGCGCGATCCTGAATCCGGTCGCCACTGGTCTGCACCACCACCGTTTCGACGGCATCGGCATCCCAGCCATGGGCGGCGCAAAGGGCATGGGCAGCCATAAGGGCCTGCGCCCGCGCGAGCGGCGAGCCCCTGGTGCCAAGGCGCAACGGTCGGTCCGGTCTTTTCATAAGCGGCTTGCTCTAATGGCGGCGGGCACTAGATGGAAGCGGCAATGACCATCATTCTCGGCCTGGAATCAAGCTGCGACGAAACGGCGGCGGCACTGGTGACGGCCGACGGGCAGATTCTGGCCCATCGCCTCGCCACGCAGGAGGAGGCGCATCGCCCCTATGGCGGGGTCGTGCCCGAAATCGCCGCCCGCGCCCATGTCGAGGCGCTGAGTCCGCTGATCGAGGCGGCGCTGGCCGATGCCGAAATGACGCTGGACGATGTGGACGTGATCGCCGCGACTGCCGGGCCGGGCCTGATCGGCGGGGTCATGGTCGGGCTGGTCACCGGCAAGGCGCTGGCTCATGCGGCCGGCAAGCCGCTGGTGGCGGTCAATCATCTGGAAGGCCATGCGCTCTCGCCCCGGCTCGCGGACCCGTCACTGCGCTTTCCCTATCTGCTGCTGCTGGTGTCGGGCGGCCATTGCCAGCTGCTCCATGTGAAGGGGCCGGGCGATTATGCGCGCCTCGCCACCACCATCGACGATGCCGCCGGCGAAGCGTTCGACAAGACCGCCAAGCTGCTGGGCCTGGGCTATCCGGGCGGGCCGCGCGTCGAGCAGGCGGCGGCGACCGGCGATGCTAAGGCGGTGCCGCTGCCCCGGCCGCTGGTCGGCACGGCCGAACCGCATTTCTCCTTCGCGGGCCTTAAAAGCGCGGTCATGCGCGCGGTCCAGTCGGGCCATTATGCGATGCCGGATATCGCCGCCAGTTTTCAGCAGGCGGTGATCGACTGTCTGGTCGACCGCACCGGCCGCCAGCTGGCGCAGCAGCCCGAAGCGACGGCGCTGGTGGTGGCGGGCGGGGTGGCCGCCAACAAGCCGATCCGCGCGGCGCTGGAACGGCTTGCCGCCGACCATGGCCTGCCTTTCGTGGCGCCGCCGCTCTGGCTTTGCACCGATAATGCGGCAATGATCGCCTGGGCCGGCGCGGAACGCTATGCTGCCGGACTGGTCGACGATCTGACCGTGCCGGCGCGGCCGCGCTGGCCGCTCGATCCGGCGGCGGAAAAGGCTCGGGGTGCGGGGGTGAAGGCATGAAGGCTGGTGTGATCGGAGCAGGCGCATGGGGCACGGCGCTCGCGCAATTGCTGGCGTCGGACGGAGCGCCGGTGCAGCTCTGGGCGCTGGAGCCGGAGGTCGCCTCGGCGATCAACGAGACGCAGCGCAACCCGCTCTATCTGCCCGATGTGCCGCTCAGCCCCTCGATCCGGGCGACGCCGGACATGGATGGGCTGGCGGAGTGCGAGATGCTGCTGGTGGTCAGCCCCGCCCAGCATCTGCGCTCGGTCGTGGCGCGCGCGCCCGCCGGCGTGCCGCTGATCCTCTGTTCCAAGGGGATAGAGGCGGGCAGCGGCCTGTTGATGTCCGAAGTGGTGACGCAGGCCTGCCCCGACTCGCCCGTCGCCGTGCTGTCCGGCCCGACCTTCGCGCATGAAGTGGCGCGCGGGCTTCCCACCGCCGTCACGCTCGCCTGCGAGGATGCGGCGCTGGGCCGCCGGCTTGCCGAACGCATCGCGCGGCCCGCGTTCCGCCCCTATGCGTCCGACGATGTCGTGGGCGCGGAGATTGGCGGCGCGGTCAAGAATGTTCTCGCCATCGCCTGCGGCGTCTCCGAGGGCGCGGGGCTTGGGCTCAACGCCCGCGCGGCGCTGATCAGCCGGGGCTTTGCCGAAATGACGCGCTTTGGCCTGGCGCGCGGCGCGCGGGCGGCGACGCTGCTGTCCAACCGCCGCACCGTGGCCGAAGGCGCCTTCACTGCGCCGGTGCTGCGCGACGCCGCGCGCGCGGCAGGGGTCGAAATGCCGGTGGTGGAAGCGGTCTGCGCCCTGCTGGCCGATGCCGCGCCGCTGTCGCAGGTCATCGACGCGCTGCTCGCGCGCCCGCTGCGTCCCGAATAAGCCGTCGCCCTCAGGCACGATCTGGCATATGTCCGGCAATGATATGAAAAAAGAGGGGGACCAGACTGCCGTGGCTGCCGAGGCGCCCCTCTCCTCCGGGCAGGATGATATCGCCGCGCTCGCCAAGGGCGGACGGACCAATATATTCGGCTTCCTGCTGCGGCTCGCCGCGCGTCTGCCTTTTCTGTTCATCGCCGGCCGCTGGTATGGCGCCGACAATCTGGGCCGTTTTGCCTATGCCGTGCTGGTGGTGGAGTTCGCCGCCCAGATCGCGACGCTGGGGCTGAAGCGCGGCCTTGCCGGCGCGCTGGCGCAGACGGAACGACCGCACAGCCATGTCGTCGCCGACGCGATGCTGGTGACGCTGCTGGCTTCCTTGCTGGCGGGCAGCGCCTTGGTCGCGTTTCCCCATGCAATGTTTCCCAATAGCGGCGTCAACGGCCTCGATCGGCTGCTGGCGCTGATCGTCATTGCGGTGGCGATGTCGGACGTGGCGCTCGCCGCCTGCGCCTATCGCTACGATATCGGCGCGACCGTGCGGGCGCGATCGATCATCGAGCCGTGGACGATCAGCATCGGCGCCTTTGCCTTTGCTTATTATTCGACCCGCGACGGCCTGATCCTGTCCTATGTCGTGTCGATGATCGCGGCGATGATCGCCTCGCTCATTCCGCTGCTGCGCCATTATGGCCTGCCGCAGGGCTGGCGACCCGATCCCGGCCGGCTGTGGCGGCTGGCGCGGCGCAACCTGCCGCTGGCGGCGGCGGACGGGGTGGAATGGGGATCGCGCCGGCTCGATCTCGCCATTCTCGGCCTGTTCGTCAGCCCGGCGGTGGTCGGCATCTATTATGTGGCGCAACAGGTCGCCTCGCTGCCGCAGAAGCTCAAGACCAGTTTCGATCCGATTCTGGGGCCGGTCATCACCCGCAACCTTGCCGAGGGCAATCTGGCCGCCATCGCCAAGCAGGTGAGCCAGGTCGGCTTCTGGATCATCGCCGCGCAGGCGGGGATCGCGCTGGCGCTCGGCATACCGGGCGAGGCGGTGATGGGGCTGGTCGGGCCGCATTTCGTCGGCGGCACCGGGGCGCTCGCCTTCCTGCTGTTGGCCGAAGTGGTGGCCGCAACCGCCGTCGTCAGCGAATCGGCCCTGGTCTATATCGCCCGCCATCGCAATCTGATGATCTCGCTCATCATGATCACCCTGCAGGCGGCGCTCAGCTTCATGCTGATCGCGATAGCGCGGCGGATGGGCCTCAGCCCGCTGGCGGTGGCCGCCGCGCCGGCGCTGGCCTTGACGCTGTCGCTGGGGCTCAGCGCGCTGGTTAAGGCTCGGCTGCTCTCCCGCCTGCTCGGCGCGCCGGTCAATGCCT
>DAMDPH010000222.1:0-3810 GCA_032082785.1 Sphingobium sp. | reverse complement strand
CATGTCGGCGCGCTGCTGCCGCCGGGCGGCCGGCTGCTCTTTACCTCGGGCGCGACGGAGGCGCTCAACATGGCGATCCAGGGCGCGCCGCCCGGCGGCATCGTCACCCTCGCCACCGAACATGCCGCTGTTCTCGACACGGTGGAGGCGATGGGCCGGGCCGGGCGCGCCGTCACCATCCTGCCGGTCGGGCCGGATGGCCTCGTCGATCTTGAAGCGGCGCGGGCGGCGATCCGGCCGGGCGTGGCGCTGGTGGCGGCGATGCTGGTCAATAATGAAATTGGCGTCATCCAGCCCATTGCCGAACTGGCGACGCTGGCGCGGCAGGCGGGCGCGCTGTTCCTGTGCGACGCGGTGCAGGGCTATGGCCGGGTGCCGCTGCCCGAAGGGTGCGACATGATCGCGATCAGCGCGCACAAGATCCACGGTCCCAAGGGCATCGGCGCGCTGTGGCTGCGCGATGCCGTCAGCCTCTCGCCGTTGATCCATGGCGGCGGGCAGGAGGGCGGCCTGCGCTCTGGCACGCTCTCGCCCGCGCTCTGCGCCGGCTTCGGCGTCGCCGCCCTGCTGATGCGCGAGCGGGCCGAGGAGGATCGCCGCCATGTCGAGGGGCTGGCGGCGCTGGCGCGAAGCCTCTTTTCCGGCTGGACCCGCAACGGCAGCGCGGATCATCGCTATGCCGGCAATCTCAATCTTCGCCGCGACGGGCTGGACGGTGCAAGATTGCTGTCGGATTGCAGAAATATATCTTTTTCTCTCGGCAGCGCTTGCGCGAGCGGGTCCGGGCGGCCTAGCCATGTGTTGCGCGCCCTGGGTCTGACCGATAGGCAGGCGCGTGGATCGGTGCGGATCGGCTTTGGCCGCTACACGACGCCGGCCGAACTGGAGGAGGCTGCAAGGCTGATCGAGGAGGCGGCAGCCGCACAAGCGGCGCTGTGACAAGGGAGCGTCGCGACAATGACCCAGATAATCTTCATCAGCGCCGACGGCGAAACGCGGCAGCAGGTCGATGCGCCACCCGGGTCGATATTGCTGGACGTGGCGCAGGCCGCCGGCCAGCCGCTGGAAGGCACATGCGAGGGGCAGATGGCCTGCTCCACCTGCCATGTCATTGTCGATGCAGAGGATTTCGCGAAACTGCCGCGCGCCAGCGAGGATGAGGAAGATATGCTCGACCTCGCCGCCGCCGCCACCCGCACCAGCCGCCTGTCCTGCCAGATCGTCCTCGCCGCCGAACTGGAGCGGCTGACCGTCCATATTCCCGGTGAATCCTACAATATGCAGGGCATGTGATGAAAAAGACGCTGTCGCTTCTGGCCCTGTCCGCCTGTCTGCTGGCAAGCCCGCTGGCCGCCGCGCCGAAAAAGGGCAAGGCGAAGCCCGCGCCCGCGCCGACCGAAGCGCCCGCCCCGGCGAGCCAGATGCCCGCCGCGCCGCGCTATCTGGTGCCGCAATCGGCGCTGGAAAGCGTGCGCAATCCGCGCGAGATCGAAAAGGAAACCGGCGGCCGCCTGGGCGTCGCCCTGGTGGACAGCAGCGGCGCGCTGCTGATCGGCTTCAACCGGGACGAGCGTTTCGCCATGTGCTCGACCTTCAAGGCGCCGCTGGCCGCCGCCGTGCTGACCGGCGCGGAAGGCGGCAAGTTCGGGCTGGAGGGGGAAGTCAGCTTCACCAAGGCTGACGTGCTGGACTATGCGCCGGCGGTGAAGAAAAATCTGAAGCGCGGCCGCATGTCGATGGCCGAACTGGCCGAAGCGGCGGTGGAGCTGAGCGACAATAGCGCTGCCAATCTGCTGCTGCCGATGCTGGGCGGACCGGAGGGGCTGACCGCTTTCTTCCGCGCCCATGGCGACGAGGTATCGCGGCTCGACCGGCCCGAACCCGATCTCAACGAGAATGTCGAAGGCGATCCGCGTGACACCAGCAGCCCGGCGGCGATGGCGGGGCTGATGGCGCGGCTGCTCTTCACCGACCTCAAGCCCGAAAGCGCCGACATATTGCGCGGCTGGCTCAACGACAGCAAGACCGGCGACCGCCGCATCAAGGCGGGCCTGCCCGAAGGCTGGACCTCCGGCAGCAAGACCGGGAGCTGTGGCACCGCCTATAATGATCTGGCGCTGGTGAAGTCGCCGACCGGCGAGGAATATCTGCTCGCCATCTATCTCGACCGCCCGACCGTCAAGGCCGAAGCGGCCGAGGCGGCGATCGCCGAAACCGCCAGGGCGGCGCTGCAATTTGTCGGGCAGGCAAAGAAAAGCGGGCTGGCGCCGGCGGGCGACAGCGACCGTTAGCGGCGTCGAGGGGCGAGGAGGGCGGCCTCAAACCGCCCCTTGCCATCCGCCTCACTCTTCGCCATATGCCGGCGCGGGAGTCGGGCGGACGTGATCGTCGCCAACCTGGTCAGGTCCTGACGGAAGCAGCCACAACGATTTCGTCACGGGTCGTTCCGGCTCCCACCTTTTCACCGCCTCCTCATCCTCCCCGCTGCAAGGAACGATGCTGCTCCGCCGGGCAGAGGCTCCTGCCGGCGCTGGCGCGACCGGCGCCTCCGCACGGGCTTCGACAAGCCCCGCACGAGCGGCTAGAAGATTTTTCATGTCCGATTCCCCGCAGCCTTACCGCGTCCTGGCGCGCAAATATCGTCCGCGCAGCTTCCGCGAGCTGATCGGTCAGGACGCCATGGTCCAGACGCTGGGCAATGCCATCCGGCGCGGGCGGCTGGCCCATGCCTTTCTGATGACCGGCGTGCGCGGCGTGGGCAAGACCTCCACCGCGCGGCTGATCGCCAAGGCGCTCAACTGCATCGGCCCGGACGGGCAGGGCGGCCCGACGATCGACCCGTGCGGCCAGTGCGAACCCTGCCTCGCCATTGCCGAGGGGCGGCATATCGACGTCGTCGAAATGGACGCCGCCAGCCATACCGGCGTCGACGATGTGCGCGAGATTATCGAGGCGGTGCGATATGCCGCCGTGTCGGCGCGCTACAAGATCTACATTATCGACGAAGTCCATATGCTCTCCAAAAACGCCTTCAACGCGCTGTTGAAGACGCTGGAGGAGCCGCCGGCCCATGTGAAATTCCTGTTCGCCACCACCGAAGTGAACAAGGTGCCGGTGACGGTGCTGTCGCGCTGCCAGCGTTTCGACCTGCGCCGCATTCCCGCCGATCTGCTAGCCAGCCATTTCGCCCAGGTGGTGGAGGCCGAGCAGGTCGCCGCCGAACCGGACGCGCTCGCGCTGGTGGCGCAGGCGGCCGAAGGGTCCGCCCGCGACGGGTTGTCGATCCTGGATCAGGCCATCGCCCATGCCGAAATGGGGGAGGGCGCGCCGCTCGTCACCGCGGCGCAGGTGCGCGAGATGCTGGGCCTGTCCGACCGGGGTTCGGTGCGCCGGCTGATGGGGCTGCTGCTGGCGGGCGATACCGCCGCCATGCTGGGCGCGCTGCGCGATCAATATGGGCTGGGCGTCGAGCCGCTGGCGCTGATGCGCGGGCTGTTGGAACTGGTCCATGCGGTGACGCTGGTGAAGGCCGGGCGCGACATCGCGACGCCGGGTCAGTCGGCCGAGGAGCGGGAGGCGCTGGCCGACTGGGCCGCGCAGCTCGGCTTCGGGCCGCTGCACCGGCTGTGGCAATTATTGCTCAAGGGCCATGATGAGGTGGCGGGCGCCACCATGCCGATCGAAAGCTGCGAAATGGCGCTGCTGCGCGTCATGCATGCCGCGACCATGCCCGATCCGGGCGAACTGGCGCGGATGCTGCGCGATGGCGTGCCGGCGGCCGGCGCGGTGCCGACGCCCGCTGCTGCACCA
>DAMDPH010000221.1:0-3817 GCA_032082785.1 Sphingobium sp. | reverse complement strand
GCCCGCCCGCCGCCAGCGCCTCGGCAATGGCCCGCAGCCGCGCTCCGTCGTCGGGCGCCACGCCCGCGCGATGGCCGTCGCAATCAATCTCGATCAGTGCGGGGATGGCATCGCCGGCGTCGCGCGAAGCGGCAGCAACCGCCTCCGCCTGTTCCACCGAGTCCAGCAGCACGGCAAGGTCGACACCCTGCGCACGCAGCGCCAGCACCTCAGGCAGCTTGGCGGGGCTGATGCCGACGGCATAGACGATGTCGCGCACGCCCGCCGCCGCGAATTGCTGCGCCTCGCGCAGGGTGGAGACGGTCGCCGGCCCCTGCGGCCCGGTCATCATCCGCCGCGCGACTTCGACGGATTTGCCGGTCTTGAGATGCGGCCGCTGCGCCACGCCCAGCGTGTCGAGCCGTGCCGACAGCCGCGCGATATTGCGGTCCATCCGCTCGCTGTCGAGGATCAGACAGGGCGTCGGCAGGGTGTGCAGCGTCGGGTTCGGCTCGGTCATGAAAGGCTCCCTCATCGTCGCCTCGTCATGCGGCGCGGCGGCAGGGAATGCAATCTTGCCGGCGCCCCGATCAGCGCGCCAGCAGCCCCAGATGATCGACCAATATGGCAACGCCGATGGCGATCAGCGCCACGCCGCCGATCAGTTCCGCCAGCGTGCCGAAGCGGCGGCCGACCGCCTTGCCGATCAACATGCCGATGCTGGTGCAGATGAAGGTGGTGCAGCCGATCGACAAGGCGATGATCCAGATATTGGCGCCGATGAAGGCAAGGCCGACGCCGATGGCGGCCGCATCGATGCTGGTGCCGATGGCGGTCGCCACCAGCGCCAGCGGCCCGACCAGCCGGCCCGGTGTCGCCGCGTCGTCCTCTTCATCATCCTTCTTGCGCGCGTCCCAGATCATCTTGCCGCCGACGATGGCGAGCAGGCCGAAGGCGATCCAATGGTCGATCTGCTCGACATAGCCGGCCGCCGCGATCCCCAGCGCCCAGCCGATCAGCGGCGTGATGCCTTCGATGACACCGAACACCAGACCCGCGCGCAGCGCCCCCGCCACGGAGGGCCGATGCGCGGCGCCCCGGCCGACCGCGGCCGCAAAGGCGTCGGCCGACATGCTGAGCGAGAGGATGGCGATGGTGCCAGGAGTCATGACAAAAATCCGCCGGACGAGACACAGAAACGCACCCATGCCCGCCCGGTGCGGCATGAAATGCGTCGGTCTCGCTAGGCGGCGGTGCCGCTGATCAGGCCATGCGCGACAGGGCGCAAGCTTGTTGACCTGATCCCGGCTTTGACGCCGGAAGCTACTCCCCAACGGGCAGGCCGCCCATAGCCGCTCGCCCCCGCCTCTGGCAAGTGCCAAGGGCGGAACCGGGGGACTCGCCGCCTCGTTCTGCGATCATGGTCGCCCACCCCGACGCGCGCCAAGCGCCTATCCCGTTGAACAGCCTCATCTTTGGCTATGGCCCGATGATCCCCTTCCTCGCGGCGGCGGGTGGCGCGTGGCTGCTGCCGGCGCCCTGGCCGACGCTGGCGCTGCGGCTGGCGATACTGTGGGGCGGGCTGATCCTGGCCTTTCTCGCGGGCGTGCGGCGCGGATTCGGATTCGGCAGCGACCGCGCCTCCACCCCGGTCGCGATCGGCACGATGCTGCTCTACTTCATCCCCGCCGGGCTGGCGCTGCTGCTCGGCAGTTTCGGCGCCGTGCGGGCGGCGCTGCTCCTGCTGGCAACGGGCTTCGCGCTGGTGGCGCTGTGCGACAGCCGGGCGGCGCGGCACGGCGATGCACCCGCCCATTTCGCCCGCCTGCGCGGGCCGCAGCTCAGTCTTGCCATCCTGTCGCTGCTGGCGCTCGCCGCCCGGACGATCGTCTGATAGGAAAGCAAAAAATACCGTAATACCAATATCTTGCTTCATCTTCTTTGCACTTCATTGCGCCAGCCGGCTTGACTCTCGCCCGGCCGCGGCGCTCATCTGCCGCCATAGACAGCATAACAGGATGGCATGATGACAACTGCACGCATGACGCTCGCGCTCCTTCTCGCCCTGGGCGCCGCCGCCCCCGGCGCGGCCCAGTCCCCCGCCACGGCGCAGGCCAGTGACGCGACCGCGCAGGAGGATAAGCGGCTGCTGACCTTCCTCGACGCCGCTTTCGATGCGCAACTGGCGCTCAGCCCGGAATCGATGACCAGCCTTGGCCTCAAGACCGGCTATGACCGGCTCGACGATTATAGCGCCGCCGCCCAGCAGCAGCAGCTGGCGCTTCAGGAAAAGCAGCTCGCCGAAATGCAGCAGCGTTTCTCGCCCGAGCGGCTGGGGCCGCAGGCGCGGCTGAGCTATCGGCTCTTTCAGGCGCAGGTCGAAAGCGCGCGGCGGCAGGCGCCTTTTGCCGACTATGCCTTTCCCGTGTCCACCAATGGCAGCCCGGCCGGCCAGATCCCGGTCTTCCTCATCAATGAACATCGCGTCGACAGCGTCGCCGATGCCGAAGCCTATATTGCCCGCCTGCGCGACAGCGAGCGGGTGATGCGCGAAGTTACCACCCGGATGCGCGAGCAGGCGGCCAAGGGCATCGTGCCGCCGCAGATGGTGTTCGCCCCCGCCCGCGCCGACGCGCAGAAGGTCATCAAGGGCGCACCTTTCGATCAGGGCGCGGACAGCACCTTGCTCGCCGATTTCAAGAAGAAGGTCGGCGCCCTCTCCGCCCCGGCGGCGCAGAAGGACAAGCTGATCGCCGACGCCAAGGCGGCGCTGACCGGCCCCTTCGCCAACGGCTTCAAGACGCTGTTCGCCGCGCTGGACGAGATCGAGCCACAGGCCAAGGGCAATGACGGCGCGTGGAGCCTGCCGGGGGGCGAGGATTATTATGCCGCCCGCCTCGCTTATTACACCACCACCGACCTCAGCGCCGAACAGATCCACCAGATCGGCCTCGATCAGGTGAAGGCGATCCGCGCCGAGATGGAAGCGGTGAAGCAGCGCATCGGCTACAAAGGCAAGCTGACCGACTTCTTCCAGTCGCTTCGCACCGATCCCAAATTCAAATATCCCAATGACGCATCGGGCCGCGAAGCCTATCTCGCCGACGCCCGCGCCGCCATCGCCCAGACCATGGCCGCCGCGCCGCGCTTCTTCCACGTCCTGCCCAAGGCGAAGCTGGAAGTGCGCGCGGTCGAGCCTTGGCGTCAGGAGACGGCGTCCGTCGCCTTCTACAATATGCCCGCGCCCGACGGATCGCGGCCGGGCATCTTCTACGTCAATCTCGCCGACATGAACCAGGTGCAGAAAAGCCAGGCGGCGGCGATCGCCCATCACGAAGGCGCGCCGGGCCATCATTTCCAGATCGCGCGCGCGCAGGAGCTGCCCGACCTGCCCAAATTCCGCCGCTTCGGCTATTATGGCGCCTATACCGAAGGCTGGGGCCTCTATAGCGAGCGGCTGGCCAAGGAGATGGGCGCCTATCGCGATCCCTATTCGGAATTCGGGATGCTCTCGCTCCAGATGTGGCGCGCGATCCGGCTCGTCACCGATACCGGCATCCATGCCAAGCGCTGGACGCGCGAGCAGGCGAACCAGTTCTTCCGCGACAATGCGCCGCTGTCGGAACGGGACATCGTCAAGGAAGTGAACCGCTATGTCAATAATCCGGGGCAGGCGACCGGCTATATGATCGGCCAGCTCAAGATCGCCGAGCTGCGCAAGCGCGCCGAGACGGAGCTGGGCGCGAAATTCGACCTGCGCGACTTCCATGAAGTGGTGCTCGCCAACGGCGCGCTGCCTCTTAACGTGCTGGAAGAACAGGTAAATTCCTATATCGCA
>DAMDPH010000220.1:0-3881 GCA_032082785.1 Sphingobium sp. | reverse complement strand
GCCCGGCGCCGGCCAGTTGCAGCCGGTTGGAGCGCCGGTCGTCGGGATGGGGCAGCCGCTCGATCAGCCCGGCGGCCTGCAACTGGTCGAGCGTGCGGACCAGCGACGGCTGGCTGATGCCCAGCTCCTCGGCAAGGTCGATCTGCCGCGCGTCGGGACCGAGCCGGTCGAGATAGATGAGGCACCAGGCGGCGCTGTTGGACACGCCGAATTCCGCCAGCACCGCATCCGCAAGCTGCCGCCACGCCCGCGCCACCGGCGGTATCTTATGCGCCAGCGCGCGCTTGAGTTCGGATCGGCTCATAGATTGTTAGATAGCTAACTAACCGGCATTTACAAGGGAGCAACATTTGAGCGCGTGTGGGGGTGGGGCGCGGCGGGGAAATATAGGGCTTCGACAGGCTCAGCCCGAACGGGGGAAGAGGATGAGGCGGGCCGCGCCGCGTCATCGAGAGGGACTATCGGCCGCGGACGCCAAGCCGGCGGCGAGCCTCCCGCCTGCACCGTCCGCCTTCCGTTTCGTCGAAATGCGGATGCGCGCGGGGAGCTTGAATGCAGGGACCTTGAACAAGGAAGCAGCGGCTTCGACAGGCTGAGCCTGAACGGGAGGGATGAGGGAGAGGGAAAAAGAGGAAGCGTCGGCGTCAGGCAGGCCGCTACACCGTCGGCTGTCATTTCCCGCCTGCCGATCCCCGACCCCAAAGAAAAAGGGGACGGCGCCGGCCATCCCCTTCTCTCCGCCCGATAGCGGCGCGATGTCTGTCGCCGGTCAGCTCCGGCGGGTGCCCGAAAAGGCGGAGGCGCCGAAGGCGCCCAGCTGCATCGTGCCGCTGATGCTGTCGCCCGATACTTCGGCCTCGCATTCCAGCGTCATCGGCATGGGCATGGTCATGTCCATCTTCCACGTCAGCTTGTCGCCGGCGACGGTGCCGTCCTTGACGTCGAGCGAGCCCATCATGCCGGCGAAGGTGCCGTTGAAACGGTCGCCGCTGCTGACGACGGTGAACACGCCCTTCTGGTCGCCCAGCGGGGTCTTCGCCACGCAGTCATAGGCTCCATCCACATTCGCCATCTCGTCTTCTCCTTTACGTGGCCGTCAATCGGCCAATGTGCCCATCTCCACCGGCAGGCCGACCGCGTCAAGTTGCGGCCGCACCAGCTTGGCGTCGCCCACGACCACCCAGACCAGCCGGTCGGGATCGATCGCCGCGCGCGCCGCCGCGTCCATGTCGGCCGCGCTCATCTTGCGATAGGTGGCGGGGAGCGTTTCATAATAATCGTCCGGCCGGCCGATCAGGGCATTACGCATCATCGCCGACAGAAGATCCGAGGAGGTTTCGAAGCTGCCCGGCAGCGAGAGGATCTGGCTGTTGATCGTCTGGTTGCGTTCCGCCTCGGTCGTGCCCTTGCCGGTCACGAAATCGCGAATATCGTTACGCGCGGCGATGATCGATTCGCCGGTCTTGTCG
The DNA here is from genome assembly GCA_032082785.1 of Sphingobium sp. Classification (GTDB taxonomy): domain Bacteria; phylum Pseudomonadota; class Alphaproteobacteria; order Sphingomonadales; family Sphingomonadaceae; genus Sphingobium. The sequence goes on along the minus strand of DAMDPH010000220.1, from coordinate 2,412 downwards.
GTCTGCACCGGGGCATAGACCAGCAGCGGGATGGTTTCCTTCACCCCCGGCAGCGCCGATCCGGCATAATAGGCCCAGCCCTTGGTCTCGCGCAGGTCCATGATCAGGCGCGAGGTGCTGCTGCCGCCCAGCACTTCATTGGCGGTCTGCAACGTCACCGGATTGTCGGTGCCCGACTTGCCGGTGAGCAGGCCGGCGAGGATCATCGACTGCGGGCTTTGCGGCTTGTCGACCAGCACGATGCGCGAGGGGCGCAGCATCTTGTCCATGCGGAACAGCTTGCTGCCCTTCTTCGCGGCCGGCGCCTTCCAGTCGCCGAACCGCTTCTCCAGCATCGGCATCAGTTCAGCCAGGCTGCTGTCGCCGGTGACGAAGATGGTGGCATTGTCGGGCCGCATCCATGTGTCGTGGAAGGCGACCAGATCCGCCCGCGTCACCGCCTTGACCCCGGCTTCGGTGCCCGATCCGGTGAAGGGAATGCCATAGGGATGGGCGGTGCCATAGAGCATCGGCGGCAACAGCCGCTGCGCGATCGGCATCGGCTCGGTCTTTTCGGCGGCGATGCGGGTCAGCATCTGGCCGCGCAGCCGTTCCACCTCGGCCGGGGCAAAGGCGGGGTTGCGGATCACGTCGGCCAGCAGGCCCAGCGACGCGTCGAGATTGGGCTTGAGCGCGAACAGGCCGACATTGGTGCTGTCCATGCTGTTGCCGGCGCTGATCCCCGCGCCCAGCCGCTCCTGCTCCTCGGCGATCTGCACCGAACTGCGCGTCTTGGTGCCTTCGTCCAGCAGCGCGACCGTCAGCCCGGCCGTACCCAGCTTCGCCCGGTCGTCGGCGGCGTTGCCCGCGTCGAAGGAGACGGAGACGCGCACCGTCGGCACCGTGGCGCGGCGGGCGAAGACGACGGGGATGCCGTTTTTGAGCTTGGCATGTTCGACGTCGGGAAAGTCCAGATCCTTGACTGGCTCGATCGGCGGCTCGGCAATGGCGGCAGGCGCCGGTGCCGTCGCGGCGGCGGGCGCAGCCGCCTGCGGATCGCGGAAGAAGGCGGGGCGATGCGTCGCATTGCCGGCCAGCGCATTGTCGGCGGCGGACCGCTCGCCCGGCGCGACCGTCAGGCGGAAGACGGGGCGGCTCAGCCACTTGCGCGCGGCGGCCGTCACCGATTGCGGCGTGGCGGCGGCATAGGCGGCCAGGTCCTTGCGATATTTGGCCGGATCGTCGGAATAGACCGCGCCCTCGGCCAGCGTCACCGCCTTTCCGCTGAAGCCGCCAACCTTTTCCAGCCCGGATATGGTGCCCGACAGCTGCTGGGTGGCGGCGCGCAGCACTTCGTCCGCGCTCGGCCCCTTCGCCAGATAGTCGGCGATCAGCTGGTCGAGCCGCTTGCCCACCGCGACCGGATCGGCGCCCGGCTTCACATCGACGGTGATTTCGGCGATCGACAATTTCTCGAACGGCTGCACGCTCGCCTTGACGCTGACCGCGACCTTCTCGTTGCGGACCAGCGCATTGTCGAGGCGCGAGGAGCCGAGGCCGCCGAACACCGACATGGCAAGGTCGAGCTGCGGCAGGTCGGCGGAGTTGACGCCCGGCACGATCCAGTTGCGATACAGGCGCGTCGCCGCGACATTGTCGTGCATCGTCTTTTGGACATCCTTGTCGAGCGTCGGCACGCTGGCGTCGACATCCTGCGGCGCCGGGCCGGCGGGGATGTTGCCGAACCATTTTTCGACCTTCGCGCGGGCGGTGGCGGTGTCGATATCGCCCGCCAGCACCAGCACGGCATTGTTCGGGCCATAATGGGTCTTGAACCAGCTCTGCACGTCGGCAAGGCTGGCCGCGTTCAGGTCCGCCATCGATCCGATGGTGGAATGGCGATAGGGATGGCCTTCGGGCAGCATCGCGGCCAGCTGCGCATATTCGACCAGACCATAGGGCTGATTCTCACCCATCCGCTTTTCATTCTGGACGACGCCGCGCTGCGTATCGAGCTTGGTCTGCGTCACCGCGCCGAGCAGATGCCCCATGCGATCGGATTCGAGGAACAGCGCCCGGTCGAGCGCGCCGGTCGGCACCGTCTCGAAATAATTGGTGCGATCGAACCAGGTCGTGCCGTTCCAGTCGGTCGCGCCGATATCCTCCAGCCGGCCGAAGAAGGGACCATCGGCATTTTCCGACCCGTAGAACATCAGATGTTCGAACAGATGGGCAAAGCCGGTCTTGCCCGCCGGCTCGAAGCGCGACCCGACATGATACCAGACCGACACCGCCACCACCGGCGCCTTGCGGTCGGTATGGACGATGACGCGCAGGCCGTTCTTCAGCCGGAATTCCTCATAGGGAATGTCGACGGCGGAGACGAGGCTGGAGAGCGGCGCGGGCGCGGCGGCGGCGGGCGCGGCGGCGGCC
>DAMDPH010000219.1:0-3996 GCA_032082785.1 Sphingobium sp. | reverse complement strand
GCGGCCGGCGCTTCGACCTGCGCCGACGCCGATCCCGCGAACAGCGCGCCAAAGGCGCAGCCGCACAATAGAATATCCCGGTTGATGCGTCCCATATTTCCCCCCCTGTGATTTTTGCCGATGGCATATCTGTCGATGACATGGCTGTCGGAAGGTCTGACGCGCGCGGGCCGGTCCCCCTCACCCCAAGCTGAGGATTTTTTCGCCGGGCGGCAGCGGGCGGAGGGCGCACCACGAAAAAAGCCGGACGTTACCGCCCGGCCTTTCCTTGCCTCCTCAGCCTGATCGGTGCGCGTCAGCGGCCGCTGTGCGCCGGGCCGTAAAGCAGGCCGTTGAACAGGAATTTGAAGGTCGCATAGGGCTGCGCGCGCTGGGTCACTTCCGGTCCCATCATGAACAGCTTGCCCTTGCCCAGATCGGCGTCGACCACGGCGACCGTGCCCTTAAGCTTCTCCTGCCCCAGCGCCCAGCCGCTGCGCAGTGGCTTGTCCTGATCATACCAGGAAATGCGGGTCGCGCCCTGCCCCTTGGTAGTGAAGGACTGGCTGTGGGCGAAGAACAGGTCGACCTGTTCGGGCATGCCAAAGCCCAGCGGCTGGCGATTGTCCACCCGCGCGGACAGCAGCGATCCGGGGATGAAGAATTCGCTGCGCTCCAGCGGCTTGCGCTTGCCGTCCTCAGTCTTGGCGAGCGCGGGCTCGACCGGCGCGCCCAGCAGTTCGGCGAGCTTGTTGGCGCTGCCCACGGTGATGACGGTGCCGCCCGTCTGCGCAAAGGCCTTGAGCTGCGGGACGGTCTTGTCGGTCGTCACCTTGCCCAGCCAGCCGCGATAGTCGGCGGGAATATCCTCCGGCTTGGGCTGGCTCGAACTGCGGCTGCGATACAGGCCGCCCTTCTCGATCGGCACCGTGCCGTCGGCGAACAGCAGCACGTCGAACTTGTCGGCCAGCTCGCCCGCATCCAGCTCCTGCGGCCGCACGATCCGATGCGGAAATTCATAGTGTTCGAGCAGGAATTGCGTCCAGCCGACCGGCATCACCCCGCCATAAAGATCGACGAGGCCGATGCGCGGCGCCTTGAGCGCCAGCGTCGCGCCGGTCGGCGCGGCGGCCAGGCCATAGGCGTCGATGCCGAGCGTCGGCAGGCTCTTGCCCAGCACCGCCTGCGCCGCGTCCGAATAGGGCACCCAGATCGCCCCGGCGGCAAAGTCCTGCCCCGCCGCCTGCATCGGCTGCGTCACCCAGGCGGGCTTCACCCCGGCGGCGAGCAGCCGGTTGGTCAAGGTGAAGCTGTTATTCGCCGCATGGGCGACCAGCCAGCCGGCCTTGGCCGTGCCGATCACCCGGCCGGGCGGCGGCGTCAGCAGGTCGGGCACGGGGGTGAACGGCCCGTCAAACCCCTCCAGCACGCGATCGAAGCCGATCCCCATCTGATAGGCGAGCGTATAGCCGGCGACATCATAGGGCGGCTTGGGCGGGCCGCCGGGATATTCGACGTCATGGGGATGATCCTGCGGCTCGAACATATCCATGACATGGGGGCGATAGGCCTGGGCGGTCTTCACCACATAGCTGCCGGGGGGATAATCCTTGCCCGCCACGCTGAAGGCGCTGTCCGCCCGCTCGACCGTCACGCCATTTTTGATGAGCGTGTTCAGGAAGGTCGTGACCGTGGGCATATCCGCTTGCCCGGCGGGGATGATATAGCCGCGCGGGTCGCGCTTGGCGGGATCGCGCAGCACGCTGTCATAGAGGCTGGAGGCGACGCGGCCCTTGGACCGGCTTTCGGGAATCCCCGCTTCGGCCGGGGGCTTGGCGTCGCCGGCGGCGGCTTTCAGCGCATCGACATCCTTGGGCGTGATCGTCCAGTGATCCTCGCTGCCGCGCGCGATATTGTTCGCGCCCATGCGATAGATGTTGAACAACAGCCTTTCCCGGTTGCGCGACGCATAATCCAGCACCGCCCGGTCGAGCGACCATTGATAGTCGAGACTGTCGCGCAGGTGCCACATGCGCGGGCCGATCGGCATCGGCTCGTCATTGCGGGGCAGCTGCGTCTCGGGCATCAACGGGATGCGCTCGGGCGTGGGGCCGCCGATAATCTCGGTCAGCAGGCCGATGGAATTATGGAAATAGGCGATCGATCGCTCCATTCCATTATGCCAGGTCGAATAGGGGGCGGTGCTGCGCATGCCCGATCCGGCCTTGCCTTCCTCGATCAGCCGGCTGTGCATGGCCGACCCGACCTCGCTCAGCTGGGTCATCACCAGCGGATCATAGTTGAAGTTGAACGGATCGCGGAAGGGCGGCACGAACACCACCATGCCCGCCGGCCCGGTCTGATGCTGGTTGAAGATGATTTGCGGGAACCACTGGCGGAACAGCACGCGGTTGATATTGGTCGTTTCCGCCATCTGCGACATGTAGGAATCGCGATTATTATCGTGGCCGACATATTTCTGGTACAGGCGCGGGATCGACTTGAACTCGCGCGCCTTGGGATCGGCGTTGCGCATATACCAGTCGGCGACCAGTTGCAGCCCGTCGGGATTGGCATGGCCGAACAGGATGATGACATCGTCGAGGATACGCCTGGTCTCGGCGTCCGACTGGCTCAGCATGCGGTAGAGGACATGGATCTGCCCCTGCGTCGTCACCGTCTCGGTCGCGTGCATGCCGGCATCGATCCACACGACCGCCTTGCCCTGCTGCGCCAGCGCGCGCGCCTGATCGTCGGTCAGCCCTTCCGCCTTGGCGAGGCGGCCGGCGATGGCGCGATACTCGTCCAGCTTGGCGAGATTGGCGGGCGAGGAGACGATCGCCATCCACTGCGTCCGCCCTTCGGAGCTTTTGCCGATGTCGACCAGCTTGATCCGGTCGGACTGTGCCGCCAGCCGCTTGAGATAGGCTTCATAGGCGCTGTAATTGGCGAGATAATAGTCGCTCCCCGGCTCCTGCGGGAAAGCCGCCGCCGGGGTGGTGATGCCCTTGTCGTTCGCGGGGGAAATGGGCTGCGCGTTGCCCGTCGACGCCATCGCCAGGACGGCCAGTGCCGCGCCGCGTAACCAAAGTCTCGTCATTGCGTTCCCCTCTGTCTCGCTCGCTGCCCGCCGCAGCCTGTCGGAAAGGAAGACGCGCCGGCGCCTTTCGCCCTCACCTCCCGCCGCTGACGCTTCAGTCCGGCAGGATGTCGAAGGCGACGCTCAGCCGCGCCTCCTGTCCCGTAAAAGGCTCCGTGCCATGCCAGAGATAGGATGGAAAGAGGATGAGCATGCCCGGCTCCGGCCGGATATGGCGGAACGGGTCGAGCGGGACCGCCGTGGCGATGCCCGGCCGGCCGAGCGCGAGCCAGCCCTGTCGCCCCTGCGCCACCGCAGCGGGCAGATCGACATAGAAGGCACAGGACAGCCAGCCCTGCGGATGGACATGATCCTTATGATAGCCCCCCGGCCGCAGCGCCACCGACCAGGCCGCGCCGATGCGGAAGGCGTCCGTCATCCGGCGGCGCAGCGGATCGGTGCCGCTGCCCAAGCCGTCCAGATGGCGCTGGATCAGCGGCCGCAGCGCGGCGAACAGCGCTCGGATCGCCGGCGTGTCGGCGCGGGTCAGATCCTCCTGAGTCTGGCTGCCATGGCGCAGCGACTGGTCGATCGGATGGCTGTGCCACATATGCCGCTCGACCAGAGCAGCCTTGAGATCGGCAAGGAAAGCGGCGCGGTCCGTCCAGCCTTCGGGCGTGTCGATCCGCGCGGGCGACACCAGCGCCGGGTCCATGCACAGCGCCTCATGCCGCCCGTCGCCGCGCACCCGCCAGGCGGTGGAGAGCAGCGCCAGTGCGCCCTGATCGTCGGGCACCGCTTCGCAGATCCTCAGCGCCATCCGCTCCGCCTCCTCGGCGCGTCCGCGATGCAGCAGCGCCTCGACCACGCAGCGCGCCGCGTCATGCGATCCCCGGTCGATCTGGAGCGCCGCCACCGCATCGGCGAGATGCGCGTCG
>DAMDPH010000218.1:0-4026 GCA_032082785.1 Sphingobium sp. | reverse complement strand
GCTTTTCGGTCGGCAATGATGGCGAGGCGATCAGCGGCAGCTTCGGCAAATGGACCGCCCGCATCGTCATGGACCCGGAGCGGCCGGACAGCGCTGAGATCGAGGTGACGATCGACACCGCCAGCGCCAGCGTCGGCGACGCCTATAAGGACGGGATGCTGCCGGGCGAGGAATTTTTCGCGACCGCCGCGCACCCGACCGCCCGCTTCACCGCCAAGGGAGCGGAGCGGACCGGCCCCGACGCCTATCGCGCCGCCGGGACGCTGACGATCAAGGGGGTGAGCCGCCCGCAGACGATCCGCTTCACCCTGTCGGGCGAGGGCAAGACGCGCCGGGTGAAAGGCAGCGCCACCGTCGCCCGCCTGCCCTTCGGCGTCGGCAATGGCGACAGCAGCGGCGGGCTGGACCCGAAAGTTTCGGTCAGCTTCACCTTCACCGCGCAGCAGCGGGACTGAGGGCGCGGGGGTGGCACTGGTATGACCGGTGGCGCGCGGGAAAATAGGAAACGCAACAGGGGCGCTACAGGTGGTGGCCTGATCGCATTTTGGTAAGAGATTGGATTGAATGGATAGGATCCAAAATACCGTCGCAGAATTGGTCTGGCCAATTTTGTTGGAAGGGAAAGGGTTGGGTGGAAGCGCTCGCGCAGCGTGCCGCCGCTCGCGTGGCGCTTCCTGGATGCTAAAACGAGTTCAGCATGACGGTTGAGGGGAGAGGCGAGGACACGTTGTTCCTCGGCGCGGGACGGAGCCCAGTTGCAGCCTCCGGAAACCAGGCCCCGACCTGCGTCGGGGCACAGGGAGGCGGCACCGCGCTCTCTGCGGCTCCGCGTGAATGTCATGGGATCGGACGGTGGCTTCCTATGCGGGTGCTTCATCATGCCTGCCTCCGCCCTCCCCCCTCCCCGCTGGACAGCGGCAAGTCACTGGCGCAGGGTGGTGGTCTTGCTAAGGGGCGCTAGATGATTGCTTTTTCACTCTTATTGGCTGAGGCTGCCGCACCCACCGCGCCCGCGCCCGCGCCCGCGCCCGCACAGAATAACGCCTATATGTTCGAGACCGGCACCACCCTGCTCGCCAAATGCCGGAACAAGGCGCCGGAATATCGGCTCGCCTGCACCGCCTATATTGTCGGCGCGGTGGACGGGATTAAGAAGGATGTCTTCATCGGCCGCGCGCGGCCCAATTGCTGGCCCGCGCAAATGCCGGCCGAGGATGTGCGCCGTATCGCCATCGCCTATCTGGAACGCTGGCCCGACCAGCGCGGCGCGCCGGCGTCGGTGCTGATCAGCGTGGCGCTCAACGAACGCTATAGCTGCACCAAATAGACCTTCCCGATCAATGTGATCGATTCATTCCTTGCGCCAGGCGGCGGCCTCGCTGCTATAAACTTGCCATGGGGGGCGCATCGGCGTAGGTGCGGCGCCTATTTTTCTTAGATGAGGAGACCGATCGTGGCGGCGAAATGGACGCCGGAAAGCTGGCGGGAGCATAAGGGCATTCAGATGCCCTTTTATCGGGACACAGAGGCGCTCGCCTCGGTAGAGGCCCAGCTTGGCCAGTTTCCGCCGCTCGTCTTTGCCGGCGAGGCCCGCAGCCTGAAGGCGGAGCTGGCGCGCGTCACGACGGGCGAGGCTTTCCTGTTGCAGGGCGGCGACTGCGCCGAAAGCTTTGCGGAATTCCATCCGAACAATATCCGCGACACCTTCCGCGTGCTGTTGCAGATGGCGGTGGTGCTGACCTTTGCGTCCAAGCTGCCGGTGGTGAAGGTCGGCCGCATGGCGGGCCAGTTCGCCAAGCCGCGTTCGGCCGATACCGAAGTGGTCGGCGGCGTCGAGCTGCCCAGCTATCGCGGCGACAATGTCAACGATATCGGCTTCACCCCCGAGTCGCGCGAGCCCGATCCGCAGCGCATGATCCGCGCCTATAACCAGTCGGCGGCGACGCTGAACCTGCTGCGCGCCTTTTCCACCGGCGGCTATGCCAGCCTGGACCGGGTGCATGGCTGGATGCTGGATTTCATGGGCCGCAGCCCCTGGGCGACCAAGTTCGAACAGATGGCGGATCGCATCGGCGAGGCGCTGGACTTCATGCGCGCCTGCGGCCTGTCGGCCGAAACGGTGCCGCAGCTGGGCGGAACCAGCTTCTACACCAGCCATGAAGCATTGCTGTTGCCGTTCGAACAGGCGCTGACCCGGCAGGATTCGCTGACCGGCGACTGGTATGACACGTCCGCGCACATGCTGTGGATCGGCGACCGCACCCGCTTCGAGGGCAGCGCCCATGTCGAATATCTGCGCGGCATCGGTAATCCGATCGGCATGAAGTGCGGCCCGAGCCTGGAGCCGGACGCGCTCATCCGCCTGCTCGATGTGCTGAACCCGTCGCGCGAAGCGGGGCGGATCACGCTCATCACCCGCTATGGCCATGACAAGATCGAGGCGGGCCTGCCCAAGCTGGTCCGCGCGGTGCTGCGCGAAGGGCATCCGGTGGTCTGGTCCTGCGACCCGATGCACGGCAATGTCATCAAGGCGGCCAATGGCTATAAGACGCGACCGTTCGAGCGTATCCTGGCCGAAGTGCGCGGCTTCTTCGCCGTGCATCGCGCCGAGGGCAGCTTTGGCGGCGGCATCCATGCCGAAATGACCGGCCAGAATGTCACCGAATGCACCGGCGGCGCGGTGGCGATCACCGATGAAGGTCTGGCGGATCGCTACCACACCCATTGCGACCCGCGCCTCAACGCGGCGCAGAGCCTGGAGCTGGCTTTCCTGCTGGCCGAAATGCTGAACGAGGAACTGAAGGAACGCCGCGCGGCGGCCTGAATCCTCGTATCTGAAATAGCGACGGCCCGCTCCCTTGACCGGGGGGCGGGCCGGTACGGCAGTGACAGGCGCGCATCCGCGCCGTTCCGAAAAATCTTCAGCTGAAATAGAATTTCCGCAGCGCGCGCGCGTCGTGCAGCGCATTATGCGGCACGGCGCTGGTCGCCGCTGCGCTGAAACCGGGCGCGCGGATCAGTTCGAAACGCAGCCCCTGTATCTGCACCATATCGCCCGGCCCGGTCAGCAGCAGCATACAGAATTGGGAGATATCCTCCGGCCAGTCGGCGATGATCAGCGGATCGCCGTCCCCTTCCAGATATTTGGCGACATGTTCGGCGGCATGCTGGCGCGACAGATCATAATCGACCGCCGGCGGCACATGGCGCAGATAGGGGACGATGTGGCGCTCCACAAACGGGTCCAGCGTATCGGGCAGCGGCACCGAGACATAGCATTCCTGATCGCCATATTCGGGGACCAGCGCCAGGCTGATCAATGCACCGCCAAAACCGTTGAATTCCGTGTCGAGAAAATAGCGCATCAGACCGTCTGGAGCTTTCCTTGGCGAAAGAGGGGGAGCGCCCCCTATGGCGACCCCCGGCCGCTTCGTAAAGTTTCGGCCGCCTGTCCCCGCATTTGCGCCCGGCCGCTTTGCGTCCTATGCGCCGGAACAGCCCCCTTCCCCCTTGAGGACAGACTATGACCCCGCGCGAGCATATCGCCACCGCCCAGGTGCCCGGTGGGCAGGAACTCAAGCTCTACAGCCGTGGGGGCGATTTCATGATCGTGCTCGACCGCAACGAGCTGATGAGCAGCCGCATGAGCGGGTCGGAGGAAGCGCTGGCGGTGATGACGGCCGAGCGGCTGGGCAAGACCGCCGGGCTGCACATGCTGATCGGCGGCTATGGCATGGGCTTCACCCTGCGCGCCGCGCTCGCCCGCCTGTCCGCCGACGCGACGCTGACCGTCGCCGAACTGGTGCCGGAGATTATCGACTGGGCGCGCGGGCCGATGGCGGCGCTGGCGGCCGGGTGCCTCGACGATCCGCGCGTCCGGTTGCGTCTGGAGGATGTCGCCGACGTGATCGGCGAAGCGGCCAATCTCTATGACGCGATCCTGCTCGACGTCGACAATGGTCCCGACGGGCTGACCCGCGACGATAATGACCGGCTTTATTCGCGCAGCGGCCTGGCGGCGGCGCG
>DAMDPH010000217.1:0-4182 GCA_032082785.1 Sphingobium sp. | reverse complement strand
AAAGCACCACGCCGCGCCCCGCACCTGCGCCAGCGAAGGCGCCAGCAGCCTCCCCGCCACCCGCACCGGCCGCGCCTGCGGGCGACGGGGCTGAATGAGGGGCAGAGGGCGGAGCCAGGCGCTCCGCCCAAGCTCCTTTGCGTCACCGGCGGATGCAAGTGGGACTGAATTGGCCTGACCAGTTAGCGGAAGGAGTTTCAGCCCGCTCCCAATCTTATCAATAGCTGCGAAAAGGCGATCAGACCGCCACCTGTAGCACCCCTGTTGCGTTTCCTATCTCCGCCCCCGCACTGGCCTGACCGCCTTGCCGTGCGGCATGAGAGGGCAGGCAGCGACAGCACACAGCTCCTCCCGCCCACCTTCGCCCAGGAAGAGCCTCTGGATGCTGAAACAAGTTCAGCATGATGGAGCGCGAGGGCACGCCGCGGCGCGCCTCTACCCTTTCCCGGCGAAGGCCGGGACCCAGCCTCTCCGCCACGCGCTCACCATCCCCACTCCGCCCATCGCACGGACAGCCCCAACGGCTATCTCTTCGCGCCTCTGCGCCTCCGCGCGAACATCATCACCGCTGGAGTTTCGCGCGGAGACGCGGAGGCGAAGGAGGATCGCCCTGCGCCTCCGCCCCACGCCGCCGCCCGGGCAGAGCCTCTGGATGCTGAAACGAGTTCAGCATGACGGAGCGCGGTGGCGCGCTGCGGCGGACCTCTACTGTTTCCCGGCGAAGGCCGGGACCCAGCCTCTCCGCTACGCGCTCACCACCGCCGCTCCGCCCGTCGCACGACCAGCCCCAGCGGCTATCTCTCCGCGCCTCTGCGCCTCCGCGCAAATATCGTCAGCGCTAGAAGCTTCGCGCGGAGACGCGGAGGCGCGGAAAGAGGATCGCCCTGCGCCTCCGCCCCACGCCATCGCTCGGGCAGAGCCTCAGGATGCTGAAACAAGTTCAGCATGACGGAGCGCGGGGGCACGCCGCGGCGCGCCTCTACCGTTTCCCGGCGAAGGCCGGGACCCAGCCTCTCCGCCACACCCTCACCACCTCCGCTCCGCCCGTCGCACGACCCCCCAAGCCTCCACGCCCCGCACCGCCACGCAACCTTCACCAACCCGCCACCCCGCCGGAGCGCCTGAAAACTGGACAGAGGCGGGCGGGCGTTCTAACGGGCGCTCAATCCCATTTGGTCCCCAATTTATCAGACTCGAGGCGATTCGATGACGCTGCCCCTTCAGGATTCCATCCTTATCGTGGACTTCGGCAGCCAGGTGACTCAGCTGATCGCCCGGCGCGTGCGCGAGGCCGGCGTCTATTCCGAGATCGCGCCCTTCAACGCCGCCGCCGAGGCTTTCGAGCGGCTCCAGCCGCGCGGCATCATCCTCTCGGGCGGCCCCTCCTCGGTCATGTGGGAAGACAGCCCCCGCGCCCCGCAGCCCTTCTTCGACGCGGGCATTCCGATCCTGGGCATCTGCTATGGCCAGCAGACGATGATGCACCAGCTGGGCGGCCAGGTGGAGGGCGGCGAGAGCGGCGAATTCGGCCGCGCCTTCATCGAAGTGAAAAAGGGCTGCGCCCTGTTCGACGGCCTCTGGTCGGAGGGTGAGCGGCATCAGGTGTGGATGAGCCATGGCGACAAGGTGACCAGCCTCGCCCCCGGCTTCGAAGTCGTCGCCGTGAGCGAGGGCGCGCCCTATGCCATCACCGCCAATGAGGAAAAGCGTTTCTACGCCACCCAATTCCACCCCGAAGTCGTCCACACGCCCGATGGCGCGAAGCTGCTCGCCAATTTCGTCCGCCATGTCTGCGGCCTTGCCGGCGACTGGACGATGGCCGAATTCCGCGAGGCGAAGATCGCCGACATTCGCGCGCAGGTAGGGGAAGGCCGGGTGATTTGCGGCCTGTCCGGCGGCGTCGACAGCGCGGTCGCGGCGGTGCTGATCCATGAGGCCATCGGCGACCAGCTGACCTGCGTCTTCGTCGACCATGGCCTGATGCGGCTGGGCGAGGCCGAGCAGGTGGTGAGCCTGTTCCGCGAACATTATGGCATCAAACTGGTCCATGTGAATGCGGAAGAGCGCTTCCTGGGCGGTCTGGCCGGTCTCACCGACCCGGAAAAGAAGCGCAAATTCATCGGCGGCGAGTTCATCGCCCTGTTCGAGGAAGAGGCCCAGAAGATCGGCGGCGCCGACTTCCTGGCGCAGGGCACGCTTTATCCCGACGTGATCGAGAGCGTGTCCTTCACCGGCGGCCCGTCGGTGACGATCAAGAGCCATCATAATGTCGGCGGCTTGCCCGAGCGGATGAACATGAAGCTGGTGGAGCCGCTGCGCGAACTGTTCAAGGACGAGGTGCGCGTACTGGGCCGGGAGCTGGGCCTGCCGGAGATTTTCGTCGGCCGCCACCCCTTCCCCGGCCCGGGCCTTGCCATCCGCATCCCCGGCGAAGTGAGCAAGGAACGCTGCGACATCCTGCGCAAGGCCGACGCCATCTATCTGGAGGAAATCCGCACCGCCGGCCTTTATGACGCGATCTGGCAGGCCTTTGCCGTGCTGCTGCCGGTACGCACCGTCGGCGTGATGGGCGACCACCGCACCTATGATTGCGTCTGCGCCCTGCGCGCCGTCACCTCCACCGACGGCATGACCGCCGACATCTATCCCTTCGACGCCAGCTTCCTCAGCCGCGTCGCGACCCGCATCATCAACGAGGTCAAGGGCATCAACCGCGTCGTCTACGACTATACCAGCAAACCCCCCGGCACGATCGAGTGGGAATGATTTGGGGCGCAAGGGTGAGACTGCCTCGCCCCGCTGCCGCTGCGCGCGATCGCGCGCGGCGGGGGGGCGCCTGACCCGCCTCTATCAGCTGAATAGATAGCCGCCGCTGCGGCCGTTCCTATCGCTGTCAGATGAGCTTCCGGTCACGGAAAGCGGACTGCCGTAAATTTGCCGATCAAACTAATGGGGTGCTTCATCCATCCCATCCCCTGCCACCGGCTGCTCCGCCGGGAGGGGTGATGATGCTATGCCAACATTCCCGCCCCGCAAGGCGAAGAAATGGTGACCCCTACGGGAATCGAACCCGTGTTTCAGCCGTGAAAGGGCCGCGTCCTAGACCGCTAGACGAAGGGGCCATCGGCAGTGCCGCGAGGCAGCGCTGCGAAGCGAGGCGGGCATTAGGGGTTGGCTGCGTGGCGGTCAACCCCCTTCTGTCAGGAAAATGTCACCGATGCCGTGGATTGCAAACAGGCTACCCCGTCGCGGCAAAGCGTCAGGCGGCTACACGCCCTGCACCGCACATAGGTCATATGGCCCGCGACCTTAAGGTCACGAACTGCCATCGGCCCAGGCGGCATCCTCCAGATGCAGCTCGGCGCTGGCGCGGCCGCTCCATTCATCCACCTTGGCGCGGCCGGCCACCCATAGCCGCCGGTCGCGCGGTGCGCCCAGCACTGCCTGACCCAGATCGGATTCCGCCTGGCGGAAGGCGATGGTCTTGATCGACCGGCCATCCTCCCCCGCCATGATCGCGCGCAAATGGCCGTTGCCGACCACATCGGCCTTGATGACGCGCATCGGCCCGGCGGCGACGCGCGGCGCGGGCCAGCCGGCGCCATAGGGGCCGCCCGCCTCGATGGCGGCGACGAATTCGGGATTGACCCCCGACGGCGCAAGCACCGCGTCGATCAGCAGCGCGCGGTCGTCGCGCGCCTTGGCGACCGCCGAAGCGAGCCGCTCGTCCAGAAACTCCGCCAGCGCGTCCAGCCGGTCGGCGGCGACGGTCAGCCCCGCCGCCATGGCATGGCCGCCGCCCGCCACCAGCAGGCCGCTATCCTTGGCCGCCAGCACCGCCGCGCCCAGATCGACGCCGGCGATGGAGCGGCCCGATCCCTTGCCCACGCCCTGTTCGTCCAGCGCGATGACGATGGCGGGGCGGCCCGACTTTTCCTTGATCCGCCCGGCGACGATGCCGATCACGCCCGGATGCCAGCCGGGTCCGGCGACCAAGATGACGGCGCGATTGCCCTGCGCCGCCAGCAGCGCCTCCGCCTGTTCCTGCACCACCGATTCGATGGCGCGCCGCTCCTCATTATAGCGGTCCAGCTCCGCCGCGATCTGCGCCGCCTCCGCCGGGTCCTGCGTCGTCAGCAGCCGCACGCCCAGATCCGCGCGCCCCACCCGGCCGCCGGCATT
>DAMDPH010000216.1:0-4191 GCA_032082785.1 Sphingobium sp. | reverse complement strand
TGCCGCCGGACCGCCAGCAGCACAGCGCCCGCGCCCAGCAGCGTCAGCGCGCCCAGCCCATAGGTGCCGATCAGCGTCGCGGCGATGGCGATGCCGGTCGGCAGCAGCGTCACGCCCAGCGGGTTCCAGGCAAAGCCGGTAAAGACGGTGGCGCGCAGATATTCGCTCGCCAGCCAGGTGGCGGCGAACAGCAGCGGCAGGACCAGCGCGGCCCATCCTCCCCCGATGGGGGAGTTGGCATCGCGCAGCGGTGACGGAGGGGCTGACGGAGGGGAAGCTTCCGCATGAGTTGCCCGTGCCCCTCCACCATCGCGGGGCGATGGTCCCCCTCTCCGGTTCGGGGAGGATAGGGTCAGGCGCTTGCGCAGCCACCAGGCGGCCAGCGTCGCCAGCCCCGGATAGACGGCGAGATAGAGCGACAGCAGCAGCACCGCGCCATAGCCGAACCAGTGCGGCATGCTGTCCTGAAAGGTGAAGGCATGGGCGATCCAGTTGAGGCCCAGCGTGAAATGGCCGACGCCGAACAGCCAGCCGACCAGCATCGCGCCGCGGCGGTCGGGCGCTTGTTCGACCAGCCAGAGCAGCAGCGCGAAACAGGCCAGCGTCACTGGCCAGAGGCTGAGCGGCTCGAAGCCGGTGGCGGAGACCAGCCCGGCGAGCAGCGCGGTCAGCCGGGGACGGGCGAGGATATAAGCGGCGTTGCGGGCGAAGGGGGGCGCCATCGGCCGGATCAGCGCAGCGTCGCCATGGTGGCGCCGCTGCATGTGTCGGTCTTGTCGCCGCCGCCGCCGGTCAGCGCCGACGCGGCCAGGAAGCCGCCCACCACCAGCAGCAGGAACAGCCCCGACAGCAGCGCCAGATATTTCTCGATGAACGCCTTGATCGGCCGCCCGAATTTCCAGAATAACAGGCCCACCAGCATGAACTGGAAAGCGCGGCTCAAGATGCTGGCCCACAGGAAGGTGAAGAGCGGCAGGGCGATGAAGCCGGCGGTGATGGTGATGAGCTTGAAAGGGATGGGCGTCGCGCCCTTGATGAGGATGATTTCCGCCCCATAATCGCGCAGATAGCAGGCCGCGACCGGGAATTTCTCGGTCAGGTGGAGCGCCGCCAAAATCTGCTGGCCGACCGCTTCATAGAGGAAATAGCCGATCGCATAGCCCAGCATCCCGCCCAGCACCGAGGCCAGCGTGCAGATGAAGCCGAAGCGCAGCGCCCGTTCCGGCCGCGCCAGGCACATCAGCCCCAGAAGCGGGTGCGGCGGAATGGGGAAGAAGCTGGATTCCATGAAGGAAATGGCGAACAGCCAGCGTTCGGCATGGGCATGGGCGGCCTTGGCCAGCGTCCACTGATAAAGCCTGGTAAGCATCGCCGCGCCCCTAGCCCAGATCGTTTCGGCTCGCCAGCGCTTTTGATCGGGACGCGCATTTGGAACGGGCGCTGTCGGATGGCTGGCGGCCGACCCGGTGGCCGCGCCGAGGGTGGTCCTAAACCTCTGTAGCCGCTCAGCATTGCGCAGTGTCGGCCGGGCGTCCGGCGGAGCTTACGGACTGCGCCGGCGCGTCGATCCGGGTCGCCAGCACGACCATCTCCAGCGGTGGATCGAGGGCGATGGGGAAGGGGCGCTTCTCCCCCGTCGCCTGATAGCCGCGCCGGCCATACCAGTCGATCAGCTCGCGCCGGCTGTCGATCACGGTCATTTCCATCAGCGTCGCGCCGAACAGCCGCGCCGCCATCGCCTCCGCCGCCGCGACCAGCTGCCGCCCGAGCCCCTGCGCCTGCCGCAGCGGATCGATGCAGAGCAGGCCAAGATAGGCGATCCGCTCCGCGCCGGGGGAGGCGGGGGCGCCCTTGTCGGTGATCTGGACGCAGCCGACCGGCGCGCCATCGTCGAGCGCCACCAGCAGCCGGTCGGTCGAACTGGCGACCAGCGCCCCAAGGCTGGCGAGGTCGGTGCGCGGGCCGGTCAGCAGATCCGATTCGAACGTCCACCCCATCCGCGCCGCATCCCCCCGATAGGCCCGCTCGATCACCGGATGAAGCAGCGGCAGGTCGGCAGCGGTCGCGATACGAATAAGCAAGGGCAAGCTCCTGAAAGACAAGCCGCTCTTGGCGGGAGAGACGCGCGGGGGCAAGGGGGAGGGGGCGTGACCTCTGTTCCGATCAGGGGGGGGGGAGCGGGGCGCCCGCCATCTCTGCCCATCGCCGTCATGCTGAATGTGATTCGGCATACAGCAGCGCCAACGTGTCGGCGGCGCGATGGGGGAGGCCGCAAGGCTCTCCTGCGCGCCTCCGCAATCTTTGCGCGAACCCTGACGCCGAAGAATTTCGCGCAGAGGCGCAGAGACGCGGAGGGAGGCGGCAAGGGCTTTTCGCACCGGTGAAGTTTAGGATGGCCGGCGGGCGTGTTCGGGCGACTGTGGAGTCCGCCCCTCGCCGTGGAGTATGGCTGGTCCTGGCGTCCATCGGCTCGTCCACTGAGGGGAGAGCGGACCGTCAGATGTTCGCGATTTCTTGTCAAGCCAGGACGGTTAATAACCTCCTGCCATTTCCTCCTCGATCAAACGACCGCTGCGATTATCGTAGCAGGCCCAATAGGTGCCGGGCCGATCTTTGGAATCGGGACGCAATTCCGCGCAGGTTTGGTCAGACATACACATGATTACCGGAAATCTGGTATTTTCATCGATGGTTTCTGTGTGAATATTTTTCGCGCGTCGAGCATCGCTTTGCTCACGACAGACGCATCGCCCGCCCGGATGTCGGTGGCGTTAGCCACTGGATAGGGCTTTGCGATTATGAAGCCAGCCGAGATGAGCAGCGCAAGCAAAGCTTAGATAATGTGACGACTATATGTCTGCATCCCGGCATTATGAAACCGCGCTTCACCCTCTGCAACTGGTGGGCTGCCCATGGGCTCCTTTCAGGTGGAGTTTTGGGATGGACGCTGCCAAACCATGTTCGAAAATGGGGGCGGTCATGATGAAATCAGGTGCATTTTTTCTGGCTCCGGTGCCAGCCGCGATAGTGGGCGCCATCGTGTCGTGGGCAAGCGGCGGCTTCCCTCGGCCAGTGTCCGTAGCGATCCTTTATTTGTTGTTGTTGTATGGAACCCAAATTGTCTTTGGGCTGGCAATCTGTGCCTATTTGTCACGGACAAACCGCCGCTCTGTCATGCAATTTGGAGATGGCGGATTGCTTATGACCAGCATCCCTGCCGCTTTATATCTGTCTTGGGCGACGGCGAAACATTCTGCACCTGCCGCTAACGCTATTTTCGTGTTCGCCCTTTGGTCGATGCTTGGCGCAATGACAGGGCTTTGCTACTGGTTTCTGACGCACCGATGCAGAGGCAGGGCTTCATAATGTCTGCTATCAAAAGCTCCTAGTTCTGCGCTCATGAGTTTCGCCCGAGCGGAGCGCCGGGGCGTCCGCGTCCCGCGCCTCGCGGCCTTTACTCGAACCTCTTCATCGCTAGAATCTCGCGAGCTCCAAGATTGATCGAGGGTCATTTTGTGGATCGGCCATATCGGAAGCATAGTCGCACGGCGGCCTGTCCGCTATGGATCAAGTCGGGCAGCTTGGGCGGCGACATAGCTTCGCGACCAATGATGGAATGGGAGGGGATTTAGCGGCTGCGGCGGAGCATATCTTCTTCGCGTCGCCTTTCTACACTTTGGGGTTTCGCGGGAAGACGTGGGGGATTGCGGCATGGGCTTCCCGTACCGGGGGAGAGGATCGGCGGGAACGCCAGCGCAGCCCGGCCGCAGCGGCGACCGCCTGGGACAAGCTTTGCCGCACCACGCGCGCCACCCCATTCCCAGCGCATATCCCGTCGCGGCGTCCGCCCGGCGCGGATGGCGTTGACGGGGCGGCGGTGTCTGGGCATGAGCTTGGGCGATTTTCAGTAAGCGATCGGCCCCTTTGAACCTTTCTTCCATTCCCTGGGCCAAGATGCGGCAGCGCGCCGGGGGCATGGCCTTCACGCTGGTGCTCAACGCGCTGCTGCTGCTGGCGCTGCTGACGCTCGCGCCCAAGCCGCCGGCGGTGAAGGAGGACCCGCGCAATCCGGTGAGCTTCGAAATGGCGTCGGCGCCCGAGGCGAAGAAGGCGGAGCAAAAGGCCGAGCGGCGCGAGGAGCGGCAGGAGCCGGCCGCCCCGCCGCCGCGCGAGGCGCCGCCGCAGGTCCGC
>DAMDPH010000215.1:0-4210 GCA_032082785.1 Sphingobium sp. | reverse complement strand
CTCGCAGCTGGCCGCACTGGAGTCGCGGGGGCGCTTGCGCCGCCTCGTGCCGCGCGCCGGCTGCGACTTCGCCTCAAACGACTATCTTGGCCTCGCCGGCGACCCGATGATCGCGCAGGCCGTCGCCGACGCGGTCGCGCGGGGCGTGCCGCTGGGGTCTGGCGGATCGCGCCTGCTGCGCGGCAATGCGCCCGAGCATGAAGGGCTGGAGGCGAAGGCCGCCGACTTTTTCCGCACGCAGGCGGCGCTGTTCCTTGCCAATGGCTATGTGGCCAATCTCGCGCTTCTGTCCACCTTGCCCCAGCGCGGCGACCTGATCGTCGCGGACGAGCTGGTCCATGCCAGCGTCCATGACGGCATCCGCATGTCGAAGGCCAATGCCGTCTTTGCCCGGCATAATGATGTGGAGAGTTTTTCCGACCTCATCACCGGCTGGCGCAGCGAAGGGGGCACGGGCCGCGTCTGGATCACGGTCGAAACCCTCTATTCGATGGATGGCGACATGGCGCCGCTGGCGGAACTCGCCAAGCTCGCCGCGCGCCACGACGCCATGCTGCTGCTGGACGAGGCGCATGGCACCGGCGTGTTCGGCACCGGCGGGCGCGGCCTGTCGGCGGGGCTGGACGGCCTGCACAATGTCATCACCCTTCATACCTGCGGCAAGGCGATGGGCGCGGAAGGGGCGCTGATCTGCGGCCCGCGCGTGCATATCGACTATCTGGTCAATCGCGCCCGGCCGTTCATCTATTCGACCGCGCCGTCGCCGCTGATGGCGGTGGCGGTGTCGGCGGCGCTCGACCGGATCGAGGATGCCGGCGACCTGCGCGACCGGCTGAAGGTGCTGCGCGAGGATGCGGCCGAAGCGATTTGCGCGCCGCTCGGCCTGCCCAGCCCGCGCAGCCAGATCGTGCCGGTGATTTTGGGCGAGGATGACCGCACCATGACGGCGGCCACGGCGCTGCAACAGGCCGGGTTCGATGTGCGCGGCATCCGCCCGCCGACCGTGCCCGCCGGTACCAGCCGGCTGCGCATATCGCTGACGCTCAATGTCGGCCGCGCCGATGTCGCCGCGCTCGGCCGGGAACTGCGCCGGATCGTCGCATGACGGTGCTGGTCGTCACCGGCACCGACACCGGCGTCGGCAAGACGGTCTTCGCCGCCGGACTGGCGGGTGCGCTGGGCGCTTATTATTGGAAGCCGATCCAGGCTGGCGTCGAGCCGGAAGGCGACAGGGAAAGCGTTGCCGCACTGTCGGGCCTGCCCGCCGACCGCATCCTGCCCGAAGCCTATCGGCTGAACACCCCCGCCTCGCCCCATCTGGCCGCGCGTATCGACGGGGTGGAGATAGCGCTGGACGCGCTGGCGTTGCCGCAGGTGGACGGGCCGCTGGTGGTGGAGGGCGCGGGCGGGGTGCTGGTGCCGTTGAGCGAGCGGCTGCTGATCGCCGACCTGTTCGCCGCCTGGGGGCAGCCGGTGATCCTGTGCGCCCGCACCGGTCTTGGCACCATCAATCACAGCCTGCTTAGCATAGAGGCGCTGCGGGCGCGGGGCGTTCCGATCGCCGGCATCGCCTTTATCGGCGCGCCGCATGCGGAAAACGAGCGCATCGTGCCAGAGCTGGCCGGCGTCCCCTCGCTCGGCCGCCTGCCGCTGCTCGATCCGCTCGACTCGGCCCAGCTCGCCGCCGCCTTTGCCGCCCATATCCGTTTGCCCGCGCCGTCCGACGGTCGATAATTTTCGACAAACGACATGGACAAGCCGTTCGTGACGGCTTCAAGTCCGCGTCAGAACGAGCGTCCCGAAGGACGATCGGAACGATGAAGCAAGGGACTCTGTCATGAAAACCCTCCTCCTCGGCGCCGCGGCCACCGCGCTGGCGCTTGCCGCCGGCGTGGCGCAGGCCGACCAGCCCGCAAGCAGCGCCAAGGCTCCTGCCGCCGCCGCCTCCGACAATGCGGCCAAGCCGACCTATGGCAGCTATGGCTTCGACGCCGCCGGCATGGACAAGTCGGTCAAGCCCGGCGATGATTTCTATTATCACGCCAATGGCGGCTGGGCGAAGAACACGCCGATCCCGGCGGACAAGTCCAGCTATGGCGCCTTCAATGTGCTCGACGATCTGTCGCGCGAACGCACGCGCGGCATTTTGGAAGCGGCGCAGGGCGATGCCGGCAGCAAGATCGGCGCCGCCTATAGCAGCTATATGGACGCCGCCGCCGTCGAGGCGAAGGGCCTCAACCCGATCAAGCCCTGGCTGGCCGAGATCAAGGCGGTGAAGGACAAGGCCGGCTATGTCGCGCTGGCGGCCAAGGCGGCCCGTGCCGGCGTCGAAGGCCCCTTTGCCTTCTATGTCGGGCAGGATGACAAGGATCCCGAAACCTATATCGTCTCCATGCGCCAGGACGGGCTGGGCCTGCCCGACCGCGACTATTATCTGGAGCAGGATGCCAAGATGGCGGCGATCCGCACCGCCTATGTCGCGCATCTGGAAAAGATACTGACGCTGGCGGGCGAAGCCGATGCCAAAGCGCGCGCGCAGGCGCTGATGGCGTTCGAGACCGAGATCGCTAGGGTTCACTGGAGCCAGATCGACAGCCGCGACGCCGACAAGACCTATAATAAGCTGACCATGGCGCAATTGCAGCAGAGCGCCCCCGGCTTCGACTTTGCCGCTTATTTTGCCGCCAACAATCTGCGCCCGGCCGAGCTGCTCGTCGCGCAGCCGACCGCCATCGCCGGCGAAGCGGCGCTGATCGCCAAGGCGCCGATCCAGCTGCTCAAGGATGCGCTGCTCGTCCGCTCCATGCACAGCTATGCGCAATATCTGCCCGACGCCGTCGCCAACGAGGATTTCGCCTTCTACGGCACCACCCTGTCCGGCACACCGGAGCGGGAGGAGCGGTGGAAGCGCGCCGTCACCTTCCTCAAGGGATCGCTGGGCGAGGAAGTGGGGCAGGCCTATGTCGCGCGCTATTTCCCGCCGGAAACCAAGGCGGCGATGGACCAGCTGGTCAAGAATGTGATCGCCGCCATGGGCCGCCGTATCGACGGCCTCAGCTGGATGAGCGACACCGCCAAGGCGCGCGCGCACAAGAAGCTCGCCGCCTTCACGCCCAAGATCGGCTATCCCGACAAATGGCGCGACTATGCCGGGCTGACGGTGGCGCGGGACGATCTGTTCGGCAACGCCATGCGCTCCAACCAGTTCGAATTCGACTATAATGTCGGCAAGCTCGGCAAGCCGGTGGATCGCGGCGAATGGTTCATGACGCCGATGGAAATCAACGCCTATGCCAATTTCGGCATGGTGGAGATCGTCTTCCCGGCCGCCATCCTGCAACCGCCCTTCTTCGACCCGCATGCCGATCCGGCGGTCAATTATGGCGGCATCGGCGCGGTGATCGGCCATGAATTGAGCCATCATTTCGACGATCAGGGCGCGAAATATGACGAGACCGGCAAGCTCAGCCAATGGTGGACCGACGCCGACGTCGCCGCCTTCAAGGGGCTGACCGACAAGCTGGTCGCGCAATATGACGCCTATGAGCCCTTCCCCGGCGCGCATGTGAAGGGCGCCTTCACGCTGGGCGAGAATATCGGCGACCTGGCGGGTCTGGCCGTGGCGCTCGACGCCTATCACGCCTCGCTCGGCGGCAAGCCCGCGCCGGTGATCGACGGCATGACCGGCGATCAGCGCTTCTTCCTGGGCTGGGCGCAGGTATGGCGGCGCAATTATCGCGAGGCCAATCTGCGCCAGCGGCTGGTCACCGATCCGCATGCGCCGTCGCAATATCGCGCCGACATCGTCCGCAATTTCGATGCCTGGTATGACGCGTTCAAGCCGGCGCCCGGCGGCAAGATCTACCTTGGTCCCAAGGACAGGGTGAAGATCTGGTAAGACGAACGGGGCCGAGTCCTGCCGGCTCGGCCCCTCGTCTATGGGGCGTCGCCAACATCGGGTGGCGACCGTCCGTTTCTTCTTTCAGGCGAACGGTCGGGAACCCGCCTGCCGTCCGCCGAATCTACCGTCTCGTCTAACAACCTCTTCCCTGAGCCCTGAAGAATACTCAGTTTCGGGCTCTGATTTACGAGGAGAAGACATTTGACGGGTTTCAACACATCAGCCTTCCTGAAAGCGGGCATCGCGTCGATCGCTCTGCTCGCCACCGCCCCGCTTGCCGCGCAGATGACGCC
Source organism: Sphingobium sp. (assembly GCA_032082785.1). Classification (GTDB taxonomy): domain Bacteria; phylum Pseudomonadota; class Alphaproteobacteria; order Sphingomonadales; family Sphingomonadaceae; genus Sphingobium. The sequence goes on along the minus strand of DAMDPH010000215.1, from coordinate 16 downwards.
GGCGGACCCCGCTGCC
>DAMDPH010000214.1:0-4248 GCA_032082785.1 Sphingobium sp. | reverse complement strand
GAGGCGCGGGCCAGCGTCGCCTCGGCGCGCAGCACCTTGTCGCTGGCGCAGGCCGACTATGCCCGCGTCCAGCGCCTGACGGGCGACGAAGCGGTATCGGCCAGCGAGGTCGATGCGCTGCACAGCCGCTTGCAGGCGGCGCAGGCCGCGCTTGCCGGGGCGGAGGCGCGGGCGCGGCAACGCGCGCTCGACGTCGAGTTCACGCAGGTGCGCGCGCCGATCTCCGGCCGCGTCTCCGACCGGCGTGTCGATATCGGCAATCTGGTGTCGGGCGCGGAGGGCACGGGCGCGACCCTGCTCACCACCGTCAACAAGCTCGACCCCATTTACTTCAGCTTCGACGCCTCCGAAGCGCTCTACCTCCAGTCGCAGCGCGACAAGGAGGCGGGCGGCGCGGTCGAGGTGCGATTGCAGGATGAGACCGACTATCGCTGGAAGGGGCGGCTCGACTTTACCGACAATGGCCTTGATCCCCGTTCCGGCACGATCCGCATCCGCGCGGTGTTCGACAATCCCGACATGTTCCTGACCCCCGGCATGTTCGGCAATATGCGGTTGGCCAAGGGCGGAGAGGCGCGGGCGCTGCTCGTCCCGGACGAGGCGATCCAGTCCGATCAGGCGCGCAAGACCGTGCTGGTGGTCGGCCGGGATGACAGCGTCGCGGTGAAGCCGGTCCAGCTCGGCCCGCTGGTCGACGGGCTGCGCATTGTCCGCGCCGGCCTGTCGCCCGACGACCGGGTGATCGTGTCGAACGTCCAGGCGGCGATGCCCGGCAGCAAGGTCGCGACGCGCCCCGCGCGCATCGTCCCTGCCCCGGCCCCCGCCGACCCGACGGGCAGCCTCGCCTTGCCCGCCGCGCAGGCGACCTTCGCCCCCTAATCTCTCCTTCGGGAGAGACCTGTTCCTGTTCGCGCCCCGTGGTCCGGCCCCGCCGGATCGCGCGGCCACCCTTTTGCCCGTTCGCAAAGGATGATCCGATGCGCTTTTCCCGTTTCTTCATCGACCGGCCGATCTTCGCCGCGGTCATCGCGGTGGTCATCACCGTGGTCGGCGCGCTGGCCTTCATCGGCCTGCCGGTGTCCCAATATCCCGACATCGTGCCGCCCACCGTCACCGTGTCCGCCCAATATCCCGGCGCCTCCGCCGAAACCGTCGCCTCCACCGTCGCCGCGCCGATCGAGCAGGAGATTAACGGCGTCGACGACATGCTCTATATGAGCAGCCAGTCGACCGGCGATGGCAAGGTGACGATCACCGTCACCTTCAAGATCGGCACCGACCTCGATGCCGCGCAGGTGCTGGTGCAGAACCGCGTCGCCGTCGCCACCCCCCGCCTGCCGGAGGAAGTGCAGCGGCTGGGCGTCGTCACCCGCAAGACCACGCCCGAATTCCTGATGGTCGTGAACCTGCAATCGCCCGACGGCACGTTCGACCGCAACTATCTGTCCAACTATGCCCTGACCCAGGTGCGCGACCGGCTTGCCCGTCTCGACGGCGTGGGCGACGTGCAGCTGTTCGGATCGCGCGACTATGCGATGCGGGTGTGGATCGATCCCGATCGCGCCGCCGCGCTCAACCTGACGGCGGGCGAGATCGTCTCCGCCCTGCGCGCGCAAAATGTGCAGGTGTCGGCCGGCGCCATCGGCCAGCCGCCGCAGGACCGGGGCGAAGCCTTCCAGATCGGCGTCGAAATGCAGGGACGCCTCACCACGCCCGAGCAATTCGCCGGCATCGTCATCCGTTCCGACACGGACGGGCGGCAGGTGCGCGTGGGCGATGTCGCCCGCGTCGAGCTGGGCGCGCAGGATTATGGCATCAACACCTATCTGTCGAACAAGCCCACCGTCGTCATCGCGGTGATGCAGCGGCCCGGCTCCAACGCGCTCGACGCCGCGGAAAAGGTGAAGGCGGAGATGGACAGCCTGTCCCAGCGCTTCCCCAAGGGGCTGGAATATAGCGTCATCTACAATCCCACCGAATTTATCAGCCAGTCCATCGACGCCGTCTACCAGACGCTGATCGAAGCGGTGCTGCTGGTGGTGCTGGTGATCCTCGTCTTCCTGCAAAACTGGCGCGCGGCGATCATCCCGATCATCGCCATCCCGGTATCGCTGATCGGCACCGCCACCATCCTGGCGGGGCTGGGCTATTCCCTCAACAATCTCTCCCTCTTCGGGCTGGTGCTGGCGATCGGCATCGTCGTCGACGACGCCATCGTCGTGGTCGAGAATGTCGAACGCAACATCGCCGGCGGCATGACCCCGCTCGAAGCGGCGCGGGTGTCGATGGACGAAGTGTCCACCGCGCTCGTCGCCATCGTGCTGGTGCTGTGCGCGGTGTTCGTGCCGACGCTGTTCATCACCGGCATTTCCGGCGCTTTCTACCAGCAGTTCGCCGTCACCATCTCGACCGCGACCGTCATCTCGCTGATCCTCTCGCTCACCCTGTCGCCGGCGATGGCCGCGCTGCTGCTCAAGCCCGGCCACGGCCCGCGCGACCGCAGCGCCGATCCGCTCTGGCGTCAGCGGCTGGGCCGGCTGGTCGACGGCTTCAACCATGGCTTCGACCGGATGAGCGCCGGCTATGCCCGCCTCACCCGCTTCCTCGTCGCCCGGCCCAAGAAGATGCTGCTCACCTATGGCGGCCTGATCGCGGCCACCATCGCCCTTTTCTGGGTGACGCCCGGCGGCTTCATCCCCGCGCAGGATCAGGGCTATTTTCTCGCCGTGGTGCAGCTGCCCCCCGGCGCCTCGCTGGAGCGCACCGACAAGGTGACGCGTGAGGTCGCGGCGAAGATCCTGCCGATCAAGGGGCTGCGCGGCGCGGTGATGTTCGCCGGCTTCCATGGCCCGTCGCAGACGCAGGCGCCCAATTCGGCCGCCATCTACTTCCCCTTCAACAGCTTTGCCGAACGCAAGGCCGAAGGCGCCACCTATGCCGGCATCATGGAACAGGCGAACAAGGCGGTCGCCGGCTATGACAAGGCGCGCATCCTGTTGGTGCCGCCGCCGCTCATCCAGGGCATCGGCTCGGCCGGCGGCTATCGGATGATGCTGCAGGATCGGGAGGATCGCGGCTATGCGGCGCTCAACGATCAGGCGCAGCAGCTCATCGCCAAGGCCAATCAGACCCCCGGCCTCTCGATGATCTACACCCTGTTCGACGTCGGCACGCCGCGCGTCTATGCCGATGTCGACCGGCGCAAGGCCGACCTGCTCGGCGTCCCGCCCGAACGCGTGTTCGAAGCGATGCAGGTCTATCTCGGCTCAGCCTTCGTCAATGACTTCAACCTTCTGGGTCGCACCTACCGGGTGACGGCGCAGGCCGACGCCGCCCATCGCGGATCGGTGGCGGACATTGCCAATCTCAAGACCCGCTCCGATACGGGCGAGATGGTGCCGATCGGCTCCGTCTCCACCTTCCAGGACCGGACCGGCCCCTATCGCGTGGTCCGCTACAATCTGCTGCCGGCGGTCGAGATCGACGGCGACACCGCGCCGGGCTATTCCTCGGGCCAGTCGCTCGCGACCATGGAGAAGCTGGCGGAGGTCGGCAACGCGGCCGGCTATAGCAGCGAATGGACCGGCGTCGCCTATCAGCAGAAGAGCGCGGGCAACACCGCCGGGCTCGTCTTCGGCATGGCGGTCTTCTTCGTCTTCCTCGTGCTGGCGGCGCAATATGAAAGCCTGACGCTGCCGCTGGCGATCATCCTGATCGTGCCGATGTGCCTGTTCGCGGCCATGCTGGGCGTGAACCTGCGGGGGATGGACAATAATATCCTGACCCAGATCGGCCTTGTCGTGCTGATCGCGCTGGCGGCGAAGAACGCCATCCTCGTGGTGGAATTCGCCAAGCAGGCGGAAGAGGAACGGGGCCTGTCCCCGGTCGAAGCCGCGGTTCAGGCCGCTCAGGTCCGGCTGCGCCCGATCCTGATGACCAGCTTCGCCTTCATCCTCGGCGCGGTGCCGCTGGTGATCGCAAGCGGTGCGGGCGCGGAACTGCGCCAGGCGCTGGGCACCGCCGTCTTCTTCGGCATGACCGGCGTCACCGCCTTCGGCCTGCTCTTCACGCCCACCTTCTATGTCGTCTGCCGCGCGCTGGGCGACCGTTTCGCCCGGCGCCGCCGGGACGACGGCGCCGCCACCGCGCTGCACCCGGCCGAATAGGATAAGTGCCATGATACGGACCTTCATTCCCCTGCTGCTCGGCGCGAGCGCGCTGACCGCCTGCGCCGCCGGACCGGACTAT
>DAMDPH010000213.1:0-4256 GCA_032082785.1 Sphingobium sp. | reverse complement strand
GCAGCCCGGCGACGCGCGGCCTTAATGATGCGGCGCTGATCGGCGAGCTCTATCTGCGCTTCGGCATTGATTGCCCGCGTCACCTGCTGGGCGATTTCGCTTTCCTGATCTGGGACGAGGAAAAGAACGGCCTGTTCGGCGCGCGCGATCATCTGGGCGTGCGGCCTTTCCATTATCATCTGTCCCCCGGCCTGTTCGCGGCGGCCACCGATGCGGGCACGCTGCTGCGCATGGGGGTCGATCCGACGCTGGACGATAGCGGCATGGCCGATTTTGTCGCCGGCGCCTTTGCCGACCGCGAGATCAGCCTCTATCGCGCCATCCGCCGCCTGCCGCCGGGGCATCAGCTATTGGTGTCGGGCGGTGCGGTGCGGATCGACCGCTACTGGCGGCTGGAACCGATGGCCGATCAGCAGGATGGCGATGTCGGCGAACGCTTCCGCCATATCTTTACCGAAGCGGTGCGCTGCCGGACGGAAGATCGGCCGGTCGGCGTGATGCTGAGCGGCGGCCTCGATTCCTCCTCCATCGCCGCCACCGCCAGCCGGCTGGGCAGCGTCACCCAGCGCGGCCCGCTGCCGAGCTTCTCAATGACCTTCGACCAGAGCGCCGGCTGGAACGAGCGCCCCTTTATCGAGGCGATGCTGGAGTCGGGCAACTATGACCCGCATTTCCTGCCGAGCGACGGCCATGATCCGCTCGCCGCGATCGACCAGATGCTGGAGGAGCAGGACGGCCCTTTCCTCACTTATAATGGCAGCGTGTCGCGGCGTCTCTATCATGCCGCCCGCGCGCGGGGCGTCACGCTGTTACTCGACGGTCATGGCGGCGACGAGGTGGTGTCGCACGGCTTCGGCCGGCTGAACGAGCTGGCGATGACCGGCCAGTGGCGCTCGCTCTGGCGCGAGACGGCGGGGGTCGCGGCGGTGTTCGGCATGACGCGCCGAGCGGTGGCCTCGCCCTATCTCGATCATAACCGCGCCATCCGGACGCTGCGCCGCATTTGGCGCGCGATGCTGCGCCCCTCGGCCTTTGCCGCTCCGGCGGAGCTGAGCACCCGGCTGGTCGCGCCCGAACTGGCGCTGCGCACCGAGGTCGAGGCGCGGCAGCGGGCGATCCGGCCCAGCCGCTCCGCCTACCAGACCGAAAATGAGCGGCATCTGGAGATATTGACCGCGCCGCATCAACCTTATGCGTTCGAGGCGCTGGACCGGTCTGCCTCGGCGGCCGGCGTGCGGCTGAGTTTTCCCTTTTACGACCGGCGGCTGGTGGAATTCTGCCTCGCCATGCCCTCGCGTGAGAAGCTGGACGGCGGCTATTCGCGCGCCATGCTGCGCAAGGCGATGGCCGGGCAGATGCCGGAGACGGTGCGACTGCGGCGCGATAAGTTTGATTTTACCGATCAGCTGGCGGCCGGGCTGGCCCGGCATTCCGACCGGCTGCTGGCGGACATCGATGCGCAGCGCGATCGCATCGGCGCCTATGTCAATCTGGACGTCGCGCGCGAGGCGATCGCCCAGCTCAATTACCCTTCGCTGCGCGGCACGGCGCAGCTTTTCCCCGCCTGGCGGACGGCGGTGCTGCTGCACTGGCTGTCGTCGGGGCAGCAATCCCGGTCGCTGGCGAGCGGCCCCACCTTGATTACGAAAGCGGCATGAGCGTCATGGCTACCCTGTTAGACAGCAGCGACCTTCCGGCGCGCGGGGCCCTGTATCGCGCCTTCGGGCTGGTGCTGGAGTCCGACATTCCGCTGCCCGAACTGACCCCCGCGCCGCAGCATGCACCGGCGGATCTGCGCGTCACGCTCACCAGCGGCGGGCGGCTGCCGACGCGGGAAGAGGGGGTAGTGGCGGAGTTCGCCGCCGATGGCCGGCATTTCCTCGCCTGGCCCGACGTTGCCGCCTTCCGCTTCGCCGCGCCCGACCATATCGAGGTCGAGCCATATCCCGATACCCCGCTCAACTATCTGCCTTTCCCGCTGCTGGGGCCGATCATGGCGCTGGCGCTGCACATGCGCGGGCTGCTGACGCTGCATGCCAGCGCCATCGATGTGGAGGGAGAGGCGGCGATCTTCGTGGGCGACAAGCTCGCCGGCAAATCGACCACCGCCGCCGCCTTCCTGCGCGCGGGGCATCGGCTGCTGACCGACGATCTGCTCGCCATCGATCTGGCGGCCCCGGACGGCCCGCGCATCCTGCCCGCTTATGGCCAGCTCAAACTGGCGGAGGATGCCGCCGAGGCGATCGCCATCGCGTCCGAGCCGCTGCCGCTCGTCTATCCCGATTTCGAGAAGCGCCAGCACCGGCTGACCGATCCCTTCTCCCATGGCACGCTCGCCCCGGCACGCCTCTATGTGCTGAGCCGGGGCGGCAATCGGCCGGCGGTCGAGCCGCTGCACGGGCCGCAGGCGCTGGCGGCGGTGATGCGCTATTCCTACATCACCCGCTTCGGCCGCGCCGCGCTGACGCCGGAAAGCGAGATGCGGCATCTTCAGGCCTGCGCGGCGCTGGCCCGGACGGCGCGGGTGGCGAGGCTCCATGTGCCGCACGACCTTGGCCGGCTCGACGAACTGGTCGCGCTGGTCCGCGCGGACCGCGAGGCACCGCCGGCATGATGCTGCTGCGGCGCATCGGCGGCTTTGCCCGCTTCACCCTTCAGGGGGCGTCGCGTCAGGCGTGGCTGGTGCTGCTGATGCTGTTGCTCGGCAGCCTGACCGAAAGTTTCTCTATCCTCATGATCATCCCGCTGCTCGACCTGATCGGGGCGGGCGGGGGGACGGGCCTGTCGCGCTACGTGCCGTTCAGCGGCGAAAAGGCGCTGCTCGCGCTGCTCGGCGGCATGTTGCTGCTGCTGCTGTTGCAGGCGTTCATCGCGCAGCGGCGCGCGCTGCTCATGACCCATACGATGCAGAGCGCCATCGACCGGATGCGGATGATGTTGTTCCGCGCCATCGGTCAGGCGCATTGGGCGCGGACCATCGGAATGCGCGGGTCCGATCTCAACCACGCCTTGACCGCCGATGTCGACCGGGTGCAGGTCGGCATTTTCAGCCTGTTTTCGCTTGGCCAGAATGTCGTGCTGCTCACAATTTACGGCCTGCTTTCGGCCTTGGTGTCCTGGCAGATGACGCTGTTCGCGGGCGTTGTCGGCCTGTCGGTGCTTGGCGCGCTCTTCCCCCTTCGCCGCATGACCGCGCGGCACGGCCAGTCGCTGACCGAAGCCCTGCGCGAGCGGCAGCATCTGACCTCCGAATTCATCTCCGGGCTCAAGGTCGCCAAGGCGTTCAACGGCGAAACCCTCTATCTCTCCCGGCTCGACCGGCTGTTCGACGGGCTGCGGGCGGAAATGCTGCGCTTTGCCCGGCTGTCGGGCCTCGGCTCGGCGGCGTTCCAGATCAGCAGCGGCGTCGCGGCGCTGATTTTCGTCTATGTCGCCCATGCGCAGGTGGCGCTGTCGCTGCCGCGGATCGTCGCCATGCTGCTGCTGTTCATGCGCCTGACGCCGCGCTTCAACGCGGTGCAGGAATCGCTGCAACAGCTGATCCTCAGCCTGCCGGCCTATGACAATGTGCGCGGCATGATCGGCACGTTCGAAACCGACCGGGAGCAGCCGGGCACCGACACGCTCGACCCGCTGCCGCCCCTGCGCGACGCCATCATGGTGGAACAGCTGTCCTTCGGCTTTGCCAAGGATGCGCCGCCGATCCTCGACCGGCTGAACTTCACCATCGCGGCGGGGCAGATGACGGTGCTGGTCGGCGCGTCGGGCGCGGGCAAGAGCACGGTGGCGGACCTGATCATGGGCCTGCTGGAGCCCAGCATGGGCGCGATCCTGATCGACGGCCGGCCGCTCACCGCCGCCAACCGCCACCGCTGGCGCGACCAGCTCGCCTATGTGCCGCAGGACGTCTATCTGCTGCATGACAGCATCGCCGCCAATCTGCGCGTGGGGAAGCAGGATGCAGACGAGCCGGCGCTCTGGCGCGCGCTGGAGGCGGCCGGCGCCGCGACCTTCGTGCGCGATCTGCCGGCTGGCCTTGAAACGCTGGTGGGCGATCGCGGCAGCCGCCTCTCGGGCGGCGAGCGGCAGCGTATCGCGCTCGCCCGTGCCTTGCTCCGCGAACCCAGCCTGCTGATCCTCGACGAAGCGACCAGCGCGCTCGACTGGCATACCCAGTCGACCATCAGTGAGACCATCGCCGGCCTGCGCGGCCGCATGACCATCCTGGCCATCGCGCATGGCTCCGCCCTGATCGA
>DAMDPH010000212.1:0-4276 GCA_032082785.1 Sphingobium sp. | reverse complement strand
GCCATTGCCCGTGCGCTGCTGCGCGACGCGGCGATCCTGCTGCTGGACGAAGCCACCTCCGCGCTCGACGCCGAATCGGAACGGCTGGTGCAGGACGCGCTCGGCCGGGTGATGCAGGGCCGCACCACCATCGTCATCGCCCACCGCCTCGCCACCGTGCGCGCCGCCGACCGGATCATCGTGCTGGACGACGGCCGCATCGTCGAAGAAGGCGACCATCAGACGCTGGTCGCTCGCGGCGGCCTCTACGCCCGCCTCGCCAGCCTGCAATTTCAGGACGCGGCGGCAGCAGTTTAGCCACTGACCCGTGAATGGGGACCGGTCGGGCTGAGCTTGGTCGAAGCCATGGCCTTCCCCAGGAAGGACGACCGTTCGCCCTGTCCCATGGGCATGGAAAGAGCGGTGGTCCCGAACAAACGCAGCTTACCCTGGCGCATCCAGAGCGCGCCGCTCGGCCGCCTGATGCGGACGCATGCCTAGCGCGACATGAATTTCTCGATGCGGCTTGCCGACCTCAAGCGCCGGGCTATGCTGCGCCCATGTGGCAATTGGCGGTTCTGGCCCTGATGTCCTCCGCGCCCGCCGGGGAGCAGCAACGCACCTTCGACGACCAGATCTTCGGATCGCGACGCACGCTCAGCTGCACCTGGTTCACCAATTTCGAGAATAGCCGCTTCGAGCAATGTCGGGACGCCAAGGGTAAGCTGCTGCGAGATGGCGCAGCGATTCAGTGCGTTCCCGGCGAATTCCAGAAGCCTTGACGCCGCTGCCTGGAAAGCCGCGGGTTGGAGAAAGGCCGAACCCCCATGAGAATATTTCACGGTGAAGCTGGTTGGCCGCCTGAGCCTCTACCCGCGCGAAAAACGCTATCTTGGCGACGCCAGCAGGACCGTCCTTATCGAGCGGCTGATAAGCGTTCGCAAGGCTCAAACATTCAGCCTTGATTGACGGCCGTTCGGGCGGAGCTTGTGGAAGCCCTTTCTTCCGCTCCAGAAGAATCGCCCTGCGACATATCTCAGCGAGCAGTATCTCAACACGATGGCGGGCTTCGCCTTGCGAGTACGATGTTTGCGAAGATGAGCCGCTTTCTGGCGGAGGCGGTGAAGGCTTCGTGGCTTTTGCCTGCGGCGATGAGGCTTCTATGATTCGGACCAGCGCAGGGTTTCATCGGAAGCGCGCCGGCACTGCTGCGGCATGAAGGGTGCATCTGATGCGGCGCCGTCCGCCGGCGATGCGGCGTTGTCTGCGATAAAGGCCGCTTCCACGATCGACGGGGCCAAAGCCTCCGCGGCGGGCGGCAGTGTGTGGGATAGCCGCCCCCGGTCCGGGGCTCCGCTCTCAGTGTGGAAAAAGCATCGGTAAGACGAGGGCGACCGGGAGGAGCGGTGGTTCCGTTCCCGCAGCCCGCTCTCAATAGCGGCTGGCCTTGACGAGGCTCACGAGCCGGAAAGTGCTTCAAAGCTGGCTCGCGTCGCTCCTCCGGGGCGGCTTCAGCAGCTCCACCTTTCCGGATGCGGCCCCGAATGGCTCGCCCCCGCCCCAACGTCAGTGGTTCGCGCCAACGCTCCCCTGCTACCCTGCCCCCGCCGCGCGCAGCAGATGGGCATGGATTGCCGGGTGGAGCGGGCGTTCGAAGGCGCAGGTCGCTTCATGGCCGCGGGTCGCCAGGACGCGGGCGCGGCGCCCCTCGAAGCCGGGCAGCATGATCCACAACTCGCCGCCGGGTGCGAGTTTCATGAAGGTTTGAAGGCAGAAGCCGTCGACGCTCAGGGCAGTGATGCGGCTGCTGGACCAGCCCTCGCCGGGGCTACGGACCTTGACCGCCATGGCGCCCGGCGTCGCAGGCCAGGCCGGCGGCGGCACGTCACCGCCGGGACCAGGCGTATCCGCCCGCTCCTGTTCCTCGTCATCCTTGTCCATCACGACAGCGTTAGAAGATGAAGGATGATCGGCGGGTTAACGGATGCGGCCGACGCGGCGCGCCCAAAAAACAAGGGGCCGCCAAAGGCGACCCCTGAGAGATTGCGATAACTGCCTGTGCCGATCGGCCGGCCCGGAAAAGCGGGAAGTCCTGCCCGGTTCCGCCCGATCGTCTAGTCAGAAAGCGCCATATTGCTCGTTGCCGACAAAGCCCAGCTTCGTCACGCCCGCGCGCTTGATCTCCGCCAGCACCTCGTCGACGACGACATAACGGGTCGTCGCGGACGGCTGGAACTGCAGTTCGGGTTCGACCGGCAGCCGCAGCGACTGCTGCAGATACTGACGCAGGGTCAGCAGGTCGATGGGCGAACCGTTCCAGGTGATGACGCCGCCACCGTCGATCGCGACCTTGTTCTTCACAGGGTCGACCACGCTGTCGGTCGGCGGAGCATTTTGCGGCAGGTCGATCTTAACCGCGTGGGTCTGGATCGGAATGGTGATGATGAACATGATGAGGAGAACGAGCATGACGTCGATCAACGGCGTCGTGTTCATTTCCACCATCGGTTCGCCATCTTCACTTCCGGCGCTCATTGCCATGGGGCGATACTCCTAGAAAATTAGAGGCGAACCGTGCCCTGGCCGGGCTCAGGTTCGGAGATGAAGCCCACCCGCGGGAAGCCGGCGCGCTGCATCGTATAGATGGTGCCGCCGATGCACCGATAGGGCGTATTGATGTCGCCGCGGATATGCACTTCGGGCAGATCCTCCGGCTTCAAATTTTCAATGCCACCCGCCTTTTTGATGTCCGATTCAAGCTTGGCGACAGCTCGGTCGAGCAGCTCGTTCGACGAAACCTTCGACATGTTCCAGAAAACTGCGCAGCTGCCATCTTCGGCCTGCAAGACCGAGAGCGACACATTTTCCGGCTTCGTCGTGGTCGGCTCGAACGCCACCTTGGGAAGCTGCAGGTCGACCGTCTGGACAACGACCGGGACCGCGATGAGAAAGATGATGAGCAACACCAGCATGACGTCGACGAGCGGCGTCGTGTTGATGTCGGACATCGGCTTGTCGTCACCGCCGTCGGAGCCAACACTCATTGCCATTGATACAATCCTAACCTTGGTGTCGATGGTGCCCCGTTGACCGGGGCCCCGATCCGGCGGGGAACCGGGCGGTCGCAGCCGCCACCCGGTTCCCGCACCGGCGTCTTAAGCCGATCAGGCCTTGGTCGGTGCAGTGGCCGGCTTCGCGGTCGAAGCGGCCGGAGCAGCGGTGACCGTCGGACGGACGGCGCCGTTCGAAACCAGGAAGGCCAGCATGTCGACGGTGAAACCGTTCAGCTGCTCGGCGATCGACTTGTTGCGGCGCTGCAGGAAGTTGTAGGCGAGCACCGCGGGAACGGCCACGGCCAGACCCAGGGCGGTCATGATGAGCGCTTCACCGACGGGACCGGCAACGGCGTCGATCGAGGCCTGACCGGCAGCGCCGATCTTGATGAGCGCGCGATAGATGCCGATAACCGTACCGAACAGACCGATGAACGGCGAGGTCGAACCAACGGTGGCGAGGAAGGCGAGACCGCCACCCAGGCTGGAGTTGATCGCGGCTTCCGAGCGAGCGAGCGAGCCGTGCAGCCAGTCATGGGCTTCGACGGGATCGGTCAGCTTGCCATGCTCTTCCTGAGCCTTGATGCCGTCGTCGACGATCTGCTTGTAGGCAGAATTCTTCTCAAGCTTGGCGCCGCCTTCCTTGAGCGTGGACGAACGCCAGAAGGTGGCACGCACCCTCTTGCCCTGGTTGATCACCTTCTGCTGTTCGATCAACTTGGTGAACAGAATGTAGAAAGTGCCGACCGACATGCCGCACAGAATGATGAAAACGGTCCAGGCAATCACACCGCCCTGTTCCAGGGCTTCCATCAGGCCGTACGGGTTCTCCGGCTTGGGCGCCGCGGCTGCGAGATACATCAACATGTTCAAGACTTCCCTCTCAATGAGATCATGAAAGGGGAAGGCGGCGCCGGGCGCCGGCCTTCCCGTTTGGAATTATTCCGGCAGGCGCCAGGTGATACGGCCATTGTACGTATCGGTCATGGCCTGTCCGTCTCCACCCTTCGCCGGCTTGAAGCGCGCGCGGCGCGGCAGCAGGCGGCAGGTTGCCTCATCGAGATCCGGATGCCCGGTCGAAGAGGTGATGGTGCAGTCCGTCACGCGGCCATCGGCACCGATCTGCAACCGGAAACCGGCCGTACCCGAACGCTCCTCACGCTGCGCGCGGCTCGGATAGTCCGCGTCGCTGAGCCAGGTGCCCGGATTGCTGCGCGGCGATGCACGCGTTGCGGCAACGGGCG
>DAMDPH010000211.1:0-4304 GCA_032082785.1 Sphingobium sp. | reverse complement strand
CGCCGCCGCGATCGCGCGCTCGGTCTCCGCCGCGCCCATGTCCGGCACGCTCCCCAGCGTCTCGCCCGTGGCGGGGTTGACGACATTCACCGTCTTGCCGCTGTCGGCATCGATCCAGGCGCCGTCGACATAAGCCGACTGTTTGAGGAACTGCGTATAGGACATGATGAGGCTTTCATTGAGGGCGGAGGATGACCGACTAACGATCCCCCCGCCCGCTTGGTTCATCTTCTTCTCATCTACCCCAGTCGCTCGGCATGCCAGCGCAGATGATCGGCCATGAAGCTGGAGATGAAATAATAGCTATGGTCATAGCCCGGCCGCAGCGTGAGCGTCAGCGGGATGCCCGCCGCCTCGCACGCCGCGCGCAGCAGCTCGGGGCGCAACTGCTCCTCCAGAAAGCCGTCCGCCTCGCCCTGATCCACCAACAGCGCCGGCACCCGCGCGCCATCCTCGATCAGCGCCACGGCATCATGCCGCCGCCAGGCGGCCCGGTCCTTGCCCAGATAGCCGCCCAGCGCCTTCTCGCCCCAGGGCACCTGCCCCGGCGCGACGATGGGCGCGAAGGCGGAGACGGCGCGGAACCGCTCGGCCAGCCGCAAGCCGATGGTCAGCGCGCCATGCCCGCCCATCGAATGGCCCATGATCGACTGGCGATCCATGTCCACGGGGAAATGCGTGGCGATGAATGCGGGCAGCTCCTCTGTTATATAGGTCCACATGCGATAATGGGCGGCATAGGGCGGCTGCGTCGCATCGACGTAAAAGCCCGCGCCAAGCCCGAAATCATAGGCGCCCTCGGGATCGTCCGCCACGACCTCGCCGCGCGGGCTGGTGTCGGGCGCGACGAGGATGAGGCCCAGCTCGGCGCAGGCGGCGCGATATTCGCCCTTCTCGGTCACATTGGCATGGGTGCAGGTGAGGCCCGACAGATACCAGACCAGCGGCAGCTTGGCGCCCGGCACATGCGGCGGCACATAGACGGAGAAGGTCATCTCCGTCTCCGTGGATTGCGAAACATGGCGATAGACGCCCTGCGTGCCGCCATGGGCGCGCGCGGTGGAAAGGGTTTCCAGGCTCATGCCGCCGCCATCCGGTGCGCCGCGCACAGCTTGTTCCCGTCAGGGTCGCGCAGATAGGCGAGATAGAGCGGCCCGATGTCCGTCTCACGCACGCCGGGCGGATCTTCGCAGCTTATGCCGCCGGCGGCGACGCCCGCGTCATGCCAGGCATCGGCCTGCGCGGGCGAGGCCATGCGAAAACCGATGGTGCCCCCATTGGCATGGCAGGCCGGCGCTCCATCGAGGGGCGTCGTCAGCATGAACAGGGCGCCGTCATGCATGTAAATGAGCCGCCGGCGGGCATCGAAACTGCCCGGCTGCCCGCCTAACTCCGCAAACAGCGCATCATAGAAGCGCTTTGCCCTGTCGAGGTCGTTCGACCCCAGCATCACATGGCTGAACATCCTGTCCTCTCCCGCTTCAGAACACCACGACGCTGCGGATGCTCTCGCCCGCATGCATCAGGTCGAACCCCTTGTTGATCTCCTCCAGGCTCAGCACATGGGTGATCATCGGGTCGATCTCGATCTTGCCGTTCATATACCAGTCGACGATCTTGGGCACGTCCGTCCGCCCCTTCGCCCCGCCAAAGGCGCTGCCCTTCCACACCCGGCCGGTGACCAGCTGGAACGGGCGCGTCGAAATCTCCTTGCCCGCTTCGGCCACGCCGATGATGATGCTTTCGCCCCAGCCGCGATGGCAGGCTTCCAGCGCGGTGCGCATCACGCCGGTATTGCCGGTGCAGTCGAACGTATAGTCCGCGCCGCCGCCGGTCAGCTCCACCAGATGCTGGACGATGTCGCCCTCGATCCGGTTGGGGTTGACGAAATGGGTCATGCCGAAGCGGCGGCCCCATTCCTCCTTGCCGTCATTGATGTCGACGCCCACGATCATGTCCGCGCCCACCATCTTGGCGCCCTGAATGACGTTGAGGCCGATACCGCCCAGACCAAAGACGATGACATTGCTGCCCGGCGTCACCTTCGCCGTCTTGACCACCGCGCCGACGCCCGTGGTCACGCCGCAGCCGATATAGCAGCTCTTCTCGAACGGCGCGTCCTCGCGGATCTTGGCGACGGCGATTTCGGGCAGCACGGTGAAGTTGGAGAAGGTGGAACAGCCCATATAGTGAAAGATCGGCTGCCCCTTGTAGGAAAAGCGCGTCGTGCCGTCGGGCATCAGCCCCTTGCCCTGCGTCGCGCGGATGGCGGTGCAGAGGTTGGTCTTGCCCGACAGGCAGCTTTTGCACTGGCGGCATTCGGGCGTGTAGAGCGGGATGACATGGTCGCCTGGCTTCACCGACGTAACGCCGGCGCCCACTTCGCGCACGATCCCCGCGCCTTCATGGCCAAGGACCGACGGAAAGATGCCCTCGCTGTCGAAACCGTCCAGCGTATAGGCGTCGGTATGGCAGATGCCCGTCGCCATGATCTCCACCAACACCTCGCCCGCCTTGGGGCCGTCCAGGTCCAGTTCGACAATCTCCAGCGGCTTTTTCGCTTCGAACGCAACGGCGGCGCGGGTCTTCATGGCTTTACTCCTCCTCGGGACAGGCGGCGACCCTAGCAATATCCCTCAGCGGCGATAAGGACGCGATTTGGCAATTCATTATGGCAGCTGAGGGATAATCATGGCCGGCTGGGACGGGATCGACGAATTTGTGGCGGTGGCGAGCGCGGGCAGTTTCCGCGCCGGCGCCGAAGCGCTCGGCCTGTCCACCACCCATATGAGCCGCGCCATCGCCCGTCTGGAAAACCGTATCGCGACGCCGCTGTTCCATCGCACCACGCGCAGCGTACGGCTGACCGATGCGGGGCGGCTGTTCCTCGACCATTGCGCCCGCATCGTGACCGAGCGGGACGAGGCGATCGCGCTGGTCAGCACCGGGGCGGAGCCGCAGGGGGAATTGCGCCTCACCTGCTCCACCGCCATGGGCGAGCGGTTCATCGCCCCCATCGTGCGCCAGTTCGCCGCCCGGCATGAAAAGCTCAGCGTTACCATCGACCTCACCAACCGGCTCGTCGACCTGATCGGCGAAGGCTATGATCTGGCGATCCGCACCGGCACGCTGGCCGACAGCCGGCTGGTCGGCACCCGCATCGCCTCGCGCACGCTCCACACCTGCGCCGCGCCCGATTATCTGCGCCGCCACGGCCGCCCGGCCAGCATCGCCGATCTTGCCCATCATCAATGTCTCATCGGCACGTCGCCGCACTGGCGGTTCAAAAATTGGGGCCGGGTGGAGAGCATCCGCCCCAAGGGACGCTGGCGCTGCAACAGCGGGGCGGCGGTGGCGGACGCCGCCATTGCCGGCATGGGCATTTGCCAGCTGCCCGATTTCTACCTGACGGGACCGATGGCCGCCGGGCAGCTGGAGCCGGTGCTGCGCGACTTTGCGCTGGATGACGAGCCGATCTGGGCCATTTATCCGCAGCGCCGCCACCAACTGCCCAAGATCAGCGGCCTGGTCGACCTGCTGCGCCAGGCGCTGCCCGCGGCGCTGGCGCGGGGGTCGGAGCCTGTCGACTGACGCTCAGATCGCCGACGCCCGCCGCCGGCGCATCGCGCCTAACAGCCCGATTGCATAGGCAAGGCCGAGCGCGAGGATGAAGAGCGAGCTGCCAATCACGAACAGATGATAGGGCCTGCTCCAGTCCAGCCGGGGCAGCAGCGGCACGATCAATAGCCCCCGAATGAGGAAGATGGCGGCGATCACGCCCACCACCGTCTTCATCAGCGGCAGCGGCCGGAACCGTCCCGCCGCTGCAAAGGCATAGAGCCCCCAGAGCATGAGCATGAAGGCGATGCCGATGGTGCTGACCGGCGCCAGCCATGTGCCCGCACGCGCCGATGCGACGACGGACTCCGGCGCGCCGACGAACCTGATCCATTCCGGCCCGCCGATCAGCACGACGATGTGCAGAAGCGCGCCCGCCATCATGCCCAGTCCGCCAAAGAGCAGACGTGCCCCGGCCCATCCGCCGACCCTCGATCGATCGTCCATCGCTGTTCCCCCCTGTAACCGGATAAAGCGCCGCCGGACAAAGCGCCGGCGCGCCTGGACACCCCGACAGGCTTATATCATTGCGCAGGTGAAACAGGAACGCCAATCGACCCCGAAGCCGGCGCGCGCGTCGCGCCTCAGAACGCCTCGGCCGCCAGCGCCATGATCGACCGCGAGCCCGCCGACACCGCGCGCGCCAGCCCCTGCGCCTGCGGCAGCATCCGCTCTGCATAGAAGGC
>DAMDPH010000210.1:0-4306 GCA_032082785.1 Sphingobium sp. | reverse complement strand
GCCTCTAGCGAAGCGCACCGCGCACGGCCAGCCTGCTTCTCGCCCCTTATTCGGCGGCAGGCGGCGCGGCGGCGTCTTTCTGCGCGAAGCTTTCCCGCCGACCGACCGACAGGCCGCGATATTGCGCCAGTTTCGCCCGGAAGGCAGACAGCTCCCGCCCGGCCAGCTGCGCGGTGGTGGTGAACTTCACCGACAGCGGATTGACCGTCCGCCCGTTGCGATACAGCTCATAATGAAGATGCGGGCCGGTCGACAGGCCGCTCGACCCGACATAGCCGATCACCTGCCCCCGCCGCACCCGCTGGCCGGACCGCGCGGCGATACGGCTCATATGGGCATAGCCGGTGGCAAGGCCATTGCCATGTTTGATGCGGACATAATTGCCATGGCCGCCATGGCGACCGGCGTAATCGACGACGCCATCGGTCGCGGCATAGATGGGCGATCCGTAGCGGGCGGCGAAATCAATGCCGGCATGCATGCGCCGATAGCCCAATATCGGATGACGCCGCATGCCATAGCCCGACGACATGCGGCCGGAGACGGGCGCCGCCAGCACACCGCGCCGCTCGCCCACGCCCGATGCCTCGAACCATTCGGTGCGGCCGTCGCTGGTCCATTTCAGCATGGCGATATCCTTGCCCCGCGCCCGGTTCAGCCCGGCATAGAGCAGCTCGCCCACCTCGACGTCGCCGGTTTCCGCCTGCCGATATTCGGTGACGATGTCGAACCGGTCGCCGGCGCGGATCGCGTCGATATCGACCTGTTTGGAAATGATCCGCAGGAAAGCCTGGATCGCCTTGGGCGGGGCGCCGGCGGCGCGGGCGGAGCGGTAAATCCCCTCGCCCACCACGCCCTGAATGCGCAGCGGCGTATTGTCGACGCGGATCGGAATGCGATTGACGCTGAGCGCCCCGCCGGCCCGGTTCAGCTCCACCGCCAGGTCGAGCCGGGCGCGAAAGGCCAGCTTGTCGAGCGGGCGCGGCTGGTCGCGACGCGCGCGCCGGCCGAGGATGATGTCGAGCCGGGTGCCGGGCTTGAGCTTGCCACCAATATCCGGCCCCAGCAGGCCCAGCACGGCGGTCACGTCGCTGCCGCTGACACCGGCGCGCGACAAGGCACGGCCGAGGGAATCGCTGCTGCCGATCTGTGCCGAAAGCTCGATCTGCGGGCGCTCGGGCGTTTCGCGCAGCGGCTGCACCGCGTCGCCGGCGGCCATATGCCGGCCGCTGTCCGCGCCCAGCGCCAGCGGGGTGATCATCTGGCTGCGCACTTCGTCATAATGGGCCGCGCTCAGCTGCGGTCCCGGCGCACCGGGCACCGGCTCGAAACCGGGCGACAGATAAAGGGCGGTGGCGCAAAGGCCAAAGCAGGTGGCGAGGCCGCGAAACCAGGTGAGGCTGCCGACGCGGCGGCCAAGGTCGGGAACCAGCTCCACATCCTCGGCCCAGTCGCGCAGGCGCGTGCGCCAGTCGGCTGCCGGCGGCTTGGCCGGCGCCCGGCCGATGGAATCGGCCACCCACAAGGACACGGATGCACCGCCCTGCTGATGACCAAATTGACTGTCGTGAAACAAACCCGCGACCCCCCCGAAGGGTTTTTATCTCCATGCGTCACCGCACCGGCTCCCCGCGCCGTGCGACAAGCGCCACTGTTGTGAAGGGAGAGGGTTAAAGTCAATTTAAGACGGGGTGACAGCTGCCTCAGCTGAGACGAACCGTGCAGCGGGGCGGGCCGGCGCAGGATCATCGGCGGAACGGCGGCGAAAAAGCGGGTGCGCGATCAAAGCCCTTGTTCTGCCTGTTCCCATCGCCGACATAGGGACGACCATGGCTTCTTTCGCCCGCTCGCCTGTCACCGCCGTGCTAGGCCCGACCAACACCGGCAAGACCCATCTCGCCGTCGAACGCATGTGCGGCCACTCAAGCGGGATGATGGGCTTTCCGCTGCGCCTGCTGGCGCGCGAAGTCTATGAAAGGGTGGTGGCGATCAAGGGGCCGGCGCAGGTGGCCCTCATCACCGGCGAGGAGAAAATCCTGCCGCGCGATGCCCGCTATTATCTCTGCACCGCCGAATCCATGCCGCTGGGCAAGGGCGCGAATGGCGGCGCGGGCGACTTCGCCTTTGTCGGGCTGGACGAGGCGCAGCTGGGCGCCGACCCGGAACGGGGTCATATCTTCACCGACCGGCTGCTGCGCGCCCGGGGCCGGGAGGAGACGATGATCCTCGGCTCCGCCAGCATCGCCCGGCTGGTGAAGGCACTGGTCCCCGATGTCGAGATTGTCGGTCGGCCGCGCTTCTCCACCCTCTCCTACGCCGGCGCCAGGAAACTGTCGCGCCTGCCCCGCCGCTCCGCCGTCGTCGCCTTCTCCGCCGAGGAGGTTTACGCCGTCGCGGAGATGCTGCGCCGTTTTCGCGGGGGCGCGGCGGTGGTGATGGGGGCGCTCAGCCCGCGCACCCGCAATGCGCAGGTGCAGATGTTCCTCAATGGCGATGTCGACTATCTGGTGGCGACCGACGCCATCGGCATGGGGCTGAACCTCGACGTCGCCCATGTCGCCTTCGCCTCGCTGCGCAAATTTGACGGGCGGCGATCCCGCCGGCTGAGCGTGGCGGAAATGGCGCAGATTGCCGGACGCGCGGGGCGGCATCACAAGGACGGCACCTTCGGCAGCCTGGGCGCCGAAGATGGCGAAGCGGCCTTCGACCCCGAGGAAGTGGAAGCGATCGAGGCGCATCATTTCCCGCCGGTGGAGCAGCTTTACTGGCGCGACGGCACCCCGCGCACGGACCGGCTGGCGCATCTGATCGCCGATCTGGAGGCGCGCCCCGATCGGCCCGAACTACGCGCCGCGCCCGAAGCGGTCGACCTGGCGGTGCTCAAGCGGCTGGCCGACGACCCGCTGGTCGCCGAACGGGCGCGCGGGCAAAGGCAGGTGGAACGGCTCTGGGCCGCCTGCGGCCTGCCCGATTTCCAGAAGCTCGGCGCCGACCATCATGCCCGCACCGTCAACCGCATCTGGCGCTTTCTGTCGGAGGGCAATGGCCATATCCCCCGCGACTGGTTCGCCCAGCAGGTGGCGCGACTCGATTCGGTGCAGGGCGATATCGACACGCTCTCCGGCCGGATCGCGGCGGCGCGCACTTGGTCCTATATCGCCCATCGCGCCGACTGGCTGGCGCATCCGGCCGAAATGGCGGAGCGGACCCGCGCGCTGGAGGAGAAGCTCTCGGATGCTCTGCATGCCGCGCTGATGCAGCGATTCGTCGATCGGCGCACCACCGTGCTGCTGCGCAATATCGGCCAGAATGCCGCCGATCTGCCGGTCGAGGTGGAGGCCGATGGCAGCGTCTGCGTGGATGGCGAAACGATTGGGCGACTTGACGGATTTCGTTTCTCGGTTGATCCCGCTACGCGGCATCAGGATCGAAAGATGCTTCTGGCGGCCGCGGAGCGGCGCCTTGGAAAGGTATTGCGAGTGAAGGCTGACGAATTGTTGAGCGCGGCGGATACGGATTTCGCGCTCATGGACGAAGCGGGACAAGCGCCGGCTATTGCCTGGAGCGGACAGCCGGTGGCGGCGCTGCTGGCGGGCACCAGCCTGCTGAACCCGGAAATCCGGCTGGATCGCGCGCTGCTGACGCTCGGCCAGGATGTGCAGAAGCAGGTCGCCGGCCGGCTCGCCACCTGGGTCGAGGCGCAGAAGCAGAAGCATTTGCTGCCGCTGGTGAAGATGGCCGAAAGCGCCAGCGCCCCCGACGTACCGCCGGTGGTCCGCGCCGTATTCGCGCAGCTGGCCGATGCCGGCGGCGTGATCGCGCGCACCGAGCTTGATTCGGCACTGGGGCATCTCGACAAGGATCAGCGCCATCTGCTGCGCCGCGCCGGCATCGACATCGGCGTTCTGGACATCTATCATCCCGGCCTGCTGAAGCCGGGCGCGGCGCGCTGGCGCTCGGCACTGCTGGCCGCGCGTCTGGGCAAGCCCTGCCTGCCGCTGCCCGGTCCGGGCCTGACGCTGATCCCGGCGGGCGAAAAGTTCGAACAGATGGGCGCGCGCATCGCCGGCTTCCGGGGCTTTGGCGAGCAGATGCTGCGCATCGACATGGCCGAACGCATGGCCCGCACCGCCCATGAAGCCATCGCCAAGGGTGAGGCTTTCACCGCCCAAAGCCCGCAGATCGTGTCGCTCGGTCTGTCGGAAGAGGCTTTCCTGCAACTGATGCGGCTCGCAGGCTTCCGTCCGGTCGAGGCGCCGGCCGAAGGCGGAGCCAATTGGGCGTTCCGGGGCCGGCAGAAGGCGCG
>DAMDPH010000209.1:0-4353 GCA_032082785.1 Sphingobium sp. | reverse complement strand
GAAAGCGCTGGTCGGGCGCGGCTTCATCAGCGCCGCCGACATCGATCAGCGCACCGCGACCCGCGATGCGGCGCAGGCCCGCGTCGATGTCGCCGCCGCGCAGCTCGCCGAACAGCGCGCCCGCACCGGCCGGCTCGACATTCGCGCACCCTCTGCCGGGCTGATCCTGACCCGCGCGGTCGAGCCGGGCCAGATCGTCCAGGCCGGCAGCGGCGTGCTGTTCCGCATGGCCAAGGATGGCGAGATGGAAATGCTGGCGCAGGTCAGCGAAGGCGATCTTCAGACCATCCGCGTCGGCAATGGCGCAACGGTATCGCCGGTGGGCGACAGCGCCAGCTTCAGCGGCCGGGTGTGGCAGGTCTCCCCCGTGATCGATCCGCAGAGCCGGCAGGGTATCGCCCGCATCGCTCTGTCCTATAATGACGCGCTGCGGCCCGGCGGCTTTGCCTCCGCCGCGATCGTGAGCGGGTCGGGCAACGCCCCGATCCTGCCGGAATCGGCGGTGCAGAGCGATGACAAGGGCAGCTTCGTCTATATCGTCAACGGCAAGAACGAGGTCGAACGGCGCGATGTGACGGTCGGCCAGGTGTCGGACGCCGGCGTCGCCATCACCGGCGGCGTCACCGGCACCGAAAAGATCGTCGCGTCGGCAGGCGCCTTCCTGACGCCGGGCCAGAAGGTCAAGCCCGAGCTGATGAAGGCGCGCTGAGCGGGATCGGCCGCGAAGGATAAGGGAAGGCGCACCCTCGGCGCCGCACGGACAGGACGCTTGGCGTTCGACGAAGGAAGTTCGTCATGAGTTTTCGCAACATCTCCGCATGGTCGATCCGCAACCCCGTGACGCCGCTGGTGCTGTTCGCCGCCTTGCTGCTGGCCGGTCTGGTCAGCTTCAACCGGATGGACATCAACAATAATCCCGATGTCAGCTTTCCGCTGGTAAACGTCAATGTCAGCCAGCCCGGCGCCGCGCCCAGCGAGCTGGAGACGCAGGTGACACAGCGGGTCGAAGCCGCCGTGCGGGGCATCAGCGGTGTCGACGAGCTTACCTCCATCGTCATGGAGGGGCAGTCGATCACCAATGTCCAGTTCGTCATCGGCACCCCGGTCGACCGCGCCGTCAATGACGTGAAAAATGCGGTGGATCAGATCCGCAGCGACTTGCCCGACGGCATTCTCGAACCACGGGTCCAGCGGATCGACGTCGATGGCGGGCCGATCGCCTATTTCAGCGCCGAAGCGACCGACATGACGCTGGAGGAACTGTCCTGGTATGTCGACAATACGGTCGCCAAGCGGCTGCTGTCGATCAGCGGCATGGCGGCGGTCAATCGCGGCGGCGGCGTCAGCCGCGAAATCCGCGTCATCCTCGACCCCGCCAAGCTCCAGGCCTTCGGCATCACCGCCGGGCAGGTGAACCAGCAGCTGTTGCAGGTGAACCTGAACGCGGCCGGCGGCCGCACCGAAATCGCCGGCGCGGAACAGTCGATCCGCGTGCTCGGCAATGCCGACAGCGCCCGCGCGCTGAGCCAGACGCAGATCGCCATTTCCGGCGGCCGCACGGTCAAGCTCGCCGACATCGCCACCGTGCGCGACATGTACGCCGAACAGCGCAGCCTGGCGCTGATGGACGGGCGGCAGGTCACCAGCTTCAGCATGGAAAAGGCCAAGGGCTCCTCGGACGTCACCGTCTATGACGAAGCCCGGGTGGTGCTGGACAAACTGCAAAAGGAAAATCCGAAGGTCCGTTTCCGCCAGCTCTTCACCAGCGTCGATTATACCAAGGAACAATATCATTCGGCCATGGCCGCGATGATCGAGGGCGCGGTGCTGGCCGTGGTCATCGTCTTCCTGTTCCTGCGCGACTGGCGCGCGACGATGATCTCGGCGCTGGCCATTCCGCTGTCGGCCATTCCCGCCTTCTGGTTCATGGACATGATGGGCTTCACGCTCAACGGTATCTCGTTGCTGGCGCTCAGCCTGGTGGCGGGCGTGCTGGTCGATGACGCGATCGTGGAGATCGAGAATATCGTGCGCCATATGCGCATGGGCAAATCCGCCTATCAGGCATCGATCGATGCCGCCGATGAGATCGGGCTGGCGGTGCTCGCCACCACCATGGCGATCGTCGCGGTATTCCTGCCGGTCGCGCTGATGCCGGGCCTTGCCGGGCAGTTCTTCATCCAGTTCGGCATGACGGTCGTCGTCGCGGTGCTGATGAGCCTTGCGGTCGCGCGCCTCATCACGCCGATGATCGCCGCCTATTTCCTCAAGGCCCATGGCGAGGAAAGCCATGGCGAAGGCTGGCTGATGGACCGCTATATGGGCATTTTGCGTTGGTCGCTGGATCAGCGCGCCGCCGACGCGCATCGCGAACGGGGCGGCTGGCGCATCGCCGCGCGCCTGCGCGACCATCGCGTCTGGACGTTGGGCATGGGCATCGCCGCCTTCGTCGCCACCATCGCGGCCTTCGCCACCCTGCCCATGACATTCCAGCCCACGACCAACACCGATTTCAGTCAGGTGAAGATCGAAATGGTGCCCGGCAGCACGCTGGCGCAGACGACGGCGGTCACCCGCCGCGTCGCCGACATGCTGAGCGCCGACAGCGATGTGGTGGAGGCGGCCTTCGCCGATATCGAACCCACCAGTGCCGACATTTATCTGACGCTCAAGAAGGAGCGGCCGATCAGTTCGATCGAATGGGAGCGCAAGGTCGCGCCGAAATTCCAGACGATCGCCGACGCGCGCGTCAATTTCCAGTCGCAGTCGGGCGGCGGCTTCGGCCGCGACATCATCATGATGTTGGGCAGCGACGATCCTGAAAAGCTGGACGCGGCCGCCAACAAGCTCGTCAAGGAAATGGCGGGGCTGAGCGAATTGCGCGCACCGCGGGTGCATGGCGACATGCAGCGGCCGGAAATCGTCGTCAAACCCCGACTCGACCTTGCCGCCAGCATGGGCGTGACCACCGCTGCGCTCAGCCAGGCGATCCGCATCGCGACCATCGGCGATATCGATCAGAACAGCGCCAAATATTCGCTGTCCGACCGGCAGATCCCG
Organism: Sphingobium sp.; assembly: GCA_032082785.1. Classification (GTDB taxonomy): domain Bacteria; phylum Pseudomonadota; class Alphaproteobacteria; order Sphingomonadales; family Sphingomonadaceae; genus Sphingobium. Next base: position 1,293 of record DAMDPH010000209.1, on the reverse strand, counting down.
ATCCGCGTCGCACTGGCGGAGGAAAGCCGCAAGGATCTGTCCACGATCGAGAATATGCCGGTGCCCACGGTCAATGGCGGGTCGGTGCCGCTCAAGGTCGTCGCCGACATCAGCTTTGGCGCGGGGCCGGCGCAGATCCGCCGCTTCAACCAGATCCGCCGCGTCGTCGTCGGCGCGGACCTGGCGCCGGGGCTCGTCTCCAGCCAGGCCATGGCAAAGATCAACGCGCTGCCGACCATGAAGGCAATCAACGAAGGCCGCGTGCAGGGCGTCCAGAAACTCAATGCGGGCGACAGCAAGTGGCAGGCGGAAATGTTGCAGAATTTCCTGATCGCCGTGCTGTCGGGCGTGATGCTGGTGCTGGCCGTGCTGGTGCTGCTCTACAAGCGGATCATGCCGCCCTTCGTCAATCTCGGCTCGCTGCTGCTCGCGCCGCTGGGCGGGGCGCTGGCGCTCCATATCGCCGGACAGCCCATGTCGCTGCCGGTCTTCATCGGCCTGCTGATGCTGCTCGGCATCGTCGCGAAAAACTCGATCCTCGTCATCGACTTCGCGCTGGAGGAAATCGACAAGGGCGTGCCCAAATTGCAGGCGATCATCGACGCGGGCCACAAGCGCGCGCAGCCGATCGTGATGACCACCGTCGCCATGGTCGCGGGCATGGTGCCGACCGCCCTGTCGCTGTCGGGTGACGGTGCGTGGCGTGCGCCGATGGGCATCACCGTGATCGGCGGCCTGCTGCTGTCCACCCTGCTGACGCTGGTGATCGTGCCGGCGGTGTTCAGTCTGGCGATCGGGCTGGAGAGCCGCGCCGGACCGAAGCTGCGCCGGCTGCTCACCTACCGGCCCGAGGATGAAAAGGCCGCCGCCCTTCCGGCCGAATGAGCCGGCGGGGCGCAGCCGCGAAAGGGCTTTGCCTGAACGAAACGGCGGCGTAACCGTTTAGGGGTGATGACGCCGCTTCGCCCTGCCCGACCGACCGCTGCCCCGGCGCGCCATCCGGCCCAGCGCATGCGGCTGGTGGCGACCGGCATGCTGCTTGCCATGGCGCTGCTGTTCCTGGCCGCTCGCGCGACCCTGCACATCCACCCCGCCATCGGCTTCGTCCAGGCCTTTGCCGAGGCGGCGATGGTGGGCGGGCTGGCCGACTGGTTCGCGGTCACGGCGCTGTTCCGCCATCCGCTGGGCCTGCCGATCCCGCATACCGCCATCATCCCCCGCAACAAGGATCGCATCGGCGACACGCTGGCGCATTTCCTGCGCGACAATTTCCTGATCCCCGCCGTCGTCGCC
>DAMDPH010000208.1:0-4357 GCA_032082785.1 Sphingobium sp. | reverse complement strand
CCGCGATCGCCGAGCTGGCGGTGGCGCAGGAGCGGGTGACGCAGGCCGGCGCGCAACTGGAGCGGGCGGAGGGCGCCCGCGCCGATCTCGTCACGCGGCTGGAATCGGTGCAGGCGGAACGAGAAGGCGCGCTGCGCGAGCTGGCGGCGCTGCGCTCGGACACGGAGGCGCGCGCCGAAGCCTTTGCCGAACAGATCGCCGCGCTCAAGGACGCGAAGGAACAGCTCTCCGCCCAGTTCAGCGAGATTGGCGGCAAGCTGCTGGGCGAGGCGCAGAAAAATTTCCTCGACCGCGCCGACCAGCGGTTCGCCCAGGCCAATGAAAAGAGCGAGGCGCAGCTCAAGACGCTGCTGACGCCGGTGGAAACGACGCTCAAACGCTATGAGGAAGGGCTCGCCCGCGTCGAAAAGGAGCGGGTGGGCAGCTATGCCGAACTGCGCGAGGCGGTGGAGCAGGTGCGACAGGGGCAGGGGCAGGTCCGCGACGAGACGGCGAAGCTGGTGAACGCCCTGCGCGCCGCGCCCAAGACCCGTGGCCGCTGGGGCGAGCAGCAGTTCAAAAATCTGATCGAAACCGCCGGCCTTTCCCCCCATGTCGATTTTCAGGAGGAAGTGTCGGTCACGGTCGAGGGCGGCGATGCCCGGCTGCGCCCCGACTTCATCATCCGCCTGCCCGGCGACCAGCAGCTGGTGGTCGACGTCAAATGCTCGCTCGAAGCCTATCTCAATGCCGTCGATCAGGTCGATCCGGCGCTCCGCGAGCGTCATCTGGCCGACCATGCCCGCGCCGTGCGCACCCATGCCGATGCGCTCGGCCGCAAGGCCTATTGGGAGCAGTTCGAGAAGGCACCCGACTTCGTCATCATGTATGTGCCCGGCGACAATTTCGTCACCGCCGCGCTGGAGGCGGATCTCGACCTGTGGGAGCGGGCGGCGAAGAATCGCGTCATCATCTGCGGCCCGGCGACCTTCCTGCCGCTTGCCCGCACGCTGGCCGGCCACTGGCGTCAGGCCAAGATGCAGGATGAGGCGCGGCAGGTGGGGCAGCTGGGCAAGGAGCTTTACGAGCGGCTGGCGGTCGCGGCCACGCATCTCAAGCGTCTGGGCAGCGGCCTCAACAGCGCGGTGTCCAACTATAACAGCTTCGTCGGCAGCTTCGACACGCGCGTGCTCGCCACCGGCCGCAAATTTCGCGACCTCGCCATCGAAACCGGCGGCAAGGAGATAGAGGGTGTCGAACCGCTCGACCTGCTGGCGCGCGAGAGCCAGGCCGACGAGGCGCGGGCGCTGCCGGCGGCGGAGTGACGGGGCCGGGGGGCAGCTACGGCCGGTGCGGCCCGAAGAAGATGATCGCCGCCCCCGCCAGACAGAGCGCCGCCCCGCCCAGATCCCAGCGATCCGGCCGCACCCCTTCGGCCAGCCACAGCCAGAGCAGCGCGGTGCCGATATAGATGCCGCCATAGGCCGCATAGGCCCGCCCCGCCGCCGCGCTGTCCACCAGCGTCAGCAGCCAGGCGAACAGCATCAGCGCCGCGCAGCCGGGCAGCAGCCATAGCGGCGACCGATCCAGCCGCAGCCACGCCCAAAAGGCGAAACAGCCACCAATCTCCGCCACCGCCGCGCCGAGATAGAAGAGGAAGGATGTCATGCTGTCCTCTCTAACCTGGGCGCCGGGGCAAAGCTATTTGAGCGGCGATCAGGAGCTTGCGTAGAATGGATGGACAGGCGGGCGCGCAAGCATCGATGGTTGGCCTCGACACTTATCGGCGCTACCGATGGAGAGACGGAGGCGTTGTATCTCATTCACCGGGGAGCGGGGTACGCCCGCTATGGGAGATCGTCATGGCTGATCTGTTCAAATCGGCTGCCTCGCTGGGCTTTTATGGAGATGATCTCGATCCCAGTGAAATCACAGCCTGCTTACGGATCACCCCGACAGTCGGGGTGCGGAAGGGCGACACCTGGCTGACAAGCAGAGGGCGTGAAAAGATAGCCCGAACAGGATTTTGGAGGGCCGATGTCCAAGATTGTGAGCCTGCCGATCTGGACAGCCAGATACAGCAACTCCTGTCACAATCGCCTACCAACCCGGCAATATGGCGCCCGCTGGCAGCGCGTTACGGCGGTCGCATCTTTGCTGGTCTGTTCATGGACGACGGCAATGAAGGATTGACCCTCGAATCACCAACGCTCGCTTTGATGAGCGAACGAGGGTTGTTCTTGGACCTCGAGCTATATGGCAGCGGATCGCTGGATTGAGCTGAAGTAGTGAACTCAGGCGCTAAGAACACCGACTTGCGCCGCGGATATGACGTAGCGCAGGCCGGCCCGCTTGGCGCAGCCCACCCCCTGACCCCCTCCCGCTCGCGGGAGGGGGTCGTGCGGCCGTCACCATCCCTCTCCGCCATTGCCCGTCCGCCGCGGCGCTGGCATGGCGATCGACATGAAAAAGATCGGCCTGCTGGGCGGCTCCTTCAATCCGGCGCATGGCGGGCATCGCGCTATTTCGCTGTTCGCGCTCGATGCGCTGGACCTGGATGAAGTTTGGTGGCTGGTGTCGCCGGGCAATCCGCTCAAGCCCGCGCGCGGCATGGCGCCGCTGCCGGCGCGGCTGGCGCGGGCGCGTCAGGTGGCGCGGCGCGCGCCGATTCGCCCCACCGCCATCGAGCGGACCCTGGGCACCCGCTACACCGTCGACACGCTGCGCGCGCTGCGCCAACGCTATCCCCGCTGCCGCTTCGTCTGGCTGATGGGCGCCGACAATCTCGCCCAATTGAGCCGCTGGCGCGACTGGCGTGGCCTCGCGCGGCAGATGCCCATTGCCGTGATCGCCCGGCCAGGCTATGATAGCGCCGCCCGTGGCTCTGTGGCCATGAGCTGGCTGCGGCGCTTCGTCCGGCCCGTGCGCCAGAGTGCAGACTGGACGAATTGGAGACCACCGGCGCTCGTGCTTTTGCGCTTCCGCCCTGATCCAAGATCGGCAACCCTGCTGCGGCAGGCGGACCCCCTCTGGCATCGCGAATATGAAGCAAGCCGCGTGCGCGATCCGCTCACGCGTCGGTTGATCGTCTAGATTGGAGTTTTTTTGACCAAAGCCGCCCCTGCCAACGATACGGCCCCCCATGCCGACTCCGCGGCCGCCCTGCACGCCCTCGTCCTGCAATCCCTCGACGACGACCAGGCGCAGGAAACCATCTCCATCCCGCTGGAAGGCAAGAGCAGCATCGCCGATCATATGGTGATCGCCAGCGGCCGCTCGTCGCGTCAGGTCGCGGCGATGGCCCAGCATCTGGCCGAAAGGATCAAGGCCGGCACCGGCCGGTCCGCCCGGATCGAAGGATTGCCGGTCGCTGACTGGGTGCTGGTCGATGCCGGCGATGTGATCGTCCATCTGTTCCGCCCGGAAGTGCGCAGCTTCTACAATCTGGAGCGGATGTGGGGATTTGTGGACGCGCCGGCGGCCGGCAACGCCTGACCGCTGCCCGCGTCGCTGCACCGGCCGTCCTCGCGCGTCCGCACGCGGGCGGGCGGCCCGGCGCCTATCCGACGCAGCCGCCGGAGCAAGCCGCGCTGAATCGGGATTGCCGCTCCTTCGTTCGCGCGTGAGGCAGGTCGAAAGGCCGGTCGTCTTGAAAGAACGGGCAGGGCTTCGACTCGGCTCGGCCCGCACGGTTCCTGTTCACGGCGCGATGCGCCACCGCCCGTAGCCGACATTCGTCGCATCATGGGCCGGCCCTGAACGACAATTCCATTAGCGGACGGGACGATCCATGCTCCTTCACATCATCGCACGCGGCAAGATCGGGCGTTCGCCCGAGGCCGATCTGGTCGACCGCTATGTCCGGCGGCTGACCATGCCGCACAAGATCAGCGAATTGCCCGACCGCGGCGGCAAGCTGCCGCCCGCGTCGCCCGGCACCGTCACGGTGATGCTGGATGAAAAGGGGCGGCAACTCTCCTCCATGGATTTCGCCCGCCGGATCGAGGGGTGGCGCGATGCCGGCACCCGCGAATGCCGCTTCCTGATCGGCGCGGCCGACGGGTTCGAAGATGCCGAGCGCGACCGCGCGGACCTGCTCATCGCCTTTGGCGCGATGACCTGGCCGCACATGATGGCACGCGCGATGCTGGCCGAACAATTGTGGCGCGCCTGCTCCATCCTTGCCAATCATCCCTATCATCGCGAAGGGTAGGCGATCAGGCGAGCGGGGGTCATGGGGCGCAAGGGGACGATAGCAGCGATGACGGGCGCGGGCGCGGCGGCGCTGCTGCTGGCCGCGCGCCTGTCCGCCGCCGATGATTCGGCGCTCGTCCTGCCGGGCACCGCCGGCACCAGCCTCGCTCAGGAACAGCAGGCG
>DAMDPH010000207.1:2757-4382 GCA_032082785.1 Sphingobium sp. | reverse complement strand
GCCCGCTCGCCGCGCCGGACCTGCCGCGTCGGGGGCGGGTCAATATCGACGAGGCGGACCGGCCGGCGGGGCTGGGCAAAGGGGCGGTGCTGAGGCTGCGGGTGCGGTTGATGCCGCCCGCGCCGGCGCAGGTGCCCGGCGGCTATGATTTCGCCGCCCGCGCCTATTTTCAGGGCATTGGTGCCACAGGCCGCGCGTTGAAGCCGATCGCAACGCTGCGACCGGCGCAGACCGGAACGCCGCTGCGCGAGCGGCTCTTTACCCATGTGCTGGGCCAGGTCGATGGCGGGGCGGCGGGCCTTGCGGTGGCGATCGTCACCGGGGATCAGGGCGCCATCACGCCCGAGGATGCCGAAGCGATGCGGCGCAGCGGGCTCGCTCATCTCCTCTCGATCAGCGGGCTGCATGTGACGGCGCTGACGGCGGGCGTCATCCTGCTGTTGATGCGGTTGCTGGCGCTCAGCCGGCGGGCGGCGCTGGACTGGCCGCTGATGCTGATCGCGGCGGCAGGCGGGGCTGCGGCGGCGATCGGCTATACGCTGCTCACCGGGGCGGAGGTGCCGACGGTCCGCTCCTGCGTCGCGGCGCTGCTGGTGCTGGCGGCGCTGGCCCTAGGGCGGGAGGCGCTGACGCTGCGGCTGGTGGCGGCCGGCGCGCTGATCGTGCTGCTGTTCTGGCCCGAGGCGCTGATCGGCCCGAGTTTTCAGATGAGTTTCGCGGCGGTGACGGCGATCGTCGCGCTGGCCGAACATCCCCGCCTGCGCGTTTTTGCCATGGCGCGGGAGGAGCCATGGTGGCGGCGGATCGGCCGGGGGCTGGCGATGCTGTTGCTGACAGGCGTGGCGGTGGAGGCGGCGCTGGCCCCCATCGCCCTCTATCATTTCCACAAGGCCGGGATGCTCGGCGCCTTTGCCAATATGATCGCCATCCCGCTCACCACCTTCGTCGTCATGCCGCTGGAGGCGCTGGCTTTGCTGTTCGACAATGTCGGGCTGGGCGCGCCCTTCTGGTGGATGGCGCAGAAGACGCTGGAGCTGTTGCTGGCGCTCGCCCATCGCGTCGCCGCCAGTCCGCTCGCCAGCATGGCCGCGCCGGCGGGAGCGGGGTGGGCGTTCGGGCTGACGGTGATGGGCGGCTTCTGGTTGCTGTTGTGGCGCAGCCGCTGGCGCTGGATCGGCGTCGCGCCGCTGCTGCTCGGCACCGCGATCATGGCGACGCGGCCGATGCCCGACATTCTCGTCACCGGCGACGGGCGCCATGTCGCGGTGCGCAGCGGCCAGGGTATGGCGCTGCTGCGGGACGGGGCGGGCGACTATGTGCGCGATATGCTGGCGGAAAGCGCCGGCCATGACGGCCCGCTCGATGCGCTGCGGAGCCTGCCGCAGGCGCGTTGCTCGGTGGATCTGTGCGCGGTCTATGTGACGGAGGCCGGCGGGGGGAGCGGTGACCGGCCGCCGCGCCGCTGGCTGGTGCTGCTGACGCGGAGCCGCGACTTTGTCGAGCGGCCGCTGCTGCAACGGGATTGCGCGCGGGCCGACATCGTCATCAGCGACCGGGGCCTGCCCCACTGGTGCCGGCCGCGATGGTTGAAGATCGACCGCCGGCTGCTCGCGCGGAGCGGCGGG
>DAMDPH010000207.1:0-2747 GCA_032082785.1 Sphingobium sp. | reverse complement strand
TTTATCTACGCTCCGGCACGATAGCGACGGTGAACCGACCGGGCGACGCGCATCCGTGGATCTTGAGACGGGGTGAGAGGAAGGCGGGCGACGGTGCGCGAGAGGGGAGGCGCCGCCGCTGGCGGCGGAACGGGCTGGATCGGCGGTGGTCGCCCGGTTGATAGGGCGAGTATCGGGGCACGATCTTCCGGTCTGGATTTGCGCTGTGACAGGGGCGAGCGGCGAACAGCCTTGTGTCTTGAGTGTCTTGAGAAAAATAACGCAACATCAGCTCGATAGGCTTAACTGCTACAAGGGTGAGACAGGTAAAAGCCTTCAGGCTATTCGTGATTCTTCGGAACGGACGATGGCACATTCATGCATCGAAATCATGAACTGCCCCGTTTCACTGGGCAGCGGATGGACTGGCAGGGGATCCGGTCGGAGCCTCGTGTCACGAAGCCGGGCGAGGAGAATTCAGAGGTTCAAAAGCGGGGCTCAGCTCGCACATGCGCTCGCGCGGCTGCTGTGCCGGGGCGCAGGACGCACGCAAGCAGGCGCTCTGCCGATGGCTGCGTGCATCTTCACATCGGATCAGAAAAGGCCACCCGCATGGGAAGCGCGCCGCTGCCCTATCAAGGCAGGACGCGGCCTGAATGGCCACGATGTTCCCATGGAATCAGAACATTGTCTCATCCGGCAAGGCCGCAACATTGCGCCACCAAGGCGCCTATGATGTGCAGCGCTATATAGGGCGCGCGCCCCCTTGCTCGACAAAAGCGATCAAGCCGCTACCTAGCAGCAGCCCTATCAAATCAGCCCGCAACCCGAGTGGCCACTCTAATCCCAACGGAACAGAGGCTGTCCTATCCGACCAGATCGCAATATCGCCTGACCATAGCGCCCCGCACTGTGCAGTGCTTCATCGCGCCCACTGCTCGACAACAGCGACCAAGCCGCCTCTTATCAGCCGCACAGCGCGGAGAGGCGCGCCCACCTGCGCCCGGCTGTCCGACCCGGACGGGTTGCGCCTGTCAGCCTCAACCCGCCGCGCCAGACGCTCTAATTATAACGGCGCAACAGGCCCGCCAGCTTGCCCTGGATGCGCACTTGGCGCGGGTCGTAGAGTTGGGGTTCATAGGCCGGATTGGCGGGGTCGAGGCGGACGCGGCTGCCGTCGCGGCGGAAATATTTGAGCGTGGCTTCCTCTTCGTCGATCAGGGCGACGACGATCTGCCCTTCGCGCGCGACGTCGGTGCGCTGGATCAGCGCATAGTCGCCGTCCAATATGCCGGCGTCGACCATCGAATCGCCCGACACTTCCAGCGCATAATGATCGCCTGAGCCGAGCAGAGCGGCGGGGACGGAGAGGGTGGTCTGCCCCTCCAGCGCCTCGATCGGCACGCCGGCGGCGATGCGGCCGTGCAGCGGGATTTCCAGCACGTCATTGGCGGCGATCGGCATGGCGGCGGGAGGCTGGGCTGCGGGCCGGGCGGGCGCGACGGCGACATTGGCGGGCGCGCGGTGCATGGCTTCGGGCAGCTTCAGCACTTCGAGCGCGCGGGCGCGATTGGGCAGGCGACGGATGAAGCCGCGTTCTTCCAGCGCGTTGATCAGGCGATGAATGCCCGATTTGGAGCGCAGATCGAGCGCGTCCTTCATTTCCTCAAAAGAAGGCGACACGCCGCCTTCCTCCAGTCGGGTCTGGATGAAGCTCAACAATTCCTGTTGCTTCGGCGTCAGCATGCGGTCCTCCATGGAACGGATGGAGAACGCATAGGAAACGAAGCAAGGCAAGTCAAGCCGCTTGCGTAACCGTTCGTGCCGGAACGGGGCGGCGCACCGGGCGTTTATGACAGAGAGGACAAGCAGGAGGAAGAGGATGGACAGGCAGACCGCGCGGGAGGACGCGCACAAGCTCCGCTGGCCCGCTGGCCAGGCCCGCAGGCGGGAGCCGGTGGAGCGGCAGATGGGCGATGAACGGCGCACCGATTATGCGCCGGGCGACCAGCAGCATTAAACGTCAGGACAGGCCGGGCGGCTCCGTCAAAGCGGCAGGATCGACACCGGCTCGCCCGGCTGCGCGGCCGCTGATCCGGCGGGCCGCAGGATCAGGCAGTCGGCGGCAGCCATGGCGGCGGTGGCGGCGCTGTCCTGCGAGGTGACGCTGACCAGCCCGGCTTCCCCATGAAAGGCGCGCAGATATTCGTCGCGACTGCCGGCGGCCGGGAGCGGGCCGGCGAGCGTGCCGCGTCCCAGCAGCGGCAGCGGCTCAGCGGCGCCGGCCATATGTCGGACCAGCGGCAACAGGAACAGCGTGGCGGTGACGAAGGCGGACACCGGATTGCCCGGCAGGCCAAGGAACAGCGCGTCGTTCAGGCGGCCGGCCATCAGCGGCTTGCCCGGCCGCATCGCGATCTTGTAGAAATCGAGCGTGCCGCCGGCTGCGGCAAAGGCGGGGCGGACCAGATCATGGTCGCCCACCGACGCGCCGCCGGTCGACAGGATGTCCGCCTGCGCCGCCCGCGCAAAGGCGTCGCGCATCGCGCCGAGATCGTCGGCGATGATGCCGATGTCGATCACATCGGCAAGGCCGCTGAGCATCGCCGCCAGCATCGGCGCGTTGGAGGAAGGGAGCGTGCCCGGCGGCGTCGGCGCGCCCGGCGGGACCAGCTCATTGCCGGTGGAGAGCAGGGCCACGCGCGGCCGCCGCCCGACGGAGAGGCTGCCATGACCGGCCAGCACCGCCAGCGCGATCTGCCCCGCGC
>DAMDPH010000206.1:2527-4434 GCA_032082785.1 Sphingobium sp. | reverse complement strand
CCAGTTGCGGCCCGGCGCGCCCGCCGCGCCGCCCTCCAGGCCGAAGGGCCGCACGATCCGCCGATTGGCGAGGATGCCGGCGCTCATCGCCTCGCGGAAGCGGAGACGGCGCACCGCCCCGTCGCCGCCGCGATGACGCCCCGCCCCTCCTGATCCGGCGCGAATCGAAAATTCCTCCAGCAGCACGGGAAAGCGGCTTTCCAATATTTCGGGATCGGTGAGGCGGCTGTTGGTCATATGGGTCTGGACCACCGGCGCGCCGTCGAAATCCGGCCCCGCGCCCGATCCGCCGGCGATCGTCTCATAATATTGATGGCGCGCATTGCCGAAGGTGAAATTGTTCATCGTCCCCTGCGCCCCCGCCATGACGCCCAGCGCGCCGAACAAGGCGTCGGTCACGACCTGGCTGGTTTCGACGTTGCCGGCGACGACGGCGGCGGGCGCGACCGGGCGCAGCATGGAGCCTTCGGGCACGATCAGGGTGACGGGCTTGAGGCAGCCGTCGTTCATCGGCACCGCCTCGTCGATCAGCGTCCGCACGACATAGAGGACGGCGGCGCGCACCACCGACAGCGGCGCGTTGAAATTGCCGGGCAGCTGCTCCGACGTGCCGGTAAAGTCGATGGTGGCGGCCGATTGCGCCCGGTCGATGCTGACCCTGACGGCGATATGCGCGCCATTGTCCATCGCATAGTCGAAGGCGCCGTCGGACAGCCGCCCGATCAGCCGGCGGACGGCGGCCTCGGCCTGATCCTGCACATGGCCCATATAGGCGGCGACGACATCGACGCCATAATCGGCGCTGATCCGGCGCAATTCGCTCGCCCCCTTGGCGCAGGCGGCGACCTGAGCGGAGAGGTCAGCGATATTCTGGTCGATATTGCGCGCCGGCCAGCGGCCCGAGCCGAGCAGGGCGCGAATCTCCGCCTCGCGCAGCCGGCCGCCCTCCACCACCAGCAGATTGTCGAGGATGATCCCTTCCTCCTCCACGCTGCGACTGTCGGGCGGCATGGAGCCGGGGCTGATGCCGCCGATATCGGCATGATGGCCGCGCGCGGCGACGAAGAAGGCGGGCGCTGCGTCGCCGTCATGGACGAACACCGGCATGACGACGGTGACGTCGGGCAGATGCGTGCCGCCGTCATAGGGCGCGTTGAGCGCATAGACGTCGCCCGGCACCATGCCGCGCCCGTCGAGCGGCGCGCCATCCGCGCCCGGCCCGCGCCGGCGGATGATCGCGCGGATACTTTCCCCCATGCTGCCCAGATGCACCGGCATATGCGGGGCGTTAGCGACCAGATTGCCGGCCGCATCGAAGAGCGCGCAGGAGAAATCCAGCCTTTCCCGTATGTTGACGGACGATGCGCTGCTCTGAAGGGCGGCGCCCATTTCCTCGGCAATGGCCATGAACAGGCCGCCCATCACCTCCAGCCGCACCGGATCGACGGCGCGGCCATCGTCATCGGCGGCAGGGACGGCGCGGGGCTGGTAGCGGCTGAGGATGAGATTGCCGACCGCGTCGAGCCGCGCGCGCCAGCCCGGCTCCACCGCCGTCGTCGACACCGGATCGATGATGAGCGCCGGTCCTTCGACACAGCTGTCGGCCGCCAGCCCCGCGCGGTCATGCACCGGCGCATCCTGCCCGGCATAGTCGATCCGCCCCAGCGGCGGCGCGGCGGTGTCGGCGATGGTGGCGACGCCGTCCATCGCCTCCCGCGTCGAGGCGATCGCCTCCACCCGCGCCATATCGACCAGCAGCCGGCCCGTTCCCGCATAGCCGAAGCGGGCGCGGTGCTGCGCCTCGAAATCGGCGCGCATGGCGTCGAGCGGGCCGAGCGGCACGTCGAACAGGCTGTCGGTGCCGTCGAAACGCAGGCGCAGCAATATCTCGGTCCGGTCCGCTTCCG
>DAMDPH010000206.1:0-2379 GCA_032082785.1 Sphingobium sp. | reverse complement strand
CGCGCCCGCTTCCAGCGGCAGCGCCAGCGTCCGCTCGCGCGCCGCGCGGCGATCGGCCAGCCCCATGCCATAGGCCGACAGCACGCCGCCCAGCGGGTGGATCATCACCCGGTCCATGCCCAGCGCATCGGCGACCAGACAGGCATGCTGCCCCCCCGCCCCGCCGAAGCTGGCGAGCGTATAGCGCGACACGTCATGCCCCCGCGCGACCGATATGCGCTTGATCGCATTGGCCATGTTGGCGACGGCAACGGCGATGAAGCCCTCCGCCGCCGCGCGCGGCGACATGGCACGGCCGGTCTGCGCCTCGACCTGCGCGCAGATATCGGCGAAGCGCCGCTCCACCGCCGCGATGTCGAGCGGCTGGTCGCCCTCCGGCCCGAACAGGCTGGGGAAAAAAGCGGGCTGGATCTTGCCCAGCATGACGTTGCAGTCGGTGATGGTGAGCGGCCCGCCGCGCCGGTAGCAGGCCGGCCCCGGCACCGCGCCGGCGGACTCCGGCCCGACCCGGAAACGGCCGTCGACGAAGGCGCAGATGGAGCCGCCGCCTGCCGCGATCGTATCGATCCGCATCATCGGCGCGCGCAGCCGCACGCCGGCGACGCGTGCTTCATTGTCGCGCTCATAGCTGCCGGCATAATGGGAAACGTCGGTGGAGGTGCCGCCCATGTCGAAGCCGATCACTTCGCGAAAACCCGCCTGCTCGGCGGTGCGGGCGAGGCCAACAATGCCGCCGGCCGGACCGGACAGTACCGCATCCTTGCCGCGAAACAGCGCGCCGTCCGTCAGCCCGCCGCTCGACTGCATGAACAGCATGTCGGCCTGCGGCCCCAGCGCCGCGCCCAGCCCGTCGACATAGGCGCGCAGCACCGGCGAGAGATAGGCGTCGGCCAGCACGGTGTCGCCCCGCCCGACCAGCTTGATGAGCGGCGCGACCTCATGGCTGACGGAAATCTGGGTGAAGCCGATGTCACGCGCGATGGCGGCCAGCGCCTGCTCATGCGCGCCATGGCGATAGCCGTGCATCAGCAGGATGGCGATGGCGCGCAGACCGCGATCATAGCCGGCTTGCAGCGCAGTGCGCGCCGCCGCTTCGTCCAGCGGGCGCAGGACGACGCCGTCGGCATCGACCCGCTCGTCAATCTCCACCACCGCCTCATGCAGCGGCGGCGGCAGGTCGATGCGCCGGGCGAAGAGATGCGGCCGGTCCTGATAGCCGATGCGGATCGCGTCGCCAAAGCCCCGCGTCACCGCCAGCAGCACCGGCTCGCCCTTGCGTTCCAGCAGCGCGTTGGTGGCGATGGTGGTGCCGATGCGCAGCGCGCAGGGCGGGATCGGCCCCTCGCCCGCGCCGGTCAGCCGGCGGATCGCCTCCACCGCCGCATCCGCATAGCGTTCCGGGTCGCTCGACAGCAGCTTGGCGCTGTGCAGCCGCCCATCGGGGTCTCGCGCCACCACATCGGTAAAGGTGCCGCCACGGTCGATCCAAAATTGCCAGGTCATGGGCCAAGGTGATGACGGTCCGCGCCGGGCTTGGCAAGCATGGGGGCAGGCGCGCGGTCAGGCCCAGAAGGTCGCCAGCCGCGCGACGGCGGCGCGGGCGGCGTCATGATCGGGCGCCTCGTCGGCGTCGCCATAGCCGAACCAGTCGTCGGCGCCCATTTCCTGCACGACGATCCCGTCGCGCCGCGCGATCATGGCGAGCGACCCGCGAAAGGCGCCATAGGTGGCGCCCGCCTGCGGGATCAGCCAGGCGATCTGGCCGCGCACCGGCACGATACTCTCGTCCCGCCACAGGGCGCGCGCGCCATAGCCGGTGCAGTTGATGATCCGCTTCTGCCGCAGCGATGCCAGTTGCTGCGGCGCGGCGAAGGTCATCGGCACGATCCGGCCGCCGCGAAGGAGGAAATCGTTAGTCAGCTGGTGCATGAGATCGGCGATGTTGAAGGTCAGCGCGACATTCTGCCGCACATGATCGGCGCGAAAGCCGTGGCGACCCGGATCGACCGGAACGCTGCGCGGCCGGACATCGGCGAGCCGCCCGCCCAGATAGAGGAAGCGGTCCGGGCGCTCGGGCGGCGGCTCAAGCGGCGCGGGCGGTGGCGCATCGTCGGAGAGGATGTAGCGGTCGGTCCATTCGACCGGCGTGCCGGGCAGGCCCAGCAGGCTTTGCCAGCTTTGGAAGGACCGGCGCGCCATCGCCTCCCACCGGTCGCCAAAGCCTGTATTCACCGCCCCTTCCAGCGCGATGCGGCTGTCGGGCGACCAGGTGCCGGTGGCGTTGGCGGAGCGGACATGCGGAAACTGCTCCTTGGCGTAAATGGTGACGGCCGCGCCCGCCCGCTGCGCCGTGAGCGCCGCGGTCAGCCCCAGCGCGCC
>DAMDPH010000205.1:0-4463 GCA_032082785.1 Sphingobium sp. | reverse complement strand
GGCGCGTTCCGCCTCCACCGCCGTGCGGGCATTTTCCAGCTCCAGCAGCGCCCGCCGCACCGCCAGGCTCTCCGCCGGCCGCGCCGAACCGGATGCCACCGCGCTGGCCGCCACCGGCAAATAGGCGCGCAGTTCCGCATCCGCCTCTACCGCCAGCGCAAGCCGCCGCTGCGCATAGGCAAGGTCGATCCAGGCCAGCCCCGCCTCCACGCGCAGTTCATGGCCGGTAATCTCGCGCTTCGCTTCGGCGAGGCCCACATGCGCCTGCGCGACGCCTTCCCGCGCATGGCGCTTGGCGAGATTGGGAATGTCCTGTTCGATGCCGACCTGCAACATCGTCATCATCACCGCGTCGAGCAGGTCCGGCCCCGTCACCGGCAGGTTCAGCGCGCCCGCGCTCAGCCGGGGATCGGGCAGTTCGTCCGCCGCCTCCACTTCGCTGCGCCGCGCGTCGATCTGCAACTGCCCGGCCTCCAGCGCCGGCTGGTCCGCCCGTGCGGCGTGCAGCGCCTCTTCATAGCCGATCGGCTGGGCAGCAGCCGCACTCGCCACCGCGCCCATGACCGGCAACAGCCAGCCCGCTCCTAATTTCATCCTATCGCTCCGACAATCCCGGGAACGACGCGGCAATGCGCCACGCCTTCACGACGCGCGGCTCAGCCACGCGCCTTCCGGCAGGCAAAGGCCCGCCGGTTCAGGCGGTCAGGCGGGGTGGTCGCGGGTCTGGCTGGCCCGGCGCAGAGGGCAGCCGGATCGTCGGCAGCGCCAGGAACAGCGGCGCGCTGATGGCGGCGCTGCGCTCGAAGGCCGAAGGCATCGATGCCAGCACGGACAGGCAGGTCATGCCGGTAACGCAATCGCGCTGCACGTCGGGGCAACATGGCCCGCACGGCTCGTCGACGGACGCCGGCGACGCCATGGCCTCCGCCATATGCGTGCAGTCAGCGGCGGATGGGGCAAGCCCCTCGCTTGCGGCAAAAGCATGCGACGACGACGGCGCAGCGATAGCCGCGCCGATCAGCAACATCACAAGAAAAACAAGACTCCGCACCATGCCAGTCTAGGTCCGCTTACCCGCCGCGACAAGCATCCAGCGGCGAAGCACGCCCATCGCTCCCGTAACATGCTGACCAACAACGGCTAATTCTCGCCGCGCAGCGAACACTCCCGGGCGACGCGCGCGAGACCTGTCCCAAGCTGCGCAAAGATGATGCGGGTGGTCGATCTCCAAAGTGAAGCTCTTGTAAGCCCTGCCGGACTGCCCGCCATGAAAGCGCCGGCACGCCCTCCCCCGCCACAGCTTCACAAAAGCGGTTGCGAATCCTCCCGCTGGCGTCATCCTGCGGGCGTTGGGGAAATCGGCTACGGGTTCATGATGACACAGCATTCGAGGGGTCAGCGACAGCATCGCCATGTGCGGGGGCGTTTTGCCTCTTCCGCCCTGTTGATGGGGGCGCTGGCCATGCTGGGCGCGTGCGGGGGCAGCGATGGCGGCACGGTTGCCAGCAGCCTGGGCGGCAGCGTGACGCCCGCGCCGACACCGACGCCCACGCCTTCGGCGACCTGCTCGCTGCTCGCGCGGCAGCAATGGGCGGCGGAGACGCTCAAGGAATGGTATCTCTTCCCCGAAACCCTGCCCGCTTCGCTCGACCCGTCGCCCTATTCGACGGTCGATGACTATATCGACGCGCTGACCGCCACCGCCCGCGCGCAACGGCGCGACCGCTATTTCACCTATTTGACCTCCATTGCGGAGGAGAATGCCTATTATCAGTCCGGCTCGACCGCCGGTTTCGGCTGGCGCTTCTCGCTCGATCCCTCGCAGGGGCGGCTGTTCGTCATCGAAGCGTTTGAAAATGGCCCCGGTCTGGCCGCCGGCGTCGATCGCGGGGCGGAAATTCTGGCGATCGGCACCAGCAGTTCGAACCTGCAAACCGTCTCCTCCCTCTATAATTCAGGCGGCGGCGCGGCCGTTGCCGACGCCATGGGACCGGACGATGCCGGCACCACCCGGCTGCTGCGCATTTCCGATGCATCGGGCACGCGCAACGTCACCGTAACCAAGCGGGATTTCGAACTGCTGCCGGTGTCCAACCGCTATGGCGCCAAGGTCATGGAGGATGGGGGGCGGCGCGTCGGCTATGTCAATCTGCGCACCTTCATCCTGACCGCCGACCGGCCGCTGCGCGATGCCTTCGCCCAGTTCAAGGCGCAGGGCGTGACCGACATCATCGTCGACCTGCGCTATAATGGCGGGGGTCTGGTGTCGGTGGGCAAGCTGTTCGGCGATCTGCTGGGCGGCGACCGTTCCACCAGCGACATCTTCACCCGGCTGACGCATCGCCCGGAAAAATCGGCGCTGGACGAAAGCTATCGCTTCGCGCCGCAGCCGGAATCGGTCACCCCGACGCGCATCGCCTTCATCTCGACCGGCGGCACCGCGTCGGCGAGCGAAATGCTCATCAACGCCTTCATCCCCTTTCTCGACGCGCGCGTCGCGCTGATCGGCAGCAACAGCTATGGCAAGCCGGTGGGGCAGATCGCCATCGACCGCGCCGCCTGCGACGACCGGCTGCGCGTGGTCGCCTTCGCCGGGGAGAATAGCGCGGGCAATGCCAATTTCTATGACGGCCTCGCCACCAGCGTGAAGACCAGCTGCCAGGCGCCCGATGACATCAACTATCCGCTGGGCGACCCGCGCGAGGGATCGGTGCGCGAGGCGCTGAACTTCATCGCCGGACGCAGCTGCACCGCCATCGGCCGGGCGCCATCCACTGCGAGCAAACAGGCCATCCCCATCGAACGGCCGCGCCAGCTCTTGGTCCCCGACCGCCCCAATACGCGGCAGCGCGAGGTGCCCGGCTTCTTCTGACGCGACGCCGCCGCCGGCCGGGGATCAGGGTTCCTCGGCGAGCGGCGGCCCGCGAAAGACATCCTTGCCCTCCACCGCGTCCAGCTTCACCGGTCGCCCGGTGCGCGCGCTCTCGTAGATCGCCTCCATCAGGCGGTGGTCCTGCAACCCTTCTTCGCCCGGCGTATAGGGGCGGCGGCCGGTCAGCACGCAGTCGGCGAAATGGTCGATCTCCGCCGCGAACTGGTTGTTGGGGGTCAGCACCAGCTGATCCTGGCTGGTGGCATCCTCCTGCCGGGTGACGAGGGTGAGCTGCTGCCCTTCATATTTATAGGCATTGGGCATGTCGGCGGTCGCGCTCGCGAAATTCAGCCGCTGATGCTTGTCGTCCCGCGCGCCATAGCTGGTGAAGCAATTGGCGATGAGATTGGAGGGGAAGCGCAGCATGAACGACACCGTCTCCTCCACCTCGGCATAGCGTGGGTCGCCGGGCGGCGAATAGATCGACCCGAAAACCTCCACCGGCTCCTCCCCGGTCAGGAAACGCGCGGTATTGAGGCAATAAAGGCCGATGTCGGGCAGCGCCCCGCCGCCCGCCATCGCCTTTTTGTGCCGCCATTGCTGCGCGCCGTCGGCCGCGACGGTCTGGACGTTGATGCCGTGAAAGCCGACCATCCGCCCCAGCCCGCCGCTGCGCACCATCGTCATCATGCGTCGGTTATAACGCTCATATTGAATGCGATAGGCGACCATCAGATGCACTTTGGCGGCGGCGCAGGCGGCGATCATCTGCTCCGCCTCCTTCGCGCTGTTGGCCATCGGCTTTTCCACCAGCACATGCTTGCCGGCGCGGGCCGCCCGCTCGCTATATTCGCGGTGCATGCCATTGGGCAGAACGATATAGACCGCCTGAACCTCGGGATTGTCGCGGATCGCGTCGAACCGCTCATAGCTGTAACAATTTTCGGGCTTGATCCCATATTGCGCCGCGACCGTCCGCATCTTCTCCGGCGATCCCGACACCAGCGCCACCGGCCGCGCCTTCATCGACTTGGCGAAGGCCGGCAGCAGTTCCTCCAGCGATAGCCGCCCCAGTCCCACCAGCGCAAAGCCCACCCGCTGTTCGGGCGGCAGCGGCGCGGGCGGCGGCGGCGACGGCGTGTCGGCGGGCGAGCGCCAGGGCGGGAACTGCACCTTGCCATTGCGCACCTGCCCGACATCGACCGGGCTGGGCGGCGGATAATGTTTCTGCGCCGCACGCGCACCGCCGCCGATCAGCAGCGTCGCGGCGCCGACGCCGGCTGCCTTGAACAGGTGGCGACGGTCCAGATATTCCGGGCGATCATCTGTCATGCCTGCTCCGCTCTTTCATTATGGCTGAAGAGGCGGCGGGCGGTGCCACCCCATCATCTTCATGGGCGCCGGGGTGGTGGAGTTGAAAAGAGCCTCTTTGTGGAGCCTTTTTCAAGTCCATAACCACAGCAAATTGCTGAATATCCTGATGTGCGAACTTCAGCTTTGGCTCACGGGGGCAACGCCGCTTCGTCGTGGAAGTTCAGAGCCTTATCCTGATCCAGGATGGCGCGCGGGCGACCAGCGTCTCAGGCCGTGC
>DAMDPH010000204.1:0-4466 GCA_032082785.1 Sphingobium sp. | reverse complement strand
TCTTGGCCATGCGGGTGACGCTGAGGGCGGTCCGAAACGGGTTCTTCACGGCATATCCTTGTGACGGAGCGTCGAGGGAACGGAGCGTCAGGCTTATGAGGCATGTTAGCAGATAAAGGTTACCGCTTCGACGCTACCGGTCGGAACGAGGGAACAGGCGGGCGGTTGCGCGGTTCGCCTCTCTGACCACAACAGGGGACATCCATCGCATGGAGCATTTGACGGGCGCGGCGCGGCTGGCGCTGGTGTTGAGCGGCGGCAATGCGCTGGGGGCTTATCAGGCCGGCGCCTATGCGGCGCTGCATGAGGCGGGGATCGGACCGGACTGGATCACCGGAGCGTCGGCCGGGTCGCTCAACGCCGCCGTCATCGCCGGCAACCCGCCCGACCGGCGCATTGCCCGGCTGCGCGCGCTGTGGGGGGCGGAAGCGCCCGAAGCGGAGGCCGTGGCGGGCTGGCCGGACTGGCCGGGCCTGGAGGAGGGGCGGCGGACATTGTCGGCGCTCAGCGCGCTGATGAGCGGACGGCCGGGCCTCTTCGTGCCGCGCCATCTTTATGGCCCGGGCTGGAACCCGCTCGGCAATGACGAGCCGGCAAGCCTCTATGATGCCACGCCGCTGGAGGAGACGCTTGCGAGCCTCGCCGATTTCGAGCGGCTCAACAGCGGCGATCCGCGCGTGTCGCTGACCGCGATCGACGTCGAAACGGGCGAGGATGTGATGTTCGACAGCGCACGCGATCCGCTCACCCCCGGCCATTTTCGCGCCAGCTGCGCGCTGCTGCCCGGCTTTTCCCCGGTGCGGATCGGCGACCGGCTGCTGGGCGACGCGGGCTTGTCGGTCAATCTGCCGCTCGACCTGGTGCTGGCGCAGGCGGACAAGCGGCCGTTGCTCTGCATCGCCGTCGACCTGCTGCCGCTGGAGGGGCACTGGCCGCGCACGCTAGGCGAGATGACCTGCCGGACGCAGGATCTGTTGTTCGCCACCCAGAGCCGCCGCGCCATCGCCGCCTGGCAGGCGATCTTCGACGAGCGCGCGCGGTCGGGCACAGCGCCGCCGGTCACGCTGGTGCATGTCGCCTATGAGGACCAGCAGCAGGAGGTGAGCGGCAAGGCGTTCGATTTCTCCTCCCGCTCGGCGGCGGGGCGATGGCGGGCCGGGCAGGCGGACATGGCGGCGGTCATCGCCTTGCTGCGGGAGCAGCCCGCCACTGAGCCGGGGCTGCGCCATCTACGCTATCGCAAGACGGCCGAAGGCGCGGGCGAATTGCAGCCGGTGCGCTGGCCGGTGGGGCCGGTGCCCGGCTGACCTTCGTCAGGGGACGGGGATGGGGCCGGGCGCGGCCTCTGCCGCCCCTGCCGCAGGCGCTGTCATCGCCATGGCGGTGACATGCACCGGCACCGACTTGGCGGCTGGCGTGTTGCTGCGCTGGTCGCGATGGGCGAGCGGCAGCAGGGCGTTGGCTTCAGGATAATAGGCCGCGCAGCAGCCCCGGGGTATATCATAGGCGACGACCCTGAAGCCGCTTGCGCGCCGGTCGATGCCGTCGCCGGCAACGGTGCTGAACGCGATCAGATCGCCTTCGGCCAAGTCCCGGTCGCGCATGTCGTCGCGGTTCATGAAGGCAACCATCCGGTCGCCCGTAATGCCGCGATAGCGATCATTATAGGAATAGACGGTGGTGTTGAACTGGTCGTGGCTGCGGATCGTCATCAGTTGCAGATGCGGCGCGTTGGGCACATCGTCATCCTCGTCCATCATGCCGGGCACGAACAGGAAATTGGCCTTGCCGGTCGGCGTCTCCCAGCGCCGTTCGCGCGCGGGTATGGGCAGGTGGAAGCCGCCGGGCTGCTCGACCCGCTGATTATAAGCCTCAAAGCCGGGGATCACCGCCTCGATCCGGTCGCGGATGCGGCCATAGTCGGCTATCAGCGCGTCCCAGGGCACATTGCCCCGGTCGGGCACCGTCGCCTTGGCCAGTTGCGCGACGATCCAGGGTTCGGACCGGCACAGGTCGCTCGCGGGCTTGAGCTGGCCGGTGGAGCCATGGACCATGGCGAAACTATCCTCCACCGTCACCATCTGCTGCCCGCCCGCCTGCATGTCCAGCTCGGTCCGGCCGAGCGCGGGGAGGATGTAGGACGCCTTGCCATGGGTCAGGTGGCTGCGGTTGAGCTTGGTCGCGACATAGACGGTCAGCGCCAGATCGCCGACGCGCGCACCGACCCGGTCGAGGTCGGGTATGGCGCGGAAGAAATTACCGCCCATGGCGAGGAAGGCGTCGACCTCCCCGCGCAGCATCGCCTCGCAACATTCGGCCGTGTCATGGCCCCATTGGCGGGGGGCGGCGAAGGAAAATTCCGCGTCGAGCCGCTGGAGGAAGGGTTCGGCGGGCGTCTTGTTGATGCCGACGGTGCGGTCGCCCTGCACATTGCTGTGGCCGCGCACCGGGCAGGCGCCGGCGCCCGGCCGGCCGATATTGCCGCGCAGCAGCAGCAGGTTGACGATCTGCTGCATCGCGTCGCCGCCGCGCCGATGCTGCGTGATGCCCATGCCCCAGCAGGCGATGACCCGTTCCGCCTTCATATAGATGTCGGCCGCCTGGGCGAGCTGCTCGCGGGTGAGGGCGGTGTAGCTTTCGATGGTCGGCCAGTCGAGCGCGCGCACATAATCGGCAAAGGCGGTGAAGCCATGGGTGTGCTGCGCGATGAAATCGACGTCGAGGATGCGCGGCGCGCCAGCGGCGAGGGCGGCGTCGTCCGCCTCGATCACCAGCTTGGCGATGGCCTGCATCGCCATGATGTCGCCGCCGGTGCGCAGTTGAAAATAGTTGGAGCTGATCTTCTGGCTGCGCCCGGTCAGCAGTTCGACCGGATTTTGCGGATCGGTGAACCGCACCAGCCCGCGTTCCCTGAGCGGATTGAAGCTCAGGATCGGCACGCCGCGCTTCGCCATGGCGTGCAGATGGCCCAGCATGCGCGGGCTGTTGGTGCCCGGATTCTGGCCGATGATGAACAGGCAGTCGCAGTCCGCCCAATCGTCCAGCGTGACCGTGCCTTTGCCAACGCCAATGCTTTCGGGCAGCGCCACGGTGGTGGTGGCGTGGCACATGTCGGAACAGTCGGGAAAATTATTGGTGCCCAGCAGCCGGCCGAACAGCTGCCAGAGAAAGGCCGCCTCGTTCGACGTGCGGCCGGACGTGTAGAGCTCGACCCGTTCGGGCGCGAGTGGGCGCAGAATGGCGCCGATCTCGCGCATCGCCACGTCCCAGCCGATCGCTTCATAACAGTCGGTTTCCGCATTATAGCGCATCGGATGGGTGAGCCGGCCCTGATCCTCCAGCGCATGGTCGCTCCACCCCTTGAGCGTTTCGACGCTGTGGCGGGCGAAAAAATCGGGGCAGGTGCGCTTTGCGGTCGCTTCCCAGGCCACGGCCTTGGCGCCGTTTTCGCAAAATTCGGCGCGATGGGGGGTGTGCGGGTCGGGCCAGGCGCAGCTGGGGCAGTCGAAGCCACCCGGCTTGTTCATGGTCAGCAGCGCGCGATTGCCCTTCATCAGGATTTTCTGCCGGGCGAGCTGCCGCTCCGACGCGCCGAGCGCGCCCCATCCGCCAGCAGCCGGTTGGTCGGGCGCATCGTCGCGGGCGTCTGTCATGGGGCTTCTCCTCGATCCTGTCCGGCGCGCTAGGCGCGTCCTTATGGTTTATAAAGCAGATAGCATGGATAAGCGGGTCTTGCCGAGCGTTGTCACGCCATGCTGTTCCCGATTTCTAACCGTGCCGCCGGCGCGCTCCGCCGATGATGGCGGACCTGTTCGACACGCCGTTGCTGCCCGGCCTGCGGCAGGCGGAGGATTTTCTGAGCGCGTCGGAGGAAGCGGCGCTGATCGACCGGATCGACGCGGTGCCGCTGGCGCCCTTTCGCTTTCAGCAATGGACCGGCAAGCGGCTGACCCACAGCTATGGCATGGCCTATGATTTTGAACATGGCGGCCTGTCGGCGGCGGAGGCGATGCCGGAGTGGATCCTGCCGATCCGGGCGCGGGCGGCGGCCTTTGCCGGGTTGGCGCCCGACCATCTCGTGCAGCTGCTGCTGATCCGCTACGATCCGGGCGCAGGCATTGGCTGGCATCGCGACCGGCCCGTGTTCGGGGAGGTGATCGGCATATCGCTGGGCGCGCCGGCGGTCATGCGCTTTCGCCGGCGGGAGGGGGCGCGGTTCAGCCGCGTGGCCGCGCCGCTCGCGCCCCGGTCCATCTACCATCTGAGCGGTGCGGCGCGGCAGCTATGGGAGCATAGTATCACGCCGATGGAGGCGCCGCGCTGGTCCATCACCTTCCGCAGTCTGGCGGCGGCCGGTTGAGCGTCAGGCCGCCTTGCGCAGGCGTGGGACGATATGATGGGCGAAATGGGCGAGGGCTATGTCGAGCGGCGGCAGCGCCGCGCCGCGCGTCGTGGCGAGCGCGGCC
>DAMDPH010000203.1:0-4541 GCA_032082785.1 Sphingobium sp. | reverse complement strand
CGGCGCACGCCCGGCAAGCTGCTGGTCGGCACGCTGGCGGGGCTGCGCGCGGTCAAGAATATTCCGCGGCTGGTGCGGGCGGTGGCGCGGCATCGCGACCGGCTGCAATTGCTGGTGGTGGGCGAGGGGCCGGAGCGCGCGGCGATAGCGGCGGAAGCGGCGGCGTGCGGGATGGACGACATCTGCCTTGCCGGCTTTCAGGATCGTCCCTGGCGCTATATCGGCCTGTGCGACCTGTTCGCCTTGTCGTCCGACAGCGAACAATTTCCCATTTCGCTGGTGGAGGCGATGGCGGCGGGGCTGCCGGTGGCCTGCACCGATGTGGGCGATGTGGCGCAGATGGTGGCGGCGGAAAACCGGCGCTTCATCGTCGCGGATGAGGCGGGCCTTGCCGATGCGCTCGGCGCGCTGGCGTCCGATCCGGCATTGCGCGCGCGACTGGGCGCGGCGAACCGGGCGCGGGCTGCGGCCGACTTTAGCGAAAGTCGCATGGTTAATGATTATGCCGCTTTGTACGGAGAGGCACTGGCCAGACCGGGCATTTTCGGTTAGGGCGCGCGAAAAGTCGTCAATAGTTTGAAAAGCTGCTATAAGGTGGTTTTTACCTGGCCTGGGGGAAGGCCGGTCTCTTTTCGCGGGAGAAGTCGTTGTTCAAGGGGTTGAAGCCCATCGTCTATGGTGGCCGTGAAGTATGGCCGCTGGTCGAAGGTGGCAAGGGCGTTGCCGTGTCCAATCATGCCAGTTCGGGCGCCTGGGCGGCGGCTGGCGGAATCGGCACCGTGTCGGCGGTGAACGCGGACAGTTACGACTCGATGGGGAATATCATTCCCCAGATTTATCACGGCCGGACCCGGCGCGATCGGCATGAAGAGCTGATCGCCTATGCCATTGACGGCGCGGTCGAGCAGGTGAAGCGCGCCTTCGAAATCGCCGGGGGCAAGGGCGCGATCAACATCAACGTGCTGTGGGAAATGGGCGGCGCGCAGCGGGTGCTGCATGGCGTGCTCGAAAAGACGCGCGGCATGGTGGCGGGCGTCACCTGCGGCGCGGGCATGCCCTATAAGCTGAGCGAAATCGCGGCATCCTATAATGTCAGCTATCTGCCGATCGTCAGTTCCGGCCGCGCCTTCCGCGCACTGTGGAAGCGCGCCTATTCCAAGGCGTCGGAGTGGCTGGCGGCGGTGGTCTATGAGGATCCCTGGCTGGCGGGCGGCCATAATGGCCTGTCCAACGCCGAAGATCCCAAGGTGCCGCAGGACCCTTATCCGCGCGTCAAGGCGCTGCGCGATACGATGCGCGAAGGCGGTATTTCCGACGATGTGCCCATCGTCATGGCCGGCGGCGTGTGGCATCTGAAGGACTGGAACGACTGGATCGACAATCCCGAGCTGGGCGCGATCGCCTTCCAGTTCGGCACCCGGCCGCTGCTGACGCAGGAAAGCCCGATCCCGCAGGCGTGGAAGGAAAGGCTGACCCAGCTGGAGCCGGGCGACGTGCTGCTGCATCGTTTCTCGCCCACCGGCTTTTACAGCTCGGCCATCCGCAATCCCTTCCTGCGCCAGCTGGAAGCGCGGTCGGAACGGCAGATCCCGTTCAGCACCGAACAGGCCGGCGACCATACGCATCAGCTCGATGCCGGCGTGAAGGGCAAGAATTTCTGGGTGACGCTGGGCGACCTGATGCGGGCGCGCCAATGGGTCGGGGAGGGTCTGACCTCCGCGCTCAAGACGCCCGACAATACGCTGGTCTTCGTCACCGAGGAGGAACGGGCCGAAATCCGCAAGGATCAGGCCGATTGCATGGGCTGCCTCAGCCAGTGCGCCTTCTCCAGCTGGATGGACAGCGAAACCAACTCCACCGGTCGCCTCGCCGATCCGCGCAGCTTCTGCATTCAGAAGTCGCTGCAAAATGCGGTGCATGGCGGCGACCTTGACCAGAATCTGCTGTTCGCGGGCCATGGCGCCTATAAGTTCCGGCAGGATCCCTTCTATTCCAACGGGTTCGTGCCGACGGTAAAGCAGCTGGTCGACCGCATCCTGACGGGCGACTGATGGCCGATATTCAGGGACTCGCGGTGCTTCACTATGAAACGCCGCATTTCGACATCGTGCGACCGGGGCAGTTCGTGCTGTGCGCGGTCTCGGGCGCGCGGATCGAGCTGGACGACCTGAAATATTGGAGCGCGGAATTGCAGCAAGCCTATCGCGGGGCGGAGGAGGCGACCGCCGCCATGCTCCGCCATCGCGACGGCGATAAAGGCTGATCCGCGCCGGTGCCACGTCGGCGCCGGTTCCTTTAAGAGATGAAATGCGCTACGCTTTCCCCATGGCGGCAATGACCGCCTTGGGGGAGGGGTAATGATGTCGAAACTCGATATGTTCGGGGACCGTCTGTGTCTGGCGGCGGCCTTCGTGATCTTGGGCTGGTTTCTCTACAAGGCCATCTTCTAGAGCAGCGGCGCGCGCGCGATAGCCGCGCTGAGGCTGGTCCAAGCAAAGCTATTTTGCATCTTTCCCCGTGCCTTGCCATCAGCGTGGCGAGCCTGCCCGGCTCCGCGGCTTTTGAAATCAGTCAGCTTGCTCCGCGTCACCAACGGCTAAAGCGCACGGTGCCGAAGCGACAACGCCAGGTTTCGTGTTCCCTCTTGCAAGGAGAAGACGATGGCTCGCTTCCCGCGCCGCCTGTCCAAGTCCCGACCGGTTCCCGCTCGCCCCTTCCTGCCGCATCCGTCCTGGAACGCGCCCGATCGCCCCGCGCCTAGCGCCACGACGCTGCCGCCAGAGGCCTTCTGGTCGCGGCTTGATCCCTGAGCGGAGGCGGGGGGCTTCGACTTAGCTCAGCCCGATATAAATCCAGCGTTTAGCGGAAGACCACTGTCCGCGCGCCGTTCAGCAGCACGCGTCGGTCGGCGATCCAGCCGACGGCGCGGGCCAGCACCTGCGCCTCTATGTCGCGGCCGATGCGGATCATGTCCTCGGCACTGGCGCGATGGTCGATCCGCTCGACCGCCTGTTCGATGATCGGGCCTTCGTCGAGATCGGCGGTGACGAAATGCGCGGTCGCACCGATCAGCTTCACGCCCCGCTCATGCGCCCGGTGATAAGGGCGCGCGCCCTTGAAGCCGGGGAGGAAACTGTGATGGATATTGATGCAGCGTCCCGCCAGCTGCGCCACCAGCGGTTCGGAAAGAACCTGCATATAGCGGGCGAGGATCAGATAATCCGACCGGCTGCGCGCGAACAGGTCGGTCAGCGCCGCTTCCTGCGCCGCCTTGTCGCCATTGGCCGGCAGCTCGTGATAGGGAATGCCGTGCCATTCGGTGATCCGCCGCAGGTCGGGATGGTTGGACACCACGCCCATGATGTCGACGGGCAGCGTCCCCGTCTGCCAGCGGTGCAGCAGGTCGGCGAGGCAGTGCGACCCCTTCGACACGGCGATCAGCATGCGCGGCCGGTCCTCTGCCCCGGTCAGCCGCCAGTCCATGGCGAACCGCTCGCCCACTTCGGCAAATGCGGTGCGCAGCGCATCGGTGCCGCCCTGCATCCGCGCGTCGGTCGCCTCGAACGCCACGCGCATGAAGAAGCTATCTGACTCCCGGTCCGCATATTGCTGGCTGTCGGTGATGAAGCCGCCGCGTTCGGCCAGAAACTGGCTGACCGCCGCGACGATGCCGACCCGGTCGGCGCAGACCAGGGTCAGCACCCAGGATGGAATATTGTCCTTGCTCACATGCGCCTCCACCGATGATGCGGCGGCGTTGCCCTATGCCTTCGTCGGGATCAAGCCGTTAACCGGCACCGGCTGGACCTGCTCGGCTTCGAAGCTGGCGATGGGATAGGCGCAATAGTCGGCGGCATAATAGGCGCTGGGCCGGTGATTGCCCGACGCGCCCAACCCGCCAAAGGGCATGTTGCCGGCCGCGCCCGTGGTCGGCCGGTTGCGGTTGACGACGCCGGCGCGGCTCTCCTCGACGAAGCGGGTCCAGAGCGCGTCGTCGGCGGAAACCAGTCCTGCCGACAGGCCGAAGCTGGTGGCATTGGCGGCGGCGATGGCGGCGTCGAAATCGGGCACGCGGACGACCGAGAGAACCGGCGCGAAAATCTCCGCATCGGGCAGCGTCAGGCCGGTGACGTCCAGCAGCGCGGGGGTGACGAAGGCTTCGCTGCGGCCGATGATCGGCTCGAAGGAGCGGATCACCCGCGCGCCCGCGGCGACGAGATTGTCCACCGCCATATGTGCGCCGGCGGCCGCACCGCCGGACACGAGCGGCCCCATGAAGGCGTCGCCATCCTCGTCCCAGGCGGCGATCGGCAGCTGCGCCGCCAGCGCGTCCACCGCTTCCACGATCTGGTTGCCGACATGCCCCTCCGGCACGATCAGCCGCCGCGCGCAGGAGCAGCGCTGGCCGGTGGTGATGAAGGCGGAGTTGACGATGATGGAGGCGGCTTCCTCCGGGCTGTCCCAGGCGATGAGCGGATTATTGCCGCCCAGTTCCAGCGCCATGATGACATGCGGCCGGTCGACCAGCGCGCGGCGCAGCG
>DAMDPH010000202.1:0-4670 GCA_032082785.1 Sphingobium sp. | reverse complement strand
CTTCGTCGGCGGGCGGTTCGACCGCCGGGGCGGCGCGGCCGCGCAGGGCGGCGTTGAAGTCGTAGATCTGCGTCGCGCGTTCGATCAGCGATCCGGGGCGCTTGATGGGGCTGTGCTGGTTCATATCGCGCTCCTTCACGCCATGCCGCGCTGGACAAATTCGACCGCGATCAGCAGCAGGCAGACCGCCGCCAGACCGGCGCTGGCGCCGGCGAACCAGCGGTTGCGCTGTTTCTCGACCGCCAGCTGGCTGGCGCTGCGCGCCTGGCTGATGGAGCCGATCACCGGCAGGCCCACCGCCCGTTCGAGCCGGCCGGCATTGGGGAATGTCCCCTTGAGCTGACCCACGGCAAAGGCGACGCCCAGCCCCGCGCCGATGCCGATCAGCAGCACCGCCAGCAGCAGCAGCGGCCGGTTGGGGGCGGTCGGCGCGGTCGGCGCGCTGGGCGGGTTGATGACGCGGAACTGCACCGCGCCGGTTTCGGTCTTCACCTCGCCCCGCAGCCGGATTTCCTCCCGGTCCGCCAGCAGCTTGTCATATTGGACCTTCAGCACCTCATAGTCGCGGTCGAGCTTTTCCTGCTCGGTCGCGAGGCCGGGATCTTCGCTCTGCCGGTTCATCATCAGGTTGAGATCGGCCTGCAACTGCGCCTTGCGGGTCTGGAGCGCCTGCACGGTGGCGGCGCGTTCGGCCTGCATGGAGCGGATCGACAGATAGGCGGGATTGGGCACGCCCCCGGCGCTGGCGGCGGCGCCGCCCTGGCTTTTCAGGCCGGCAATCTCCCGCTCGGCGGCGATCACGTCGGGATGGTCGTTGGTATAGCCGCGCGCGCGCATCTGGGCGAGGCTGGCCTTGGCCTGACCGAGCGCGGTGGGACCGCCGACGCCGCCGGACAGGGTCTGCGGCGTTCCGGCAAGCTGCCCGTTCATCGCCGCCAGCGCGCTTTGCGCCTGGACCAGCTGGCTGTCGATGGTGTTGATCTCCACCCGGGCGGCGTCCATCCGCTGGCCGATGGTGCCCGCGCCCGGCAGCACGCCGGCGAATTGCTGGGAAAACTGGACGCGGCGCTGATCGGCCTCCTCCAGCTGCTTGGCGCGGGTGGCGATCTGTTCGTCCAGGAAGGCGAGGCTCTGCCGCGTTTCGCGACGGTCGCCGGACAGATTTTCCTCCTGGAAGATGTCGAGCAGCTTCTGCACCACCTGCTGGGCGATGCGCGCATTGGCGCCGTCCGACAGGCTGGAGTCGGAGGAGATGGCGCTGATGTCGATCAGGCTGGGATCGGCCATCGCCTTGACCGCGATATTTTCCCGTAACTTGGTGATGCGCGCGGTCATTTCGCGCGGGCCGGACACGGTCTGCGCCAGATCGGTGCCGCGCACGACCTTTTCGAGATTGTCGGAACTGGCCAAAGTCTGGCGCACGCGGTCGAGATCCTGCTGCGCCTGCGTCTGGGTAATGCCGACCTTGTTTTCGAGCAGCGACTGCGTCTTCACATAGATGCGCGCCTGCGACTCGTAGGCATTGGGGATCAGCGCGACGCCGAGCCAGCCCAGCATGCACAGGCCCCAGGCCACGGCGAGCGCGATCCAGCGCCGGCTCCATATGCCATGGAGCAGCAACAGCAGTTCATCGTAAAGACCGGCCATCGTCAGAACATGCTTTCGGGAATGATGATGACATCGCCCGGCGCCAGCATGACATTGGCCTTGCTGTCGCCGCGCTTGAGCAGATCGTCGATCCGCACGCGATATTCGCGCTGCCGCCCGCTGCGCTTGTCGAAGCGCACCAGCCGCGCGCGATTGCCCGAGGCGAATTCGCTGAGGCCGCCGACCGAGATCATCGCGTCGAGCAGCGTCATATTGGCGCGATAGGGGATGGAGGCGGGCTTGCCGGTGGCGCCGACGATCCGCACCCGCTGGCTATAGGTGCCGGAGAAATTATTGACGATCACCGATACCAGCGGATTCTCGATATATTGCGACAGCGCCAGCTTCATGTCGTCGGCCAGCATCTTGGGCGTCTTGCCCACCGCCGGCATGTCGGTGACGAGCGGCGTAGTGATGCGACCGTCGGGCCGCACCTGAACCTTCGCGCCCAGTTCCTGATTGCGCCAGACGAAGATGGTGAGGTCATCCAGGGGGCCGATAATATATTGATCCCCCGGCCCTTCCTCCGTCGAAACGAAGGAGGCGGGCGGCAATTCGGGACGGCCGGCGCCGGTCGCGCACCCCGTCAGCAGCAGGATCGGCAGGGACATGCCGACCGACAGGCTGGAGATCCGCTGTAACCGCATAGAAATAAACCCCCTTTTGCGCCACGCGCCACGCACCGCCGGAACGCCGGGCCGGGCGAAACTTGTGCTTTGGGACAATTAGATGCCGCTAAACGGTAAAAATACCGTTAGGAGTCAAGCGGCAACCTTATCAGCTAAGTAATAGCTCTATGGCTTTGGGGTGGCCAAGGAAGGCGGCCGGGCTGGCCGAGGCGCCATAGGCCCCGGCAAGGAAGATGGCTATGAGGTCGCCTTCCTCCACCGGCGGCAGCGCGACCTTGTCGCCCAGCCGGTCGATAGGGGTGCAAAGACAGCCGACGACGGTCACGGGCTGCTCGGCCGGCGGCGCGCCGAACCGGTTGGCCACCGCCATCGGATAGTTGCGGCGCACGACGGTGCCGAAATTGCCGCTCGCCGCCAGCTGATGATGCAGGCCGCCGTCGACGACGACGAAAATCTCGCTTTGGCTGCGCTTCACGTCGATGACGCGGGTGAGATAGACGCCCGCCTCCCCCACCAGCCAGCGGCCCAGCTCGATCGCGAATCCGCTGTCGCGCAGGATCGCCGGCCGCTGTTCGAGCGCGCTGTGGAGGGCGACGCCGATCGGGCGGATGTCGAGTCGCTGGTCGCCGGGGAAATAGGGCAGGCCAAAGCCGCCACCCAGATTGACGAGCGGCGGCGATGCGCCGACCGCGTCGGACAGGCGCGCGGCAAGGTCGAGCGTCGCCGCCTGAGTCTCGATGATCGCCATCGGATCGAGCGCCTGGCTGCCCGCGAAAATATGCCAGCCGCGCCAGTCCGCGCCGGCATCGATCATCGCGCGCGCAAGCGCGGCGGCCCGATCGGCATCGATGCCGAAGGGCTTGGCCCCGCCGCCCATCCGCATGCCCGACCCTTTAAGGTCGAAATCGGGATTGACCCGCACGGCCAGGCGCGGGGTCTTGCCGACCCGGTCCGCCACGGCGAGCGCGCGGCGCCCCTCCCCCTCCGACTCGAGGTTGATGGTGACGCCGGCGAAGATGGCGGCGGACAGTTCATCGTCGCGCTTGCCCGGCCCGGCAAAGCTGATCCGCGCCGCGTCCATGCCGCTGTCGAGCGCCAGCGCCAGCTCGCCGCCCGAGGCGATGTCGAAGCCGTCGACCAACCCGTTCATCCGCGCCAGCAAGCCGGCATGGGGATTGGCCTTGATCGCATAATGAAGGTCTACGGTCGCCGGCATGGCTTCCCGAAAGCGGCGCACCTGCGTCGCCACGACGCCCATATCATAGACGAACAGCGGCGTATCGCCGGCCTCGTCCACCAGACTGGCCGCGCCGGCGCCGCCGATCAGCAACATGCCCCCTTCGCCATCGAACCAGGGCGGGATCGGTCCCATCGGCTTCATGCGGCGTGCTCCTTGGCGAGCGCGACCCGGTCGATCTTGCCATTGGGCGTGCGGGGAAGGTCGGCCAGCAGGCGGATGTCGCGCGGCTGCATGAAATTGGGAAGGTCGGCCCGCAACCGCGCCGCCACCGCCGCCGCCAGATCCTCGCCCGTTCCGCGCAGCAGCAGCAGGATCGCCTGCCCCAGCCGGGCGTCGGGCACGCCCAGCGCCACCGCCTCCGCCACGCCATCGACCGCGACGGCGGCCTCCTCTATCTCGGTGGGGCTGATGCGGTTGCCGGCCGACTTGATCATCGCATCGTCGCGGCCGACGAAATAGAGCAGCCCATCGGCATCGCGGCGCACCGTGTCGCCGGACC
The DNA here is from genome assembly GCA_032082785.1 of Sphingobium sp. GTDB lineage: Bacteria > Pseudomonadota > Alphaproteobacteria > Sphingomonadales > Sphingomonadaceae > Sphingobium. The sequence goes on along the minus strand of DAMDPH010000202.1, from coordinate 655 downwards.
AGACGGCGGTGCCGCCATATAGCGAGGCGGGCGGCGCGGGGCGGAAGCGCTCGGCAGTGCGGGCGGCGTCGCGCCAATAGCCCTGCGCCACCAGCGGCCCGCAATGGACCAGTTCGCCCGGCTCCTCATCCCCGGCGATGCTGCCATCGGCGCGGGCGACCAATATCTCGGCGAAGGGAATGGCGCGGCCCATCGAGTCGGGATGGCTGTCCACCAAAGCGGGCGGCAGATAGGTGGAGCGAAAGGCTTCGGTCAGGCCATACATGGGATAAAGGTCAGCCTCCGGAAACAGCGCGCGCAGCCGCGCCACCAGCGGCCGGGTCAGCGCGCCGCCGCTGTTGGTGAGGCGGCGCAGCCGGGCGGCGGTGGCGGCGGGCCAGTCCAGCTCCACCAGCTGAACCCAGAGCGGCGGCACCCCGGCCAGCGTCGTGATGTCCTGCCGCTCCACCGCCTTCACCACGTCGCGCGGTGTCAGATAGTCGAGCGGACAGGCGCAGCCGCCGGCATGCCAGGTGGAAAGAAGCTGATTCTGCCCATAATCAAAGCTGAAGGGCAGCAGGCAAAGCGTCCTGTCCGCCGCCGACAGCCCCAGATAATGCGCCACCGACACCGCGCCGAGCCAGAGATTGGCATGGCTGAGCATCACGCCCTTGGG
>DAMDPH010000201.1:3182-4757 GCA_032082785.1 Sphingobium sp. | reverse complement strand
GCTGCGACCGGCGCGGCCGGATATGTCGGACGGGCAGATGGTGCAGGCGGTCGAAGCCTATCCCGGTGTCCTGCGCAGCGATGCCGCGCCCGTGCTGGCGCTGCTGCGCGGCCCGGCGGCTTTCCGCGCGCGGCTCGACTTTCTCGCGCGGGTGATGGCTTGAGCGCGCAGCCCGCCCAGGGGACGATCGTCCGCGCGGCGCTCTCGGGGGACGGCGTGCTGCTGAGCGCCGATTATGCGCTGCTCATGCTGCAACGGGAGGCCGGCGGCGATCTCAACCAGCCGCTCGCCATTCCGCAGCTGGCCGCCGTGGCGCGGATCGCCAATCGGCTGGGCGTTACCATTTCCCGCACGATCGTCGCCGCCACGCAGCGGCGCGACATCGACATGTGGGTGCGGGCCAAGCCGGAAGGCGGGGCGATCAGCCTGGCGGTGACCGACTGGAACGAGCGGCCGACCGGCGACATGGGCGCGCCGAACGGCCAGCGCGATGCCGATATCGGCGCCAGTGCTGAGGGCTGGACCTGGGAAGTCGATGTGCATCTGCGCTTTCAGATGGTGCTGGCCGGCAGCGGAGATGGCTTGCCGCCGCAGCCACCCCGCACGGGCAGCCAGTTTACCGGCTATTTCCGGCTGGAGGCCGATGCCGACGGCGATATGAGCATGTTGCGCGGCTTGGCCCAGCGCCGCGCCTTTCGCGATCAGCCGGCGGTGCTGGCGGGTGACGATGCGGCGCGGCTCACCTTGTCGGGCTTTCCGCTGTTCGACCTGTCGGGCAAGCTGGTCGGCTATCGCGGCAAGGCGCAGCCGGTGCGGGTGGAGGCGAAGACGGCGGTCGAGCCGATCCGCCCGCTCACCTTCTATCCCGCCACGTTCGGCAAACGGCTCGACCGGTCACTGCGCCAGCCGCTCGGCCGCATCATCGCCAATGCCGATACGATCAGTGCGGAGCTGGAGGGGCCGCTGCGCCCTGATTATGTCGACTATGCCGCCGACATCGCTTCGGCGGCGCGGCACCTGATGGCGCTGGTCGACGATCTTGCCGATTTGCAGGCCATCGATCGCCCCGATTTCACCGTCGCGCGCGAAGCGGTCGACCTGGCCGATCTCGGCCGCCGGGCCGCCGGGCTGCTGACGGTCAAGGCGCTCGACCGGCAGATCCGCCTGTTGCAGCCGCAGGCCGACGCCAGCGTGTCGGCGGTGGGCGAGTTTCGCCGCATCCTTCAGATATTGGTGAACCTGATCGGCAATGCCGTGCGCTATTCGCCTGAAGGGTCGCAGGTGCGGATCGAGACGGGGCTGGACGGCGACAAGGCGCATATCAGCATCGCCGATGAAGGACCGGGCATCGCGCCCGAGGATCGCGAGCGCATCTTCGCCAAGTTCGAGCGGCTGGGGCGCGACGATGCCGGCGGCAGCGGCCTTGGCCTTTATATTTCGCGCCGGCTCGCCCGCGCCATGGGCGGCGACATCCGCATTGGCGGCACGCCGGGCGAGGGCGCGCGCTTCACCCTCATCCTTCCCACCCGCTGATCGGCGGCGCCGGCGGCGCCACGGCGCGGCCCACAGAAAAAC
>DAMDPH010000201.1:0-3172 GCA_032082785.1 Sphingobium sp. | reverse complement strand
ATGGCTTGTGCGGATCAGCGCTGGCTGACCGGCACATAGTCGCGCTGCGTCGGGCCGGTGTAGAGCTGACGCGGGCGGCCGATCTTCTGCGCGGGATCGGAGATCATTTCGTTCCACTGCGCGACCCAGCCCACGGTGCGGGCGAGGGCGAACAGCACGGTGAACATCTCGGTCGGGAAGCCGATGGCCGACAGGATGACGCCCGAATAGAAATCGACGTTCGGATACAGCTTCTTCTCGATGAAATAGCTGTCGTTGAGCGCGATCTGCTCCAGTTCCTTGGCGACGTCGAAGATGGGATCGTTGACGCCCAGCTTCTCCAGCACGTCCTTCGCCGTCTTCTGCATGACCGTCGCGCGCGGGTCGTAATTTTTATACACGCGGTGGCCAAAGCCCATCAGGCGGAACGGGTCGTCCTTATTCTTGGCGCGGGCAATATATTCGGGGATGCGATCCACCGTGCCGATTTCGCGCAGCATGTTGAGCGCCGCTTCGTTCGCGCCGCCATGCGCCGGACCCCAGAGGCAGGCGATGCCGGCCGCGATGCAGGCGAAGGGGTTGGCGCCCGACGAACCGGCAAGGCGCACGGTCGAGGTCGAGGCATTTTGCTCATGGTCGGCATGGAGGATGAAAATCTTGTCCATCGCGTCCACGATCACCGGATCGGGCTCATATTCCTCGGCGGGGACCGAGAAGGTCATGCGCAGGAAATTGGCGGTGTAGCTCAGGTCATTGCGCGGGTAGACGAAGGGCTGGCCAGCCGAATATTTATAGGCCATCGCCGCAATCGTCGGCATCTTCGCGATCAGCCGATGGCTGGCGATGCGGCGCTGCTCGGGATCGTTGATGTCGGTCGAATCATGATAGAACGCCGACAACGCGCCGACGACGCCGCACATGATCGCCATCGGGTGCGCATCGCGACGGAAGCCGCGATAGAAGGTGGTCAGCTGCTCATGCACCATGGTGTGGCGCGTGATGGTGCGGGTGAAATCCTCCAGCTCCTTCTTGGACGGCAGCTCGCCGTTCAGCAGCAGATAGCTGACTTCCATGAAGCTCGACTGTTCGGCCAGCTGGCCGATCGGATAACCACGATGCAGCAAAACGCCCTGGTCGCCGTCGATATAGGTCAGCCCGCTGTCGCAGCTGGCGGTCGAGGTGAAGCCGGGGTCATAGGTGAACATGCCGGTCTGGGCATAGAGCTTGCGAACGTCGATGACCTGGGGCCCGACCGCCCCATCCATGATGGCATAGTCCTTGGCCTCTCCGTTGATGGTCAACGTGGCATTATTATCCGACATGTTTTTCTCCTTAACTGCCATCAACCGGCCGCAGCGTCGCTGGCGGCGGTCAGTCGCTTCAAGCTCTCCTCTTTCCCCAGCAGGAAGAGGACATCGAAAATGCCTGGCGAGACGGTGCGACCGGTGAGCGCTGCCCGCAATGGCTGCGCCACCTTGCCCAGTCCCAGGCCGGCATCCTCTGCCACGCGGCGAATCATGTCTTCGATCGCTTCGACCGTCCAGGCTGGAACGGGGGAGAGAGCGTCGGCTGTCTTGGTCAGCAGCGCGCGCGCGGAATCGTCTAGCAGAGCCGAAGCCTTCTCGTCAAAATCCAGCGGCACGGATTTGAATAGATATTCCGCACCTTCCGCGATTTCATTGACCGTCTTGGCGCGCGGCTTGAGTGCGGCCATCGCGCGGGTGAGCAGATCGAGGCCATCATCGGGCAAAGTAATGCCCAGCCGGGTGGCGACGCGCGGCGCAACCAGCGCGGCGAGCCGGTCATCGGCGGCCTCGCGCAAATAATGGCCGTTGAGATTTTCCAGCTTCTTGATGTCGAAGCGCGAGGGCGACCGGCCGACGCCGTCAATGTCGAACAGCTCGATGGCGCGGGCGATGGAGATGATCTCCTCATCGCCATGGCCCCAGCCCAGCCGCAGCAGATAGTTGAGCACGGCTTCGGGCAGCATGCCCATCTCGTCGCGATAGGCGTCGACGCCCAGCGCGCCGTGGCGCTTGGACAATTTGGCGCCGTCGGACCCGTGGATCAGCGGAATATGGGCATAGACCGGCTCTTCCCAGCCATCCTCGATCTGCGCCATCGCCTTGATGATGCCGAGCTGGCGGAAGGCGTTGTTGAGATGGTCGTCGCCGCGAATGACATGGGTGACGCCCATGTCGCGATCATCGACCACCACCGCCAGCATATAGGTGGGGGTGCCGTCCGAGCGCAGCAGGATCATGTCGTCCAGCTCCGCATTCTGCACCACGACGCGGCCCTGCACCGCATCCTCGATCACCGTCTCGCCTTCGCGCGGGGCTTTCAGACGGATGACGAAGGGCGCGCCTTCGGGCGCGTCTTCGGCCGGGCGATCGCGCCAGCGGCCGTCATAGCGCATCGGCTGCTTGGCGGCGCGCTGCTGTTCGCGCAGCGCCGCCAGCTCTTCGGGCGTCGCATAGCAGCGATAGGCATGGCCATGGGCGAGCAGCTGGTTCGCCACCTCGGCATGGCGGGCGGAGCGTTCGAACTGGAACACCGCCGGCTCGTCACCGCCAAGGCCCAGCCAGTCCAGCCCGTCGAAAATCGCGGCCACGGCCTCCTCGGTGGAGCGGGCGCGGTCGGTATCCTCGACGCGGAGCAGGAACTTGCCGCCATGATGGCGCGCGAACAGCCAGTTGAAGAGCGCGGTACGGGCGCCGCCAATGTGAAGATAGCCCGTGGGGGAAGGCGCGAAACGGGTCACGACCTGCTTGTTCATTGTCGTTGCGCTTCCCGCCAATTTCTCTGACATTCGTCCCTGCCTATCCATGAATGGGACGCCCCCTAGCATGGCTTTTGAGCGACGACAAACCTCCGATGCCGGCCGGCCGGCGCAGGGCGCGCGGCGGGCTTTTGCGCGGGTGGAAGCGGTGCTGGAGGCGGAGCGGGCGCAGATCGCCTTATGGGTGCCGGTGGCGCTGGGTATCGGCATCGCCGTCTGGTTCCTGTTGCCGGACAGGGCCGCCTGGATCGCCTTCCTCTGCGCGATGGGTGCGCTGGCCGGGGCGGCGCTGTTGCTGCCCGATGGCGCGCGGGTGCGGCATATGCTGGTGACGGGGGCGCTGCTTGCCGCTCTGGGATGCGGGCTGGTCTGGGGCAAGGCGGCGCTGTGGGGCGAGCCGCCGCTGGCGCA
>DAMDPH010000200.1:0-4758 GCA_032082785.1 Sphingobium sp. | reverse complement strand
CGCGCCCGGCCGAGGAAGTGATGCGCGCGCTCGCCGACGCGCCATCGGCCAAGCCCGCCGCGCCGGAACTGGATTTCGGCCAGAATGAGCCGGTGGTGATCGCCGTGCTGGACGAGATTGTCGCCGATCTGGGCGATGCGGTGCCGGGCGTCGCCACCCTCTATCAGGATTTCGGCGTCCGCTGCCGCATGAAGGGCGTGCGTCAGGCGCCGCTCGACCTCCCCGCCTTTCGCAAGCGTTTCGCCATGGCGCTGGCCGGCATGAGCGACGCCAGCGATCCGCGCTGGGAGGAGGCGATGCGCGCCGCCGACCCGCTGCCCGAGGATATGCTGGCGCCCTTCCTCCTCATCGCCCGCGCGGCGATGCAGGGGCATCCCTGCCCGGACGATGCCGCGCTGGCGCGGGCCTATGGCACCAGTTCGCCGGGCCGTGTGCGACGCCTGATCGATTATATGGAGAAATTGGGCGTCATCGTCGCGCGGACCGATTTTTCGGGCAAAAGATCCATCGGCGTCCCCGCGCTGGGCCTCAGCACGGCGGCGGAAGGATGAGCGGCCGGCCCTCCACCGCGCCCGGCGATCCGTCGGTTCTGTTCGTGTGCCTCGGCAATATCTGCCGCTCGCCGCTGGCGGAGGCGGCGCTGCGGGCGGAGGCGGCGGCTGCGGGCCTTGCCCTCACCGTCGATTCCGCCGGCACCGGCGACTGGCATGTCGGCGCGCCGCCGGACCCGCGGGCGCAGGCGGTGGCGCGGCGGCACGGCATCGACATTTCAACCTATGGCGGGCGTCAGGTGCAGGCGGAGGATTTCCGCCGCTTCACCCATATCTATGCGCTGGACAGCGACAATCTGCGCGCGCTGCGCCGGCTGCGTCCGGCCGATGGGCGCGCGCATCTGTCGCTGCTGATGGACCGGGTGCCGGGGCGGGAAGGAACCGGCGTCACCGATCCCTATTATGGCGAGGATGCCGGCTTCGATGTCACATGGGACGATGTCAGCCGCGCCGCCCGCGCGATCGTCGCGGAGTTGCGCGGCTGATATCACGCTTGCTGGCCCGGTTCAGGCCGGCAGCGGGATGAACTCGCTCTCGTCGGGAACCGGGGCGAAACGCTGGGCCTGCCAGTCGGCCTTGGCCTGCTCGATCCGCTCGGGCGAGGACGAGACGAAGTTCCAGAAGATATGGCGCTTCTCGGGCAGTGGTTCGCCGCCCAGCAGCATCAGCCGCGCGCCGCCCTTAGCCCGCAGGATGATCTCCGCGCCGGGCTTGAAGATCACCAGCTCGCCCGCGGAAAAGCCGCCGGTCTGGCCGATCACCTCGACCGTGCCGCCGACCACATAGACCGCGCGCTCCACATGCTCGGCCTTGAGCTGGTAGCGGGCGCCATCTTCCAGCGCGATATCGGCATAGACCATGTCCGAATAGGTGCGCACCGGCGAGGTCAGGCCGTCGGACGTGCCGGCGATCAGCGTCAGCCGGGTGCCGCCATCCTCGATGCTGGGGATCTCATGCGCCTTGTGATGGGCAAAGCCGGGGTCGGTCTCTTCCTTGTCGGTCGGCAGCGCGACCCAGGTCTGCAGCCCGAACAGCGATCCGCCCCGCGCCTTATTCTCGTCCGACGTGCGCTCGCTATGAACGATGCCGCTGCCGGCGGTCATCCAGTTCACCTCGCCCGGCCGGATCGGCTGCACCGAGCCGACCGAGTCGCGATGCAAAATCTCGCCCTTGAGCAGATAGGTGACGGTGGCGAGGCCAATATGCGGATGGGGGCGCACATCCAGTCCTTCGCCGCTGTTGAAGGTCGCCTCGCCCATCTGGTCGAAGAAGATGAAAGGGCCGACCATCCGCCGATGCGCCGACGGCAGGGCGCGGCGCACGGAGAAGCCGTCGCCCAGATCGCGGACGGGGGGCAGGACGACCAGGTCGACGCCGTCAATATCGGAAGTGCGGATGGACATGGGATGATCCTTTCGGAAGGGAGAGGGGGAAGAGATCAGGCGCCGAGCAGGGCCAGCGCATCGATCTGCGCGCGGCTGAAACCCTGCGCGGTGAGCGCGTCGAGATAATGATCGGCGATCCGGCGGCTGCGGCCGCTTTCGCAGAGGAAGTCGCGCACCACATGCAGCCGCGCCGGCAGTTCGGACCGGACCGCCGCCTTGCCGCCGATCAGCGCATCGGCCGCGCGCGCAAGCCGGGCACGCAACGATCCGGCGGGCGGCGGCGGGGTGCAGCCGCAATCGGCCATGGCGGTGAGGGTGGCCCGCACATCCTGCCATTCGGCAGGGCTGAGGCGCGGCGTGGCGATGTTCAGCATGGCGGGACCTCCTTTGTCTTGGTGTGATGCCCTTCTAGCGCGGGGAGGCGCTTCGGATCAGAAGGATAAAATCGCGCATAACATTCGATAAAGTTGAAAAGGGCGCGGCACGGGGCCGCGCCCTCCAACCGTCAGGCCGCATCGACCAGGACGATCTCGCTATCCTCGATTGCGGTGACGCGGATCAGCTCCATGTCGCTGATCGCGGCGCCGTCGCGGGCGTTGACCTGCACATCGTCGATCCGCACCGCGCCGGTCGCCGGCACGAGATAGGCCTTGCGGTCGCGGCCGATCGGATAGTCCGCGCTCTCGCCCGCCTTCAGCGTCGCCGCCACCACCTTCGCATCGGTGCGGATCGGCAGCGCGTCCGCGTCGCCATAGCCCGATGCGAGCGTGACGAACTGCCCGGCCCGCTCGCCTTTGGGAAAAGGCCGCGCGCCCCAGCTCGGCGCTTCGCCGTCGCGGGTCGGCAGGATCCAGATCTGGAAGATCTTCGTCGAGACATCCTCCAGATTATATTCCGAATGGCGGATGCCGGTGCCCGCGCTCATCACCTGCACGTCGCCGGCTTCGGTCCGGCCCTTGTTGCCCAGATTATCCTCATGTGTGATCGCGCCTTCGCGGACATAGGTGATGATTTCCATGTCGCGATGGGGGTGGGGCGGGAAGCCGGTCTGGGGCGCGATGATATCATCGTTCCAGACGCGCAGATTGCCCCAGTGCATGCGGGCGGGATCATGATAGCCGGCGAAGGAAAAATGATGCTTGGCATCCAGCCAGCCATGATTGGCACCGCCGAGGGTCGAAAAGGGACGAAGTTCGATCATTGCCTGTCTCCTGAGGGGCGGTGCCGACCATGGCGCCGTCCTGTTGGAGACGGATTTAGCGCTTGCGTGCTTTCTTGTTCATACAGATAAAAGGCGACGAAATGTTCGAGGAAATGGAATAGTGAACAACCCGGGTACGCCCACTTTCGATCAGCTGCGCATCTTCCTCACCATCGTCGACACCGGCAGTTTCGCCGCCGCCGCCCGCAAGCTCAACCGCGCGGTGTCGGTCATTAGCTATGGCATCGCCAATCTGGAGGCGCAGCTGGGACTGAGCCTGTTCGACCGCGAAGGCACGCGCAAGCCGCAGCTGACGGTTGCGGGGCGCGCGCTGCTCGCGGAAACGCGCAGCATCGCCCATGGCATGGACGGGCTGCGCGCCAAGGTGAAGGGGCTGCTCGACGGGCTGGAGGCGGAGGTCAATCTGGCCGTGGACGTGATGCTGCCGGCCGAGCGGCTGGGCTGCGTCCTCCGCGCTTTTGCCCGCGAATATCCCACGGTGCAGCTGCGCCTGCATGTCGAGGCGCTGGGCGCGGTGACGGCCATGGTGCTGGACCGGGTGGCGGCGGTCGGCGTGTCGGGGCCGCTCTTTGCCGGGGTGGAGGGGATTGAAAGCCGGATGGCGGGATCGGTGCCGATGGTGCCGGTCGCCGCGCCCGACCATCCGCTGGGGCGCATGGAGGCGATCCTGCCCGGCGCGGGGCGCGATTATACGCAGCTCGTGCTGACCGACCGGTCCCGCTTCACCGACGGGCGCGACTTTGCCGTGGGCAGTCCCAAGACATGGCGGCTTGCCGATCTCAGCGCGAAACATGCGCTGCTGCGCGAAGGGGTGGGCTGGGGCAATATGCCGCTGCCGATGATCGAGCCGGATCTGGTCGCGGGCACGCTGGTGCGGCTCGCCATGCCCGACCATAGCGGCGGCACCTACCGCTTTGCCGGCATCTGGCGCCGCGACGCGCCGCCCGGTCCGGCGGCGTCCTGGCTGCTCGACCAGTTCGTCGCCCTGGGGCAGGAGGACCGGGAGCTGGAGGGCATGGCCGATGTCTGAACAGGCACGGCGGGCAGCGTTGGCGACCGGATGACGCATCTTGCAACGGATGTGCCCGCGATCCATTCACAACCAATTCAAGCTGGCTGTGTTAATAAAGCCTATATAAGGATGATGAGGAGAAAGGCGATGACAGGCGTCCGGCAGAAAATGCTGGCCATGATTGGTTTGGCCAGTGCGATGGCACTGGGCGGCTGCGCCTATGACGATGGCTATGGCTATGGTGGGGTAAGCGTGGGAACCGGCTATTATGGCGGCGGCTATTATGATCCCTATTATGGACCCAGCTATTATCCCGGCGCCTACAGGGGCTGGTATGACGGCTTTTATTATCCGGGCACCGGCTATTATGTCTATGACAATGGCGGCCGGCGCCATCGCTGGACCGACGGACAGCGCCGCTATTGGGAGACGCGCCGTGCCGATCGGCGCGCCCATGCGCGGGACCGCGACGGGGATGGACGGCGTGACCAGTGGCGGGGCCAGCGGCCCAATGGGCAGGATGCGCGGCCCGGCCGACCCTCTCGACCCGATCGCAATTGGGGCAATCGCCCCCGTCCGCCGCAGGGC
>DAMDPH010000199.1:0-4830 GCA_032082785.1 Sphingobium sp. | reverse complement strand
CGCCGCCACAGCGCCGCCTCGGCTGGAGCGCCATCGCAGCCGCAGGGGCGATCGCCGCCGGCGGCGCCCTGCTCGCCACGCGGCGGCGGGGGTGAGGAAGCATTGCCATCGGGCGGACAACCCACCCCGCATCTAACGTCGATCAGTGGCTAAGGGCTGATCGTTTCGCACGGCGGAGGGTTGTTGGCTGATCAGAGCCAGAAGGATTGCGCCATGAACGACGTCAAGGATGGCGGTCAGTCGACCGACCAGCCGGCCGAAGGGCCTGCCGACCTGCCGCCCCCCAATGAAGGCAGCCCGCGCCCCGCCGACAGCGAGCCGGCGGAGCAGGATCATGCGAAGGATCAGGCCCGATGAGCCGGTCGCTGCCTTTCGCCCTCGGCCTTGGCCTGATGCTCGCCGGATGCAGCCCGGCCGCGCAGAAGGAGGATGGGCGCGTGCCCGGCGGCACGGATCAGAGCGACGCCGTGAATGCCGCCGGCAATATGGGCGGCGCCAATGAGATGCCCGGCGTCGGCGCGCCCGGAACCGGCGGCGCGGGGACTCAGCCATGACCCGCGCGCTGTCCTTCAGCCTCCTTGCCGCCACTGCGCTGGCGCTCGGCGCGTGCAGCCAGACCAGCGGCGTTGACGATGACGAGCCCACCGCCAATGGCAGCGCCACGGTCGCGAAACAGTATGAGGGCGTGAAGCCGGAGGGCGTCTCCAGCCCGCAGGATGCCGTCACCACCACCTTCTACATTCCGCAGGCCGCGATCAGCGACATGTATGAAATAGAAGCCGGGGAAATGGCGCTGGCGCGCGGGCGGGACGAGCGGGTTAAGGCGTTCGCACGGCAGATGATCGAGGACCATCGCAAGAGCAGCGCCAAGCTGCGCCAGTTCGTCGCCGACAATCCCGTCAACATCGCCATCCCGCAGAATATCGACGCGCGGCGCAAGGCGATGCTGTCCAACCTGCAAAGCGCGGCGGACGCCGAGTTCGACGCTGTCTATATCGGCCAGCAGGCCGCTGCCCATGACGAGGCGTTCAACCTCCATAGCAGCTATGCGAACAAGGGTGATTATCCCGCCCTCAAGCAGCTGGCCGCCGCCATGGTGCCGGTGATCACCCATCATCGCGAAGAGGCCAAGGCGCTGGACGGGAGCATCGGTCCGTCACGCTGACAGGCGCGGATAAGCTGAGGATATACTGGGTTATCGGCCCGTCCGCTGCAGCGGAACAGATGCCCCCTCTCAGCCCTTCCCGACAGACGCATCGCAGTGGAGGACCGCCCCGGGACAGGCGCCGGACCAGATCATGGCCCGGCCGCAGTGGCGGGCCGCCTCTGCGGCGACGACCTACCCCATTTCCTGCTTCGAGGAGGCCCAGCCATGTTCATGCATAACAAGCGGTTGCAATATACCGTCCGCGTATCGGAGCCCAATCCGGTGCTCGCATCCTTCCTGCTGGAGCAATTTGGCGGACCCGATGGCGAGCTGGCCGCGGCGATGCGCTATTTCACCCAGGGGCTGAGCGAGGATGATCCCGGCCGCAAGGATATGCTGCTCGACATTGCGACCGAGGAACTGAGCCATCTGGAAGTGATCGGTTCGATCGTCGCCATGCTCAACAAGGGCGCGAAGGCGGCCGTGGCCGAAGGCACGATGGAGGAGGCGGAGCTGTATATGTCGCTTAATTCGGGCGGCAACAGCCATACCCAGTCGATCCTCTATGGCGGCGGCCCCGCGCTCACCAACAGTTCGGGCGTGCCATGGACGGCCGCCTATGTCGACAGCCGGGGTGATCCCAGCTGCGACCTGCGCTCCAACATCGCCGCCGAAAGCCGCGCCAAGATCATCTATGAGCGGCTCATCAACGCCACCGACGATCCGGGCATCAAGGATGCGCTGGGCTTCCTAATGACGCGCGAAGTCGCGCATCAGAAAAGTTTCGAAAAGGCGCTCTATTCGATGAAGGATAATTTTCCTTCGGGCAAGCTGCCGGGCCTCGCCGCCTATGCCAACCTCTATGTCAATGCCTCCCAGGGCGAAGGTGATGCGGTCGGCCCGTGGAACAGTGGTGAGCAGTGGGAGAAGATGGACGACATTACCGACAATCTGCCGGTCGATGGCGGTGACGGGCAGGCTTCGGTGCAATTGGGCGAGCGGGACATGCAGGATTATTCCGCCATGACCGCGCGGCTCCAGTCCGATCCCAATGCCAGTCCGGTGACCGGAGCGGATCTGGGCGGTGGTCCCGGTGCGGGCCGGCTCAGCGACGAGGATATGGGCGGCGCCAGCGACATGGACGACGCCAAGGCGCAGGCCCTCGCCAAGACCGGCAAATGATCGGCAGGAGATGATGAGCATGGATCAGGACAGCGTAAGACATATTTTCATCATCGGGCTGCGCGACGCGCACGCGATGGAAAATCAGGCGCTCAGCCTGATGGATCGCCAGATCGAGCATCTCGCCCATTATGCCGAGGTGGAGGCGCGGCTGCGCAGCCATCGCGGCGAAACGGAACGGCAGATCGAGCGGCTGGAGTCCATTCTGGCCGAACTCAACGACAGTCCCTCCGTCATCAAGGACGCAGCGCTCAAGCTGGGCGGCACCGTCGCCGCCCTCGCCCATGCGCTGGCGCCCGATGAAATCATCAAGAACAGCATCGCCAACTATGCCTTTGAGAATTTTGAGGCAGCCAGTTACAAGGCCCTGATTACGATGGCGGAGGCGGGCGGTTTCGAAACCGCTCTGCCGCTGCTGGAGCAGAGCCTGCGCGAGGAACTGGCAATGGTCACTTTCCTGGATGAAACCATGCCCTTGGTGGTCACTAAATTCCTCGCCCGGCGCAGCGAAGGGGAAACGGCGAGCCATTGACCCTAGCAGCTTCGCCGGTCCTTGCCGGAGCGGTCGCCAGCCTGCTTGCAGGGCTGGCGACAGGGCTGGGCGGCCTGCCCATATTGGGGATAGGCCGCTCCGCCACCAGATATCAGAACCTCATGCTGGGGTTTGCGGCGGGCGTCATGCTCGCCGCCTCCTTTTTCTCGCTCATCGTCCCCGCGCTCGACATATTGGATGGGCAGGGCGCCGGGCGCTGGTCGGCCGCCACCATTGCGGCGGGCTCGGTGCTGATCGGCGGGGCGGCGATGATGCTGATCAGCCGCCTGTCGATGGACCGCGTGCTTGCCAATGGCGGCAGCGAGCAGGACCGTGCGTCGCACCGCATCTGGCTGCTGGTGGTTGCCATCACCCTGCACAATGCGCCCGAAGGACTGGCCGTCGGCGTCAGTTTCGCGGAGGATGCGGGGCGCGAAGGCTATGCCACCGCACTCGGCATCGGCATTCAGAATATTCCCGAAGGCTTCGCCGTCGCCGCCGCGCTGGCGCTGCGCTATTCGTCGCGCGTGGCCTTTGTCGGCGCGCTTCTGTCGGGGTTGGTCGAGCCGGTGTTCGGGACGATGGGATCGGCGCTCGTCCATCATTTCTCCGGCATCCTGCCCTGGGCGCTGTGCATCGCCGCCGGCGCCATGATCAGCGTGGTGATGAGCCAGATCGCGCCCAGCCTGGGCGAAGATCGGCGGCAGGGCGCGCAGCTCAGCCTGCTGCTGGGCCTTTGCCTCATGACCTGCCTGGACGTGGCGCTGGGCTGAGCGCTGCAACCTTTCTCCCCGCGCCATGGTTGGCGTTGTGAAAGGAACCGATCATGATCGAACGGGACAGCTATGAAGTGGAACGGCCCGGCGGCAATGACCCCGAGCCGCTGAAGCAGGACGGGCCGCCGGTCCGCACCGACGGGCGCAGCGACAATCGCGGCCATCGCCCGTCGGAAGGATCGGGCGTGGTCGAGGGCAGCGGAGCGGGGGCCGGCGGTGGCGGCGCGGAGGAGGATTTCGACGCGGACCCGGTCGGCGGCGGTGGAGCGAGCGAGATGCCGGCCGACCCGGACCGCTGACCCGCTTACCGCAGCGGCCGGCCCGGCACTCACAGGAGCGCGCGGACCGGCCGGCGGCTAGCCGCGGGAGGCGATCAGAAGGCCGGCGTCTGCGCGGCGACCAGCTTTTCCCAATCCGCGCGGGTGCGGGGGCCGTTACCCCGGCTCCAGGTCGAGCCCATATAGTAAGTGAAGGGCTTGCCCGGCTCGACCTTGACCAGCATCAGGTAATTTTGCGCGTCTTCCTTGAAGTCGACGACCATCTTGGGGTCCGCCATGATGGCGAAGCCGAGCGAACCATGGGCGGCGTCATCCGATTCCCAGAAGGTCATGCGGCCGGTGGCCTTGTCCCGCGTGACATAGCCCTTGCCATTGGCATTGCTCATCTTGGCGATGCCGATGCCGACGATCAGCGGCTCCTTGCTGTCCGACTGGAGGGTCGAGCGCATTTGCGTGAAGTGCGACCCCAGCGGCAGCGCGAATTCGCGCGTCTCCCAGACCTTGCGCACGACATCGACCGGCCAGGGCTTGTAGGTGACGGAGAAGCGCGCGACCTTGCCGCCGGTCTCCATGATCTTGTGCGTGGCATAGTTGCGGCTGGTCCACAATTTATTGTCGTACCAGATGCCAAGCCCGCCGCTGCCACGCGTGCGCCCGACATCGTAAAAGTCGAGACCCTCGCCACGATCCACATGATAATTGGGGAATTTGAGCTGCCGGTCCATGAACGGCCAGGGCACCCGCTTCGCCCAGGTATCGACGCCCGAGCCGGATGGCGGCTCCTTCGCCTCCAGCGCCGGGCCGTAGATACGGTGCGCGACAAGGTCATTTTCCCACAGCAGATCGTCCAGCCGGTCGGGCGCGAAGCGCGCCACCGCGCGCGGCTGGCGCTGGTCGGCCGGCGGCGGGGCGAGC